>NZ_JBFBGL010000007.1:132411-167553 GCF_040684635.1 Amycolatopsis sp. NPDC089917 | reverse complement strand
TGAGAGGTAGGGCACAGGTGGCGTGTCAGGTGCCAAGTCCGTGAAGGCCTCCTTGAGGGACTCTGGGTCCCTCAAGGAGGCCTTCACGGACATCAGGACATCACAGCCGGATGAGCGCACGCCAGAAACCCAGCACCTCTCAAGAGAACCGTCCCTGCCACTCACGAGGCTTACTGAGGTTGCTGCTGCTGACTCGGCAGGGTCCCGGCCGCCATCCGCCGGGCCACATCGCGCCGCAGCCACAGGAGCCACAGCCAGATCCCGAGGAAGATCACCCCGAGGATCGCCACCGCGGGCAGCGCGACGAAGAACGCGATCAGCGCGACCTGCAGGGCGAGCACCGCGGGCACCGCCCACGGCTTCTTGAGGAAGCCGCACAGCGCGATCAGCGCGACCGCGATCACGATCACCGACCAGCCGGTGAGCGAGCCGACCCCGCCGCCGAGTTTCGCCACCACCGGCAGCGCCAGCGCGACGGTGATGCCCTCCATGATCAGGGAACCGGCCATCACGCCGCGGAAGGACTTCATCGGGTCCTTGGCGGGCGGCTTCGGGGTCTCGTCGGTCACGCCGGCTCCTTACCGAACAGGGTCCTGGCCTCGCCCGCGGTGACGACCGAGCCGGTGACCAGCACGCCCCCGCCCGCCAGCGGTTCCTCGGGGTCGTCGCTCTGCTCGACGAGGCCGATGGCGGTTTCGATCGCGGCGTCCAGACTGGGCTCGGCCACGACGCGGTCCTCGCCGAAGATCGAGATGGCGACGTCGTTGAGTTCGTCGAGCGGCATCGCGCGCGGGGACGAGTTCCGGGTGACGACGATCTCGGTGACGACCGGTTCGAGCGCGTCGAGGATGCCCCGCGCGTCCTTCTCGGCCATCACGCCGACCACGGCGGCGAGGCGCCGGAAGGCGAACTCCTCGGCGACGGTGGTGGCGAGCGCCTTGGCGCCGTGCGGGTTGTGGGCGGCGTCGAGCAGCACGGTCGGCGCGGCGCGGACGCGCTCCAGCCTGCCGGGGGTCTCCACCTCGGCGAAGGCCTCGCGGACGGCTTCGACGACCAGCTGCTTGTCCTTGCCCGCGCCGAAGAAGGCTTCGACGGCGGCCAGCGCGAGCGCGGCGTTGGCCGCCTGGTGCGCGCCGTGCAGCGGCAGGAAGATCTCGTCGTAGACGCCGCCGAGACCTTGCAGCTTCAGCATCTGCCCGCCGACGGCGACCTCGCGTTCCAGCACGCCGAACTCGCTGCCCGCGCGGGCGACGCTCGCGTCCACCTCGATGGCGCGTTCCAGCAGGATCTTCTGGACTTCGGGGTCCTGCTCGGCGATGACCGCGACGCTGCCGGGCTTGATGATCCCGGCCTTCTCCACCGCCGCCCCGCTCGGCGTGCCGCCGAAGTACTCGACATGGTCGACACCGATCGGCGTGATGACGGCGACGTCGCCGTCCACGACGTTGGTGGCGTCCCAGGTGCCGCCGAGCCCGGTTTCGATGACGGCGGCCTCGACGGGCGCGTCGGCGAAGGCGGCGAACGCCATGCCGGTGAGCACCTCGAACTTGCTCATCGGCACCGCGTCGGCCCCGCCCGCGTTGTCGACCATGGTCACGTACGGCGCGACGTCGCGGTACAGGTCGACGTACGCGGCGGCAGGGATCGGGGCGCCGTCCAGCGCGATGCGCTCGGTGACCAGCTGCAGGTGAGGACTCGTGTACCGGCCGACGCGCAGGCCCATGCGGGTCAGCAGCGCGTCGATCATCCGGGTGGTCGAGCCCTTGCCGTTGGTCCCGGCGACGTGCAGCACCGGGTAGCCGCGGTGCGGTTCACCCATGAGGTTGACCAGGGCCGCGATCCGGGCGAGGGACGGTTCGATCTTGGTCTCGGGCCAGCGCTGGTTCAGCTCGGCCTCGACGGCGAGCAGTTCGCGGCGCGCCTGCTGACCGTTCGGATCGGACGGGGTGAACTCGTCGCCCTGATCGTCCAGTTCGTGCAGTTCCACGTCCTCCGGGGCGACGAGGTCCGGCACGGGCCCGAGCGCGAGGTTGTCCCCCAGCTGCCCGATCCCGCCGATCCCGCCGCCGGCGCCGCCGCCCGCCTGGTACGCGGCGTCGGGTGCGTCCAGATCCGGGTCGGTGTCGTCGGACGGATCGTGGGCACGTGCCCCCAATTCGTCGACGCCGGCGAAACTGTCCAGATCTGCCAGGTCCGGGGATTCCGCGAATTCTTCGGGATCCCGGCCGTCACCACGCGGCACGAACTCTCCTCTTAGCCTTGCTCCCTGTCGGACCGAGTCTACGTGCGGCTTTTCCTGGCACTCTCGACGCATGGGGTTCAACCACAACGACCACTACCACCCGCTGCTGCTCGACCAGCTGCCTCCCGGCCCGGGGGTGGCGCTGGACGTGGGCTGCGGCAGCGGACGGTTCGCCCGGCGGCTCGCGGCGACCGGGATGCACGTCGAGGCGATCGACCGGTCCGGCGCGATGATCGACCTGGCGGGCGCGGCAGGCTCGCCGGGACCCGGCACGATCTCGTACCGGCAGGCCGACGTGGCCGCCGAGAAACTGCCTGAGGGGGCGTACGACTTCATCTCCTGTCTCGCGTCGCTGCACCACGTGCCGTTCGGCACGGTCACGAGACTGCGGGACGCGCTGGTCCCCGGCGGGGTGCTGGCCGTGCTCGGTCTCGGCAGACCCAGCACGCCCGCCGACTTCGTCCGCGGCCTGGTCGCCTCGCCGGTCAACGCGCTGGCCAGGGTGGTCGTGTACGCGGGCGACCGGCTCAACGGCGGGGTCGATCCACTCCCGGCCGCCCCCGTCCAGGAGTCCTTCCCGCCGATGAACCGGATCCGGCGCGACGCGGCCCGGCTGCTGCCGGGGAGCAAGATCCGGAACCTGCTGTTCTACCGCTATCTCCTCGTCTACCGGAGACCGGAGGACGATCACCCGATGTGACACCCCAAGCGGGTGAAACCGGTGCGTGACCACCCGATCGGCGGCGGCGACCGGTGCGGATGCGGTTCATTTTTGAGAGACCGTCCAGTCCGGAGATCGGGGTCCCAATGCGCTTCAGACGCGTCCTGTTCGCGGCCGTTTCGGCCGTCGTCCTGCTGATCGCCTCCACCACGGCGGCCACCGCCGCGACGCGGTCCTACCGGAACTACGTCGCGCTGGGTGATTCCTACACCTCCGGTCCGCTCATCCCGCTCCCCCGCCTCGATCCGCTCTTCTGCGGCAAATCCACCCAGAACTACCCGTCGATGCTCGCCGCGGCGCTGGGCGTCCGTTCCTTCACCGACATCAGCTGCGGCGGCGCCGACACCGGCGACATGACGGAGCGGCAGAGCGTGCTCCTCGGCAGCAACCCGCCCCAGTTCAGCGCCCTGCGCGCGAACACCGACCTGGTCACCGTCGGCATCGGCGGCAACGACTACGGCGTCTTCGGCACGCTGGTCGGCACGTGCCCGTCCCTGCGCGCGAGCGATCCGGCCGGGAACCCGTGCCAGGACAGGTTCACCGTCGGCGGTGTCGACACCATCAAGGCCAAGATCGCCGAAACCGGCAAGAACGTCGAGAAGGTGCTGGCCGGGATCCACGCCCGCGCGCCGCGCGCCGACGTGCTCGTCATCGGCTACCCGAGGATCGCGCCGGAGTCCGGCTACTGCCCGAAGATCCTGCCGTTCGCCGAAGGTGACTACGCCTGGCTGAACGACGTCGAGAGGGCGTTGAACTCGGCGATCGAGAAGGCCGTCGCCGATGACGGGAATTCGTCCTTTGTGGACACGTTCGGCCCGTCGGCCGGGCACGACGCCTGCGCGCCGAACGGGGCCGCGTGGATCAACGGGCAGCACACGAAACTGCTCGCCGCGGCGGCTTACCACCCGTATCGCACGGGGATGGCCGGCGTGACCGGAGTGATCCTCCGTCACCTCCGCTGAGTGTCATGAAAGGGTCGTTCAGGACGAAAAGTGTCCTGAACGACCCTTTCATGACATGGGTCAGGAGGCGGGGAGGGCGGCTAGCCGGGCGTTGATGCGCTCGATGTCCGCGACCGCGGTCTCCTTGCGGGCCCGGATCTTGCCGATCACCGGCTCCGGCGCCTTGTCGATGAAGGCCTGGTTGCCGAGTTTGGCCTCGGCCTGCGCCAGCTCCTTCTCCGCCGCGCCGAGATCCTTCTGCAAACGCTTGCGCTCGGCGGCGACGTCGACCGTGCCGGACAGGTCCAGCTCGACGGTCACGACACCGGCCGACAGCCCGACCTCCAGCGACGCGCTCGGCGCGAAACCGTCCTCGGGCTGGGTGAGCCGCACCAGCGAGCGGATCGGCTCGTCGTGCCCGGCGATCTCGGCGAACCCGTCGCCGGACAGCCGCGCGGCCACTTTCTGGCTGGGCTTGAGGCCCTGGTCCGCGCGGAACCGGCGGACCTCGGTGACCAGCTTCCGCACGTCCGCGATCCGCTTGTCGGCGACTCCGTCGGCGTAGGAGCCGTTCGCCACCGGCCACGGGGCGATCACCAGCGACTCGCGGCCGGTCAGCGCCGTCCACAGCTTCTCGGTGATGAACGGGATGAACGGGTGCAGCAGCTTCAGCACGGTGTCGAACACGTGCCCGAGCACGGCGCGCGTCGCCGTCACGCGGGCCTCGTCACCCTGGAAGACCTGGACCTTCGACAGCTCCAGGTACCAGTCGCACAGCTCGGTCCAGGTGAACTGGTAGAGCAGGTCCGTGGCCTTCGCGAACTGGTAGTCCGCCAGGTACGCGGTGACGTCGGTGACGACGCTGTCGAGCCTGCCGAGGATCCAGCGGTCGGCCTCGGTGAGCTCCGCGGCGGCGGGCAGCGGGGCGTTCGCGTCCGCGCCGTTCATCATCGCGAACTTGGTGGCGTTCCAGAGCTTCGTGGTGAAGTTCCGGGAGCCCGCGACCCACTCCTCGCCGATCGGCACGTCGGTGCCCGGGTTGGCGCCGCGGGTGAGGGTGAAGCGCAGCGCGTCGGTGCCGTAGCGGTCCATCCACTCGATGGGGTCGACGCCGTTGCCCGCAGTCTTCGACATCTTCTTGCCGAACTGGTCGCGGACCATGCCGTGCAGAGCGATGGTCTTGAACGGCGCCTCGCCGGTGGCGTAGAGGCCGAACATCATCATCCGCACGACCCAGAAGAACAGGATGTCGTAGCCGGTGACCAGCACCGACGTCGGATAGAACTTGTTCAGGTCCGGGGTCTTCTCCGGCCAGCCGAGAGTGGAGAACGGCCACAGGCCCGAGGAGAACCAGGTGTCGAGGACGTCCGGGTCCTGAGTCCAGCCTTCGCCCGAAGGCGGCTCCTCGTCCGGTCCGACGCAGACGACCTCGTCGTTCGGGCCGTACCAGACCGGGATGCGGTGGCCCCACCACAGCTGACGCGAGATGCACCAGTCGTGCAGGTTGTCGACCCAGTCGAAGTAGCGCTTCTCCATCTCCGGCGGGTGGACGTCCACCCGGCCGTCGCGCACCGCGTCGCCGGCGGCCTTCGCGAGCGGGCCGACTTTGACGAACCACTGCAGCGACAGCCGCGGCTCGATCGGCTCCTTCGAGCGCTCAGAGTGTCCGACACTGTGCAGGTACGGACGCTTTTCCGCGACGATGCGGCCCTGCTCGCGCAGCTTCTCCCGCACCGCGACGCGGGCCTCGAACCGGTCCATGCCGTCGAACTCGGTGCCGGTGCCGTCGATGCGGCCCTGCTCGTCCATGATCGTGATCATCGGCAGGTCGTGCCGCTGGCCGATCTCGAAGTCGTTCGGGTCGTGCGCGGGGGTCACCTTGACCGCGCCGGTGCCGAACTCCGGGTCGACGTGCTTGTCCGCGACGATCGGGATCTTGCGCCCGGTCAGCGGCAGCTCGACCTCGGTGCCGATGAGGTGCGTGTAGCGCTCGTCGTCCGGGTGGACCGCGACGGCGGTGTCGCCGAGCATCGTCTCCATCCGGGTCGTGGCCACGACGATCGCGTTCTCTCCGTCGCCGTAGCGCATCGAGACGAGTTCGCCTTCGACCTCTTCGTGCTTCACCTCGGCGTCGGACAGCACCGACCGCAGTTCCGGCGACCAGTTGACCAGACGCTCGGCGCGGTAGATCAGGCCGTCGTCGAAGAGCTTCTTGAAGATGGTGTTGACGGCCTTGGACAGGCCGTCGTCCATGGTGAACCGCTCGCGGGTCCAGTCGACGCCCTCGCCGAGGCGCTTCATCTGGGCGAGGATCTTGCCGCCGTGCTCGTTCTTCCACTGCCAGACGCGCTCGACGAAGGCTTCGCGGCCGAGCTCGCGGCGGCTGGTGCCCTCGGCGCGGAGCTGCTTCTCGACCAGCGCGTGGACGGCGATGCTCGCGTGGTCCATGCCCGGCAGGTACAGCGTCTCGTCGCCGAGCATGCGGTGGTAGCGGGTGATGGCGTCGATGAGGGTGTGCTCGAACGCGTGCCCGATGTGCAGCGAACCGGTCACGTTCGGGGGCGGGATGACTACCGTGAACGGCGGCTTGTCCGACGTGGGGTCGGCCGTGAAGTAGCCGGCGTCTACCCAACGCTGGTAGAGCGAGGCTTCTTCGTCGGCCGGGTTCCAGGTACCCGGAAGGTCGGTCTGCTGCGGCTGGGCGTTCTCGGTCACATTGTCAAGTCTACGAACCCCCTCCACCGAGTTGCTCACCGGCCGTAACGCTCGCCGTTCCCCGCCGATGATCGTTGTCGTAACACACTGGGGAGGGGCTCGTCCATGGAAGACCGGCGGCTGGAAACACATCCGGATCTGATGAATCCGGACTGGCGGAAACACGCAGAACGCGACGCCTGGCTCGGCGCGAAGAAGGACCTCAAGCTGAGGCGGAAGCAGCGTCCGCGCCGCCGGTTCCGGATGTCGCGGGGTCCGGTGATGATCCTGTTCCTCGTCGTGACCGTGGTCGTGCTCGTGGCCGCGGCGATCGTCGTGCAGCAAGTGCGGGGACGCGGCGCCGCGGACACCGCCGGGCAGCCGCCGAAGGCTCCTCCGGTGCTCAACGGGGTCGACCTCGCCCGGCCTTACGAACACACCCCCGCCGCGAAATGGGCTGAAGGGCTGGCCGGGATCACCATCCCGGCGGGCCAAGCCGTCGGCGGCTTCACCGCGCAGGAGGTCGACGCGGCGTATCGCAAGGTGACGGAGGCCATCTCGGCCGCGCGGCTCGGCTCCCGGGCCTTGCGGGACCACGACGGCTCGGAACTGCTCGCCCTGCTGACCCCCAACGAGCGCAAGCGGATCGAACCGAAGCTCACGAGCGCGGCCACCATCGACAAGAGCCAGTACCTGATCCTCATCGGGCCGAACCGGCTGCTTCCGGTGAGTCCGCGTATGACGGGCTCCCTCACGACGAAGAGCGGTGAGAACGGCGAGCTGATCATCCACGCGAGTTACACGACCGCGTACGCCTTCGACGCGCATCCGGGCGAAGCCAGGTCCCCGGAGGACATCGTCCCGTTCGTCCGGGACGAACAGGACTACGTGATCCGCAAGGCGCCACCGTTCGCGAAGGCCGACGCCGGCCTCAGCTTCGGGGAGGGCGCGGGCTACAACGCGTACATGGCCTGTGACGCGGCCAAGACCGGCATCCTCGCGCCCCAGTACGCTGACAAGGACAGACCCGTCGCCGGAACACCTCCCGTCGACGAAGCCGGCACCTACGACCCGACGAAACCCCTGCCGACGAGGGACACCTGCGGGTAGTCGGCCGAACCCTGGGGAAGAGGACCGAGATGGACGAAGAAGACCGGCGGATCGAGACCCATCCGGATCTGATGAATCCGGACTGGCAGCAACACGCCGAACGCGACGCCTGGCTGGGTGCCAAGAAGGAACTCAAGAAGAAGCGGCGCAGGGAGCAGAAGGCGGCCGGTGGCGGCTATCGTTCGCCGGGGTCGAGCCGGTGGCCGGGGGTCGCCGCGATCATCGGCCTGGTCGTGCTGGTCGTGGCCGCGGTGACGGTGAACGCGGTGCAGGAGCGCGGCGTCAACGAGACGCCGTGGTTCCCGCTGGACGAGTCGCAGATCACCCGGCTCGACACGGGAGCCTGAGCCACCCCTCGGTCGCGCCCGCGGGCGGCAAGGCGCACGATGGGGTCATGACCCGCGAAGCACCCGCGAACGACGTTGACGAGACCCAGCTCGAGGTCGGGAAACCGAAGAGCTGGGCGGCCGGGATCCCCGGGGTCGCCGTCTCCCTGATGCGCGGCATGGAGCAGATGGGCGCCGCGCGCACGGTGAAGACGCTGCGCCTGCTGAACCAGCGCGAGGGCTTCGACTGTCCCGGTTGCGCCTGGCCGGAGCCTCGCGAGGTCGACGGCGAGCACCGCAAGCTCGCGGAGTTCTGCGAGAACGGCGCGAAGGCGGTCGCCGAGGAGGCCACGAAACGCCGGGTCGGCCGCGAGTTCTTCGCCGAGCACTCCATCCAGGAGCTGGCGGACAAGACGGACTACTGGCTGGGCCAGCAGGGCCGGATCACCGAGCCGTTCGTGCTGCGCGAAGGCGCGTCGCACTACGAACCGATCTCCTGGGACGACGCGTTCACCCTGGTCGCGGACGAGCTTCGCGCACTTCAGGACCCGAACGAGGCGATCTTCTACACCTCCGGCCGCACCAGCAACGAGGCCGCGTTCCTCTACCAGCTCCTCGTGCGTTCCTACGGCACCAACAACCTCCCGGACTGCTCCAACATGTGCCACGAGTCCTCCGGGGCGGCGCTCGCGGCGACGACCGGGATCGGCAAGGGCTCGGTCACGCTCGCCGACATCCACAAGGCGGACCTGATCGTGGTGGTCGGCCAGAACCCGGGCACCAACCACCCGCGCATGCTGTCCGCGCTGGAGGAGGCCAAGGGCAACGGTGCGAAGATCATGGCGGTCAACCCGCTGCCCGAAGCCGGTCTGATGCGGTTCAAGAACCCGCAGAACGTCCGGGGCGTGGTCGGCAAGGGCACCCCGCTGGCCGACGAGTTCGCGCAGATCCGGCTCGGCGGCGACCTCGCGCTGTTCCAGGCGATCGGACATCTGCTGGTGCAGTGGGAGCAGGAGACGCCGGGCACGATCGTCGACCGCGCTTTCGTCGAGTCGTCCACCGAGGGGTTCGACGACTACGCGAAGCATCTGCGGGAGATCGACTGGACCGAGGTCGCCGCGGCGACCGGGCTGCCGCGTGAGCAGATCGAGCGGCTGGCGCGGATGATCGCGACGTCGAAGCGCACCATCTACTGCTGGGCGATGGGCCTGACCCAGCACAAGCACGCGGTGCAGACGATCTCCGAGGTCGCGAACCTGGCGCTGATGCGCGGCATGATCGGCGAACCGGGCGCGGGCCTGTGCCCGGTGCGCGGGCACTCGAACGTCCAGGGCGACCGGACGATGGGCATCTGGGAGAAGATGCCCGAGTCCTTCATGGACAGTCTCGACACCGAGTTCGGCATCAAGGTGCCGCGGGACCACGGCTACGACACCGTCGCCGCGATCCGCGCGATGCGGGACGGGAAGGGCAAGGTCTTCTTCGCCGTCGGCGGCAACTTCGCTTCCGCCACACCGGACACGGACCTGACCGAGAAGGCGCTCAAGTCGTGCTCGCTGACGGCGCACGTGTCGACGAAGCTCAACCGCTCACACGTCGTCCCCGGCAGGACCGCGCTGATCCTGCCCACCCTCGGCCGCACCGAACGCGACACCCAGGCCGCCGGCGACCAGTTCGTCACCGTCGAGGACTCGATGTCGCAGGTGCACACCTCACGCGGCAGGCTGGCCCCGGCCAGCGAGCACCTGCTGTCCGAAGTCGCGATCATCTGCCACCTCGCGGACGCGCTGTTCGGCGCCGGGCATCCCGTGCCGTGGCGGGACTTCCACGGTGACTACGACCTCGTCCGCGACCGGATCGCGCGCGTCGTCCCCGGCTGCCACGACTACAACGCCCGGGTCCGCGAGCCCGACGGCTTCGTCCTCCCGAACGCGCCGCGCGATTCCCGGCAGTTCAACGGGACCGTCAACGGCAAGGCGAACTTCACCGTCTCCGAACTCGAGTACCCGCAGGTGCCCGAAGGCAGGCTGCTGTTGCAGACGATGCGCAGCCACGACCAGTACAACACCACGATCTACGGTCTTTCCGACCGTTACCGCGGCATCGAGGACGCCCGCCGCGTCGTGCTGGTCAACCCCGACGACCTGACCTCGCTCGGGCTGACCGACGGCGCGATGGTCGACCTGGTCTCGGAATGGCGGGACGGCGATCGCCGCGCGCCGCGGTTCCGCGTGGTCTCGTACCCGACGGCGCAGGGCTGCGCGGCGGCGTACTTCCCCGAGGCGAACGCCTTGGTACCGCTGGATTCGGTGGCGGACAAGTCGAACACCCCGGTGTCGAAGGCGGTCGTGGTCCGGCTGGAACCGGTGTCCTGACCTCGCTCAGTTGATGCACTCGGTGTCTTCGGAGGTGATGGGCTGGTCGGTCCGGACCCCGGCCGCCCCGCCGCCGGCGGACACGCCCGGTCCCTTGTAGACCTGCCCGAGGACGACCTGGACATGGCCCGCCGGGATCGAGTCGGCCTTCTGGGTGTCCAGACCACCGAGCAGCGTCGCGATCTCCGCCGCGGGCCCGGACGCGTCGCTGAACCGGACGACGGAGGTCCGCCGTCCGGTGTCGGCCGTCGTGTCGCCCTTGCCGAATCCCTTCTCCGCCAGGAGATCCGAGACGCGGGCGGCCAGGCCGTCCTTGCCGCTCGCGTTGACGACGTCGACCTTGGGGCCCGCGGGCGCCTGCGGTGTCGTCGTGGCCTGCGCGCCGATCAGGGACGCGGCGAAAGCCCGCACCTGGGCGGGGTCCACCTGCACGGCGGTCGCGGTCGGTTGCTTGGGGTTGTAGCGGTAGTCGGGGTTGACCACCGGGATCGTCTCGAAGGCGATGCCGCCGCCGGTGACGCCCCGCATCTGCCGGACGAAGTCCAGCAGGTTCCACGAGCCGTCGAGCACGACCGACCGTTTCACCGCGTCGATCAGTTCGGAGAGACTGGCCGGGTTGGCGAGCGTCCCGGCGGAGAGCACCTGCTTCGCCAGCCCGGCAAGGAACACCTGCTGACGGCGGACGCGGTCGAGGTCGCTGCGCGGCAGATCCTCGCGCTGGCGGACGAAGGCCAGCGCGTCGGCGCCCTGGATCGTCTGCCGCCCCGCCTTGAAGTTCGCGCCGGACTTGATGTCCCTGGTGTCCCGTTTCAGGCACACCTCGACCCCGCCGACGGCCTTGCTGATGTCGTAGAAACTCTGGAGGTTGACCTCGGCGAAGTGATCGATCTTGACGCCGGTGAGGTCCTCGACCGCCTTCAAGGTCGCCTTCCGCGCGGCCGTGATCGCGACCTTGTCGATCTCCGCCTTGTCGGTCTTGCCCGCCTCGCGCTGCGCACTCGCCGAGGCGAATTTGGCGTGGCCGAAGATCCCGTTGATCTTGGTCTTGTCCTTCGTCCCCGGCTCCGCGACCCAGGAGTCGCGCGGGATCGAGAAGGCCTTCACCGCCTTCTGCCCGTTGGGGATGCGGAGCACGATGAGCGTGTCGGTCAGGTCGTCGCCGTTTGCGCCCACGCGCAGCTCACGTAGCATTTCCGGGGACAGCGGGTTGCCCTGCTCGTCGGTCCGCGAATCGCGCCCGACCAGCAGGATGTCCAGCGAACCGTCAGCGGGCTGCTCCCCCGGGTCCGCCGCCTCGATCACGTCTTCGCGGGTCACGCCGTCCAGCGACTTGATGGTCGAGTACCCGTACGCGGTCCCGCCGAACACCGTCACCGCGAGCGCGGCGACCAGGACCTTCCCCAGCTTGTGCACACTCTTTGGACGCGCGGGGAGCCGTCATTGCTGCAGGGGTGATCCACTTCACATTCGCAGATGCGACGCGCCGTTCAGGTCGAGGATCGCGCCGGACGCCCACGCGGCCTCGCCGGAAGCGAGGTAGAGCACCGCCGCCGCGACCTCCTCCGGCGTGCCGACGCGGCCGAACGGGCTCTGCCCGCGCAGCACCTCGCCGGACGCGCCTTCGAGCTTCATCGCGACCCGGTCGGTGGCGGTGAACCCGGGCGCGACCGAGGTCACCGCGATCCCGTGCGGGGCGAGGGCCACGGCGAGCGACTGCCCGAGCGAGTGCAGCGCGGCCTTGCTCGCGCCGTACGCGGGGAAGTCGGGCTCGCCCTTGAACGCGCCCCGCGAGCCGATGTTGACCACGCGGCCGGCCGCGCCGCGCTCGATCATGTGCCGCGCCACGCAGTAGGTCACGTTCGCCGTGCCGAGCACGTTGACGTCGACCATCCGCCGCCAGATCCGCTGCCAGTCCGCATAGGACACTTCGGTGACGGGGTGGGCCGAATCGGCGGACGGGGCGAAGGCGGCGTTGTTCACCAGGACGTCGACGCCGCCGGCCGAGGCCTCGGCCTCGTCGGCGACCCGTTGCGCCACCTCGGGATCCGAGAGATCCCCCTGGACCAGCCCGTGCCCGGAACCGGGCAGATCGGCGAGCGTGCGTTCGGCGTCCTCCCGGTTCGAGGCGTAGTGGACGGCGACCCGGTCGCCCTTTTCCGCGAAGGCCCGCGCGATCGCGCGGCCGATGCCGCGTGACGCCCCGGTCACCAGAACTCCCATGGCACCGACCTTAGTCAGCCGCCGAAGAGCTGGACCACCTTGCGAAAGAGTTCGTAGACACCGTAGGCGAACGGGAGCGCGACCCACAGCCACGCGAAGATCATCAGCCCGGTGCGGCCGCGCTCGGGTGCCGGTTCACTCATCGGGTCTCACTCCTCACGGGCGCGCCGGACGACGCCGGCTCGTGGTACTTCGGGTCGACCGGCCGCACCAGTTCGTTGGCGACGAAGCCGACGACCAGCAGGCCGATCATGATGAACAGCGAGGTCGTGTAGAGGTCGGGGCCGACCTTGCCCGCCGACTTCTGGCTGTCGGCGATGGCGTTGACGATCAGCGGCCCGAGCACGCCCGCCATCGACCACGCGGTGAGCAGCCTGCCGTGGATCGCGCCGACCTGGTAGGTGCCGAAGAGGTCCTTGAGGTACGCCGGGACAGTCGAGAAACCGCCGCCGTAGAAGGACAGGATCAGCATGGCGCACAGGACGAACACGAGCTTCGAAGCGTTGGTGGTCAACGCGATCACGAGGTACAGCAGGGCGCCGGCGCCGAGGTAGAGCCGGTAGATGTTCTTGCGCCCCACCAGGTCCGAAGTGGACGACCAGACGAACCGGCCGAGCATGTTGGTCAGCGACAGCAACGCGACGAACCCGGCCGCGGAGGCGGTGCTGACCGGTGTCGAGGTCTCGCGGAAGAAGTCCGCGATCATCGGCGCCGCCTTCTCCAGGATGCCGATGCCCGCCGTCACGTTGAAGCACAGGACCACCCAGAGGAGCCAGAACTGCGGCGTCTTGATGGCGTTGCGCGCCGAGACGTTCGCGGTGGTGATCATCGCGTTGCCGTTCGAGGCCTTCGGTTCCCAGCCCTTCGGCTTCCAGTCGTCGGCGGGCACCCGGATCAGCAGGATGCCGAGGCTCATGAAGACCGCGTACACCAGGCCGTGCACGAGGAAGGCCGTCGCGACCGTCCCGATCGACCACGGCGCCGTGCCCAGCATCTGCGAAGACCACGGGGAGGCGATCAGCGCGCCGCCGCCGAAGCCCATGATCGCGATCCCGGTGGCCATGCCCGGCCGGTCCGGGAACCATTTGATCAGTGTCGACACCGGCGAGATGTAGCCGATCCCGAGCCCGATGCCGCCGATCCCGCCCCAGCCGAGGACGACGAGCCAGTACTGCGACGTCGCCACGCCGAGCGCGGAGAGCAGGAAGCCCGAACTGAAGCAGACCGTCGAGACGAACATCGCCCAGCGCGGTCCGTTGCGCTCGACCAGCGTCCCGCCGAACGCCGCCGACAGCCCGAGCATCACGATGCCGAGCTGGAACGGGAGAGCGCTCTCCGTGCCGCTGAGCCCGAGGGTCTTTTCCAGCGGCGGTTTGAAGACGCTCCACGCGTACGCCTGCCCGATCGACAGGTGGACGGCCAGCGCGGCGGGCGGTACCAGCCAGCGGCTCCAGCCCGGCGATGCGACGATGCGGGAACGGTCCAGGAAGCCGACAGCCATCCGGCGCCTCCGTACTCTGAGGATGTGCACTGGGAATGTATTACTTAATTCCCGGCGTTGCAGTACACGAGTGTCGAATGATCGGCCAGAAAGGTGGACAAGTGGGCAGGGTGACGGTGCGGCGCCCGGTGCGGAAGATCTCCGCGACCAGGGACGTGCGGCGGCCCGACGCGCTCGCGGCCGAAGAACCGCTGGAGATCCGCGTCGGCGGCAAGGCACTCGCGGTCACCATGCGGACACCCGGCAACGACGTCGAACTCGCGCACGGCTTCCTGCTGTCCGAAGGCGTGCTCACCTCACGTGAGGACGTCGCGGTCGCGCGGTACTGCGACGGCGTCGACGACCAGGGCCGCAACACCTACAACGTCCTGGACATCGCGCTGGCCGAAGGGGTCGCCCCGCCCGAGACGGGCGTCGAGCGGAACTTCTACACCACGTCCTCGTGCGGCGTCTGCGGCAAGGCCGCGCTCGACGCGGTCAAGCTGCGAAGCCGGTTCTCGCCGGAGAAGTCCGGATTCACGGTGCGCACCGACGTGCTGGCGGAGCTCCCGGACACGCTGCGCGCACACCAGAAGGTGTTCTCCAGCACCGGTGGCTTGCACGCGGCCGCGCTTTTCGACGAACGGGGAAACCTCGCCGTCGTCCGGGAGGACGTCGGCAGGCACAACGCCGTCGACAAGGTCCTCGGCTGGGCGCTGCAAGCGGGCCGGATCCCCGCGGCGGACACCGGGCTGCTGGTGTCCGGCCGCGCCTCGTTCGAACTGGTGCAGAAGGCCGCCATGGCCGGGATCGGCCTGCTGGCGGCGGTTTCCGCGCCGTCGTCGCTGGCCGCGGAACTGGCCGAGGAGAACGGCATGACCCTCATCGGGTTCCTGCGGGGCGACAGCATGAACCTCTACAGCGGCGACCAGCGGGTGCTCGGCCTCGTGAGTGGCCAGGACGGCTAGAACCGTCCCGGCCACTCACGACCCCCTTATTCGGTACCGACCCAGTTCCCGTGGAAGCCGTTGGGCACGCGGTCCGGCAGGTGCACGGCACCGACGGTCTCCAGCGTCCCGGCGTCCAAAATGGTCAGATCGCTCTTCTGCGTCGCGGGATCGTAGACGAAACCCATCACCACGCCCTCGTCCTCGCCCGCGTCCACTGAGGACGGTACGAACACGAACTCCCCCACGTGCGCGCCAGAGCCGAATTCCCGCGACACGACCGAACGCTTCCACAGATCGTGCTTGAGCAAGGCACCCGAGGACGCCGATCCATCCTTTGTGGACACCGAGTAGCCGAACCGGTGCGGCCGTCCGACCAGTCGCTCGTCGACGCGCGGGAACTCCTGCCCCTGGTCGTCGAGGCGTTCCTCGACGACCTTGCCCGCGGCGAGGTCGACGGTCCAGCGGTCCAGGGTCGGCGGCCCCTCGGCCGGCCCCTGCAGCTCGGTGTCGAACATCTTCGGGTGCCGGACGACGTCGAGCACGATGCTGTCGCCGTCGTCGTAGGCGTTCATCGGGTGGAACACATAGCACGGCTCGACCTCGAACCAGCGGACGTCGCCGTTGCCGCCGTCCCTCGGCATGACCCCGATCCGCGCCGGGTACCGGGGGTTCCAGCGGTACGGCAGGCCCGCGTTGCCCGAGATCCGCTGGCGCAGCTTCGCACCGAAGGGATCCGGCACCTTGACCTTGCCCACCAGCGCGGACACCACGAGCCGCGCGGGCGTGCGCAGGAACGACGGGACCGACGAGGCGACGGCCTGCTCGCTCTCGAAGGTGACCGGGAGGTCGTAGAAGACGACGTGCTTCTCGGTCAGGGAGAAGTCGTGCATCATCGGCGAACCGGTGACCTCGATGTCGACCGTCCGCTTGGCGCGGCCTTCGGCGTCGATCACCGAGTACTGCACCTTGTTGCCCCAGCCGAAGAAGTACGACACGGCGTGCAGTTCGCCGGTCTCCGGATCGCGCTTCGGGTGGGCGGTGTAGCCGCCGGGGAGCGTGCCGTCGAAGTCGCAGGCGCCGACGGTGTCGAGTTCGTCGGTCAGTTCGAAGCTCGTGGCGCCGCCCTCGATCAGCGCGAGGGTCTTGCCGGCGTGGCCGATCACGTTCGTGTTGGCCCCCATGGAGGCGACGCCGGGAACCGACCCGCCCTCCCAGTGCTCGCCGAGCTCCCGCGCGAGCCGGGGGTTGCGCACCCAGCGGTTGCGATACCACTCGGCGCGGCCGTCGCGCAGCCGGACGCCGTGCACCATGCCGTCGCCCATGAACCAGTGGTAGGTCGCCGGGTCCACTTCGGACAGCGGGTTCGGCCCGTTCCGCAGATAGCGCCCGTCCAGGTACTCCGGGATGTGCCCGGTGACGCGCAGTTCGGTGATCGTGTGCTCACGGTTGACGGGGGCGAAGTTGCCCTCGAGGAACTTGTTGCCCATCACAGGCCCCCTGATCGATGGCTACAGCGTCGATATAACGCAGTTATGCATCCATTTATAACAGGGTTATGGGATACTGGCAAGCATGTCACCGAAACCCGCCGCCACCGAGGTCAAGGCCAAGCTGATCGAAGCGGCGATCCGGTTGCTCGCGCACGGCGGCCCGGAGGCACTCCAGGCCCGCAAGCTGGCGGCCGAGATCGGCGCGTCGACCATGGCCGTGTACACGCACTTCGGCGGGATGGGCGCCTTGGTGGACGAAGTCGCGCGCGAGGGATTCCGGCGGCTGTCGGCGAATCTCGGCGAGGTCGAGGAGACCGACGACCCGGCCGCCGACATCCTCACCCTGGCGCTGGCGTACCGGCGGACCGTGGTGGACAACCCGCAGCTCTACGCGGTGACCTTCGGCCAGAGCCAGCCCAGCGGGCAGAAGGCCGCGCTGGGCGACATGACGAACGAGGAGACCCGGCAGAACGCCAGCGAGGAGGGCCGCGAGGCGTTCGGTTACCTCGTCCGCGCCGCGAAACGGGTGATCGACGCGGGACGGTTCCGCCCGGCCCCGGAGTTCGCCGTCGCCGCCCAGCTCTGGAGCGCCGTGCACGGCTACATCACGCTGGAGGTCGCCGGCCACTTCGGCGACGGGCGGAATGGCGTGGACCACATCCTGATTCCCCTGGCCACCGCGCTGGGAGTGGGTTTGGGCGACACTTTCGAGGCCGCTACGCGGTCCGCGCAGGTCTCGATCGACGCCTGGCGCGCGAAAGAGGGAAACATCGGCACCTGATCCGGCGATACCCCGGTCACAGGTCGGTGAATCGTGCAACCTTCCAGCGAGAACGCACGTCTGACCTGGTAGAAGATCAACGGGGAACGGGGACGGGTGAACGAGGACGACCAGGAGCACGCGACGCTGCCGGGGGTGCATGGCGCCCGCCGCTGGCTGAGCCGTCGTTCCGTGCTGATCGCCGGGGCTTCCGGCCTCGGCGTCGCGGGGCTCGCCGCCGGAACGGCCACCGGGGCCCTGCCCTTCAGCGAAGCGATGCAGCGGGCACTCGGCGTCGCGTCGCCGACGCCCGCCACCCAGCTCGGCACCCCGCGCGTCGAACGCGTGTACTCCGAAGCCCGCGGCCGCGAGGTCGACCTCGTGCTCCTGCTGCCGACCAAGGCGCCGCCCAAGGGCCTGCCGATGTCGCTGATGTTGCACGGCCTCCACGGCACCGCGCGGCACGCCGCCCCGACCGGGCTGCTCAAGCAACTCGGCAGCGACGTCGCCCGCAAGGCGGTCCCGCCGTTCGGGTTCGTCGCGGTCGACGGCGGCGACCACTACTGGCACGAGAACCAGCCCGGCGACAACCCGATGGCGATGCTGCTGGAAGAGGTCCCTCGCTGGCTGGCCGCCCGCGGCCTCGGCGGCCGGGACGGACTGCCGTTCGCCGCCACCGGGCTCTCCATGGGCGGCTTCGGCGCGCTGCTCTACACGCGACGCCGTCTGGAACGCCGTCGCCCGCCCGCCGCGGTCGCGGCCCTCGCGCCCGCCCTCATCACGTCGTGGGCGGAGATGAGCAAGCGGCGCGCGTTCCGCGATGCCACCGACTGGGGCTCGCTGGACCCGTTGCGCCATATCGACGCCATCAAGAGCGTGCCGACCGGGATCTGGTGCGGCACCGAGGATCCGTTCATCGGCGGGGTGCGGAAGTTCATCTCCGAAGCGCGGCCCGCGGTCGCGCACACCGCGCGTGGCAAGCACGGCGACGCCTTCAACCGCACCGTCGTGCCGAGCCTGGTCGCGTTCCTCGGCAAGCACGTGCCGAAGAACGTCTAAGCGCGGAAGAAGACCCTCGTCACGGTCGACCCCGGTCTGAGGTACTGCCGGACCAGATCGGCGACCTGGTTCACCAGCACCAGGCCACGTCCGCCGATCTGTCCCGGCGAAGCGGGTCTGCGGCCCGCCAGCGGATCGCTCAGCGTGCCTTCGTCGGTGACTTCGCAGAGCACGTAGCCGTCTTCACTCCAGACGCGGACCACACCGTGTCCCGCACCGTGCAACACGCTGTTGGCGGACAGTTCCGCCACGGCCAGCACTAGATCCTCGACCCGGTCCGGGGCGAGCCCGCACTCCGCGGCTCTCTCCTGCGCGAAGCGGCGCACGGCCGAAAGCCTCGCGAGGTCGAAGCGGAACGACTCGGCCTCCCGCGGTTCGGGCAGCGGCAGGTTGTACTTCTCGACGACCGTGGCGGGCGCGTACTCCGCGCTCGGGCGATCGCCGTCCGCGCCGGAGAGGGTCGGATGGGTCAGTTCGACGTCGGCGAGGACGTCGTCTTCGAGACGGGTCCGGTCGTACGGGCACAGCATGCGGAGTTCGCGGTCGCCGAAAGCGAAGTTGATCAGCGCCTCGTGCTGCGCGCACGCCGGGTACTCGACGGCCGAACGCCCCGCCCAGATCGGCTCGCCGACGATCCGGACCGGACCCGGCCGGTTGTCCGCGAAAGCGAGGAGCACGCCGGGGAGGATGCGGCCCGGGTTGCGGCCCGCTTCGATCATGTCGATGAGTTCGACGTCGGCGGCGGAATCGCCCAAGGCCGCTTCGATCAGCGTCAGATTCCGGCCGGGAACGGCCACCGCGACGGGTTCGGCGAGCTTCAGGCCTTCGAGGATGTACGGAACCGTACCGTTCAGATACTCGGTGTCACCAGAGTAGAGCAGGCCCACGTGGGAGAAGGAACCCGCGGTGACTGTCACGGACTCGTCTTACCCCGTGGAAAGAGTTCTGAAACCCCGCTAACGGAGGAAAATCCGGAAACCGTCCGTAGGACCGTTCAGCCGAGCCAGCGTCCTGCCATCGAGATCAGCCAGAAACCGACGAGCGTCGCACCGGTGAACAGGCCGGTCCAGCGGACGAGCGCCCGGTTCGCTTCCGCGCTCCGCGCCGCCTTGATCCGGACGAGCGCGTACGCCGAGCCGGCGAACAACGGCAGTGGGATCAGCGGCAGCGGCGACAACCGGACGGCACCGGCGA
The DNA here is from genome assembly GCF_040684635.1 of Amycolatopsis sp. NPDC089917. NCBI lineage: Bacteria > Bacillati > Actinomycetota > Actinomycetes > Pseudonocardiales > Pseudonocardiaceae > Amycolatopsis > Amycolatopsis sp. NPDC089917. The sequence continues at coordinate 147,991 of NZ_JBFBGL010000007.1, read as the reverse complement.
TCAGGCAGGTCGCCACCAGCACGGCCAGCGCGATGGTCAGCGCGCGCGGGATCCACGGATGCCCGCGATAGGCCCCGATGACGATGCGTTCGGTGAGTTCGACGAGTCCCCTGACCTCGCGTGGACTCGCGGCTGCCAGTTCGGGAGCCTCGTTCTCGTCCTTCGTGGGAGTCAGCGGCACTCCCGCATCCTATCCCGGCCCGGTCACCGGCCGGACCGGGCCGGAGAAACCGATGCCCCGGCCGGAAGGATCCGGCCGGGGCATCGGTGACGAAGAGCGCCGCTCAGGCGGACTTCTCGCCGCGCTCGCTGCTGCGACGGCGTGACGGCTGCCGCGCCACGATCGTCGGGTTCACGTTCTCGCGGACCGTCTGCTCGGTGATGACGACCTTCGCGACGTCGTCGCGGCTGGGGATGTCGTACATGACCGGCTGCAGGACCTCTTCCATGATCGCGCGCAGGCCACGGGCGCCGGTGCCGCGGAGCACGGCCTGGTCGGCGATGGCCTCGAGCGCGGTCTTGGTGAACTCCAGCTCGACGTTGTCCATCTCGAAGAGCTTCTTGTACTGCTTCACCAGCGCGTTGCGCGGCGTGGTCAGGATGCTGACCAGCGAGTCCTTGTCCAGGTGGGTCACCGTCGCCACGACCGGGAGGCGGCCGATGAACTCCGGGATGAGCCCGAACTTGATCAGGTCCTCCGGCATGGTGTCGGAGAAGATGTCGCTCTCGTCGATCTCGGCCTTCGTGCGGATCTCCGCGCCGAAACCGAGGCCGCGCTTGCCGACCCGCTCGTTGATGATCTTCTCCAGCCCGGCGAACGCGCCGGCCACGATGAACAGCACGTTCGTCGTGTCGATCTGGATGAACTCCTGGTGCGGGTGCTTGCGGCCGCCCTGCGGCGGCACCGAAGCGGTGGTGCCTTCGAGGATCTTCAGCAGCGCCTGCTGCACGCCCTCGCCGGACACGTCGCGGGTGATCGACGGGTTCTCGGACTTCCGGGCGATCTTGTCGACCTCGTCGATGTAGATGATGCCCGTCTCGGCCCGCTTGACGTCGTAATCCGCCGCCTGGATCAGCTTGAGCAGGATGTTCTCGACGTCCTCGCCGACGTACCCGGCTTCGGTGAGCGCCGTCGCGTCCGCGATCGCGAACGGGACGTTCAGCATCTTCGCCAGGGTCTGGGCGAGATAGGTCTTGCCGCAGCCCGTCGGCCCGAGCATCAGGATGTTGGACTTCGCCAGTTCGACGGTCTCGTCCTTGGAATCCTTCGGCCCGGCCTTGTCGTCGGACTGCACACGCTTGTAGTGGTTGTACACCGCGACGGCCAGCGAACGCTTCGCGTCGTCCTGGCCGATGATGTACTGCTCGAGGAACTCGTGGATCTCGGCGGGCTTGGGCAGCTCGTCGAGCTTGACCTCACCGGCCTCCGCCAGTTCCTCTTCGATGATCTCGTTGCAGAGATCGATGCACTCATCGCAGATGTAGACCCCGGGGCCGGCGATGAGCTTCTTCACCTGCTTCTGGCTTTTGCCGCAGAAAGAACATTTCAGCAGGTCGCCGCCGTCACCGATCCGTGCCATGGCCGTTGACCTCGTCCCCTCCGGCGCTTTCCTTCGCGCCTGCACTGTCGTGCTGACTGTCGTACCCCGGTCACGGATGACCTCTCGGAGCCTCACACACTGCCACTGACGGTACCCGTCCGATGCCGTCGGCGGGAGAACCAACGTCACATCTGAGCACGCCAGAAGCTGACCTTAGACCAGGGATCCGGTGCGTGTCGTCTCCCGACACGCACCGGATCCCGGCACGATCAGCTGCTCGAAGCCTTGCGGTACTCGAGCACCTCGTCGACGATCCCGTACGCCTTGGCCTCGTCGGCCGTCAGGATCTTGTCGCGTTCGATGTCCTTCTTGACCTCGTCGGCGTCCTTGTTCGTGTGCTTCGCCAGGATGACCTCCATCTGGCGCCGCACCCGCTGGATCTCGTTGGCCTGGATCTCCAGGTCCGACACCTGGCCGTAGGTGCCCTCGGTGGCGGGCTGGTGGATCAGCACCCGCGAGTTCGGCAGCGTGAACCGCTTGCCGGGGGTACCGGCCGCCAGGAGCACCGCGGCGGCCGAAGCGGCCTGGCCGATGCACATGGTGACGATGTCGGGGCGGACGTACTGCATCGTGTCGTAGATCGCCATCAGCGCGGTGAACGAGCCACCGGGCGAGTTGATCAGGATCATGATGTCGCGGTCCGGGTCCTCGTGCTCGAGGTGCAGCAGCTGGACCATCACGTCGTTCGCCGACGCGTCGTCGATCTGCACGCCGAGCATGATCTGACGCTCTTCGTACAGCTTGTTGTACGGGTTCGATTCCTTGATGCCGTAGCTCGTGCGCTCGACGTACGAGGGCAGGACGTACCGCGACTGCGGCACCTGGAGCCGCGACTGCGCCCCCGGCGCCTGCGACCCGATCGGAAGCTGGAAGTGGTTCATGGGAATTCTCCTGTGTGCCGGCGCGGATCAGCTGGTGGGAAGCGGGTTCTCGCGCGTGAGGACCTGGTCCACGAAGCCGTAGTCCTTCGCCTCCTGCGCGGTGAACCAGCGGTCGCGGTCACCGTCCTTGACGATCTGCTCGACCGTCTGGCCGGTCTGCTCGGCGGTGATCCGGGCCAGCTCCTGCTTCCACTTGCCGAACACCTCGGCCTGGATGGCGATGTCGGAGGCCGTGCCGCCGACACCCGCCGAGGGCTGGTGCATGAGGATGCGCGCGTGCTGCAGCGCGTACCGCTTGCCAGGCGTGCCGGACGAGAGCAGGAACTGCCCCATCGACGCGGCCAGGCCCATCGCGTAGGTCGCGACGTCCGGGCGGATCAGCTGCATGGTGTCGTAGATCGCGAAACCCGCGGTGACCGAGCCACCGGGCGAGTTGATGTAGAAGCGGATGTCCGACTCGGAGTCGTCTGCGTCGAGCAGCAACAACTGGGCGGTGATCCGGTTCGCGACCTCGTCGTTGACCTCGGAGCCGAGGACGACGATGCGCTCCTGGAGCAACCGCTCGAAGACCGAGTCGGTGAGGTTGAGCCCCGCGGTTCCGGTCCGCGCCTCGGGCATGTGCTGCGTCACGTCTGCCTGCCTTTTCGCCGACGGCGGCCAGCCGTGCCTCGGCCGCCGCTGTATGTCCAGATGCTGTGTCCAGGTGCTGAGGATCTTGCAACCGACCCTAACGAACTTGGGCGGTGCAGAATGCCTGACACCGCCCAAGTTCGCTTACAGCTTTACGGTCCGTTTCGCGAAGGACCGGGTATTCCCTACTCGGCCGCAGTCTTCGCGGTCTCCTCGGTGACCTGCGTCTCCTCGGCTGCGGGGCCGAAGAGCTCTTCGAGGTCGACCGCGGTGCCGGAGGCGTCGGTCACGGTGGTCTTGCGGACCACCGAGGCCAGCGCCTTGCCGCGACGGACGTCGGCGTAGATCGCGGTCAGCTGACCGGACTGCTGCGCCCGCTGGACGTACTCGTCCGGGCTGACGCCGAAGCGCTGGGCCTGGTAGATGATGCGCTCGGTGAGCTCGCCGTCGTTGACCGACGTCTGCTCGGCGTCGGCGATGCTGTCCAGCAGGAGCTGGGTGCGGACGGCCTTCTCCGACTCCTCGCGCACCTCGGTGTCGAACTCTTCGAGGGTGCGGCCCTCGGCCTCGAGAGCCTTGGCGAACTGCGCCTCGTCGTGGTCGAACGGGTGGATCGCGTCGTGCTTGCGGTTCTCGATCTCGGCTTCGAGGACCTTCTCCGGGATCGCGATCTCGGTGCGCTCGAGCAGCTCCTCGAGGACCTTGTCGCGGGCCTGGACGCCCTGCTGCATCTTCTTGACGCGGCCGAGGCGCTCGCGAAGGTCGCCCTTCAGCTCGTCGATCGTGTCGAACTCGCTCGCCATCTGGGCGAACTCGTCGTCCGCCTCGGGCAGCTCGCGCTGCTTGATGGTCTGCACGGTGACGGTGACGTCGGCGTCCTTGCCGGTGTGCTCGCCGGCGACCAGCTTCGTGGTGAAGGTCTTGGTCTCGCCGGCGTTCGCGCCGATGATCGCCTCGTCGATGCCGTCGACGAGCTGGCCGGAGCCGATCTCGTAGGACAGGCCGGTGGTCGAGGCCTCCTCGACCTCCTGACCGTCGACGGTGGCCGCGAGGTCGATCGAGACGAAGTCGCCGTTCTCGGCCGCGCGCTCGACACCGGTCAGGGTGCCGAAGCGGGCGCGCAGCTCGTCGAGCTGCTCGTCGACCTCGGCGTCGGTCAGCTCGACGTCGTCGACGCTGACCGCGAAGCCCTCGAGGTCGGGCAGCGAGATCTCCGGGCGGATGTCGACTTCGGCGGTGAACTCGAGGACCTCGCGGTCCTCCAGCTTGGTCACCTCGAACTCGGGCTGGCCCAGCGTGCGGACCTCGCCCGCGCGCACGGCTTCCATGTACTTGGCCGGAATGACCTCGTTGACGACCTCGTCGAGCACCGGGGCCCGCCCGATCCGGCTTTCCAGCACGCGAGCCGGCGCCTTGCCCGGGCGGAAGCCGGGGATGCGCACCTGCTGGGCGATCTTGCGGTAGGCGCGGTCGAAGTTCGGCTTGAGCTCGTCGAACGGCACCTCGACATTGATCTTGACTCGCGTCGGGCTGAGCTGCTCGACGGTGCTCTTCAACGTATTCTCCTCGAGCGGTAAACGATGTGATTGAGCATCCGCGTGCGGTCGGCAGCGGATGCGCCCTGGCCAGCCTGCAGACCGGGCCGTCCGAGTCTAGGCCGTGTCCGTCACCGGTCCGGGCCCGGGGCCATCAGCCGACCCTCCCCCTGCCCTCCATCGCCGATCACAGCTTTCGAGAGCCGTCCGAGTAACCGCGCCCGGACCACCCGATCGGACCAGTTTTCGGTTCTTCTCTGTTACGAAGCGGCCCTTTCCTGGACACGGATGCGCGTCGCGCCGCACCATCGGGCGCCGTGACGAGGCCTTTCGTCAGCCAGATGAAGTTTACAAACCAGTACTAGTTGTCTACGGTGTGACAGCTTGTCCCGGTAGCATCGACCGAGGGGAACGATCGATGACCGTCGCCGTAACCCGGTCCGAGGACACGGGGGAGACACCCGCGAGAAGACTGAGACGCGGGGTGCCCAACCCGCGGATCCCGCTGCCGGTGGTCTCGGTGCCGACGGTGTTGCTGTTCACCGGTGGCGTCATGGTCTGGACCGGCGCCACCTGGCTCGTGGTCCACGAAGCCGCGCCGCTCTGGGTGACCATTCCCCTGCACGCGCTCGTCACCTTCACGATGTTCACCGTGCTGCACGAGTCGACGCATCACGCGGCCGGGCAGCTCACCTGGGTCAACGAAATGCTCGGCAGGCTCGCGATGCCGTTCGTCGCCGGTTACGGCTCCTTCCCGCTGGTGCGCTACATCCATCTGGAGCACCACCGCAACACCAACGCGGACGCCCACACGGATCCCGACGCCTGGACCGCGCACGGCCCCTGGTGGCAGCTGCCGTTGCGCTGGCTGACCATCGACTTCTGGTACGCCCGCTTCTACGTCGCCCGCCAGCGCACCCGGCCGCCGTCGGAACGGATCGAGACCGCGGCCGTCGTCCTGCTGAGCTTCGCCGCGTTCGCCTGGCTCGCCGTGTCCGGCCACGGCTGGGAATTACTGGTGGCGTACCTGATCCCGCAGCGCCTCGGGCTGGCCGTGCTGGCCTGGTGGTTCGACTGGCTCCCGCATCACGACCTGGGCGAGCAGCGCCAGGACCGGTTCGGCGCCACCCGTGTCCGCGTCGGGCTCGAATGGCTGATGACGCCGATCATGCTGTGCCAGAACTACCACCTGGTGCACCACCTCCACCCGGCGATCCCGTTCTACCGGTACCTGCGCGCGTGGAAGGACAACCGCGACGCCTACCTCGCCAGGGACGTCCCGATCGCGACCGCGTGGGGCCGCGAACTGACGTCGTCGGAGTACCGCGAATGGCGTCAGCTCACCGGCTCGTTCGACGAAGAGCCGCCCGCTCCGCAGCCCCGGCCGCCGGGCCGCTTCCACTCGCTGCGGGTCTCCGAGGTCCGGCCGCTGTGCGAAGGCGCCGTCACGGTGACGTTCGACGTGCCGGAACGGCTGCGGGAGACCTTCCGGTTCACTCCCGGCCAGCACCTCGTCGTCCGCGCGGAGGTGGACGGGGAAGAGGTGCGGCGCGCCTACTCGATCTGCTCGACGCCGGAGTCCGGGGAGCTGCGGATCGCGATCAAGCACCAGCTCGGCGGCGTGTTCTCGACGTTCGCCACCACGGAACTCGACGCGGGCGACGTGCTGGAAGTGCTGCCCCCCGACGGAGTGTTCACGCTGACCCCGGCGCAGGGCCGCTCGGGCCGTTACGTCGCGCTCGCCGCCGGCAGCGGGATCACGCCGATCCTGTCGATCCTGACCTCGACGTTGCGGAACGAGCCCCACAGCAAGGCGACCTTGCTGTACGTCAACACCTCCGGCGCCAGCACGATGTTCGCAGCCGAAGTGGGCGCCCTCGCCACCCAGCTGGGCGGGCGGCTGCACGTCGTGCACTACCGCACCGACGAACGCGACCCGGACCTGCGCACACAGCGGCCGGAGCGGCCGTTCGACATCGTCGGCGAGGCGCTCGCGATCTCGCACGAGCGCTATCAGCGCGGCCGTCTCGACAGCACCCGCCTCCGGGCGCTGCTGCAGGCGCGGCTGCATCCGGCGAAGGTGGACGAGTGGTTCCTGTGCGGACCGCGCGACCTCGTCGACATGGCCCGGCGGACCCTCTCCGACCGGGACGTCCCCGAAGAGAACGTCCACTTCGAACTGTTCCAGGGCGCGCTGCCCGTCCGGCCGTCGCGACGGCCGGGCCCGACGCTGACCGTGACCGCGGGCGGCAAGACCGCCGAGATCCCGGCGACCGTGGGCGAAACCGTCCTCGGCGCCGCTCTGCGGCACGGCGTCGACGCGCCGTACGCGTGCATGGGCGGGGCTTGCGGCACGTGCCGGGCGACGGTGGTGCGCGGCGACGCGCGGATGGACGTGCGCTACGCGCTCGGGGACGAGGAAGTCGCGGCGGGACGGATCCTGACCTGCCGGGCGGTGGCGACCTCTCCCGAGCTGGCCGTGGACTACGACCGCTGAGGTCGTTCGGGACGGATATTGAAGGTTAGGGCGAAGGTGTCCTGTTGGGTGCCCAAGTCCGTGAAGGCCTCCTTGAGGAACTCTGGGTCCCTCAAGGAGGCCTTCACGGACCGACCACTTACCAGGGTCGGTCGGTCACTGGCCCGGCGGAGTCCCTCCCGTGCCCCCGTCCTGCGGTGGTCCCTGGTCCTCCCCCGTCGACTCCCGCACCGACTGCGCGGTCGCGGTCGTGCCGGAGGTCGTGGCGGTGACGGTGACCGTGTCCCCGGTCGCGACGCCGTCCACCACCGACGAGTCGATCGTGTAGACCTTGCTGTAGCCGTCGTCGCTCACCGCGGTCAGCGACGTGGCGCTCAGCTCGGTCACCTTCCCCGTCTGCGTGAGTCGCGTGGTGTAGCCGCCGTTGCCGTCCGAGACGACGTACTCGCCGTGCAGGGCACGGGAACCGCCGGGGCCTCCCATGCCCGCCCCTCCACCGGGCGCGGCGGACGCGGTGCCAGCTTCGGCCGACGAACCGGCGGCCCAGATCGCCGCCCCGCCACCGACCGCGAGGACCGCGGCGGCCGCGCCCGCGACGACGGCTTTGCGCTTTCCGCCCCGCGGCGAAGGTGACGGCGAGGGCGCGGGAGCACCCCAGTCCGAAGTGGACGGAGGGGCGGGAGTGGACGGTGTGGTCTCGTTCATGGTCTTCGGCTCCTGTGGTCTCGTCGTTGACTCCACCGTCCGCAGCGCGGCTGTGCCGGACCTGTGCCCGCCGTCAGACCTTTCTGTGACACGTGCGCACAGCGGGCTCACAGGCGGGACACAACGCGTACATACGACTCCGGCGCACGCTCGTGGGCATGGCATCCGGTTCGGTCCCGACCACCGGCCCGCGCCGGTGGTCCCGGCCCGGGCGGCTTTCCCTGCGCGCCAGGCTGACCGGGTCGATGGTGCTGTTGCTCACCTTCGTCTGCCTGGTGATCGGCGTCGCCAGCGAGATCGCGCTGCGGTCGTTCCTCACCGGCCAGATCGACGGACAGCTCTCGGCCGCGTCGGCCCGGGCCCACGACTTCGCGAACCGGCCGCCGGAGGACGGCCCCGGTCCCAACCCGCTCAACGCGCCGGGCCAGGCCTCCGGGACGCTCAGCGTGCGCTACTCCGGCGACCGCGTGCTCTACGCCGGAGTCCTTACCGTGCAAGGACTTCCGCAAGGCCTTTCGGCCGGGCAGGAATCCGGTCTGTTCTCGGTCCCGGCGGACCGGGCGCCGACGACACTGACGCTCGACGGTCTCGGGGACTACCGCGTGCAGGCCGTCTCGATCCCCGGCGGCGTGGTCGTCACCGGGCTCCCGCTCGAACCGGTGCAGGACACGTTGACCACCGTCGGGTGGATCCTGTTCGGCGTGGCGGCGGCGGGCGTCGCCGGCGCCGGGTTCCTCGGCGCGTTCGCGGTCCGGCGCACGCTGCGGCCGCTCGACCGGGTCGCGGCGACCGCGGGCCGGGTGTCGGCGATGCGGCTGGACCGTGGCCAGGTCGCGCTTTCCGTGCGGGTGCCGGAGGCCGACACCGATCCGCGCACCGAGGTCGGCCAGGTCGGTTCGGCGCTGAACCTCATGCTCGGGCACATCGCGCAGGCGCTGGAGGCCCGGCACGCCAGCGAGACCCGCGTCCGCCGGTTCGTCGCCGACGCGAGCCACGAACTCCGCACCCCGCTCGCGGCGATCCGCGGGTACGCCGAACTCGCCGGCCGCGGCAGCGCGCTGGTCCCGCCGGAGATCGCGCATTCGATGTCGCGGATCCAGTCCGAGGCGGCCCGCATGACGACGCTCGTCGAGGATCTCCTCCTGCTGGCGAGACTCGACGCCGGACGGCCGCTCGAAGCGGGTCGGGTCGACCTCGCCCGGCTGGCCGCGGACGCCGTCGGCGACGCGCACGTCGCCGGTCCGGACCACCACTGGGAACTCCGTCTCCCCCGCGAGCCCGTGCTCGTCAGCGGCGATGTCCAGCGTCTGCACCAGGCGCTGGCGAACCTGCTGTCCAACGCGCGCACGCACACCCCGCCGGGCACCACGGTGGTCACCGCGCTGAGCCGCTCCCACACCGGGGCGGCGGTGCTGACCGTCACCGACGACGGACCCGGTATCGCCCCCGAACTCCTGCCGAGCGTGTTCGAACGCTTCGCCCGCGGCGACTCCTCCCGCTCGCGGGCGGCGGGCAGCACCGGGCTCGGGATGGCGATCACGTCGGCCATCGTCGTGGCCCATCACGGCACGATCGAGGTGCACAGCCGTCCCGGTCACACCGAGTTCGCCGTCCATCTGCCGGTGATCGGGCCCTCACAGCGGGTGCACAGCTTCGGCACAACCCCGCCCCAGGTCGGGATCCGACGCTGAGGCCATGACCCTCCTCGCCTCCCGCGACGAAGCCGATCAAGCCGCTCCACCCGCCCGAGGCAGGCCCGCCGACCCCCGCTGGGTCCGGCCCTCTCTCGCCGCGCTTCTGCTCGCGACCGCCGTCCTCTATCTCTGGAACCTCGGCGAATCCGGCTGGGCCAACGCCTTCTACTCGGCCGCCGCCCAGGCGGGGTCGATGAGCTGGAAGGCGTTGTTCTTCGGCTCCAGCGACGCCGCGAACGCGATCACGGTCGACAAGACCCCGGCCGCGTTGTGGGTGATGAGCCTTTCCGCGCGCCTGTTCGGCGTCGGCGCCTGGAGCATCCTGGTACCCCAGGCGCTGATGGGTGTCGCTTCGGTGGCGCTGCTGTTCGCCGCGGTGCGGCGGACGTCCGGCCCGGCCGCGGGTCTCCTGGCGGGCGCCGTCCTCGCGCTCACCCCGGCCGCCGCGCTGATGTTCCGGTTCAACAACCCCGACGCGCTGCTCGTGCTGCTTCTGGTCGCGGGTGCCTACTGCGTCGTCCGCGCGCTGGAGAACGCGAGCCCTCGCTGGCTGGCGCTGGCCGGGGTCGCCGTCGGATTCGGGTTCCTCGCCAAGATGCTGCAAGCGTTCCTGGTGCTGCCCGCGTTCGCGCTCGCCTACCTGATCGCGGCGCCGGCGTCGATGGGCAAACGGCTGCTGCACCTGCTCGGAGCCTTGAGTGCGACCATCGTCTCCGCGGGCTGGTACCTGGCCGTCGTCGCGTTGTGGCCCGCGGCCGACCGGCCGTACATCGGTGGCTCGCAGGAGAACAGCCTGTGGGAACTCGTCTTCGGCTACAACGGGTTCGGCCGCATCACCGGGGACGAGGTCGGCAGTGTCGGCGGTGGCCCCAACGGCGGCTGGGGCGGGACCGGCTGGGCCCGGTTGTTCGGCAGCGAGATGGCGGGCGGGATCGCCTGGCTGCTCCCCGCCGCCGTGATCGCGCTGGCCGCCGGGCTGTGGTTCACCCGGCGGGCCCCGCGCACCGACCGCGGCCGCGCGGCACTGATCGTGTGGGGCGGCTGGTTCCTGGTGACCGCCGTGGTGTTCAGCTACATGGGCGGCATCATCCACGCCTACTACATGATCGCGCTCGGCCCCGCGATCGCCGGACTCGTCGGCATCGCGGGCACGCAGTTGTGGCGCGCCCGCGGGAATCCGGCCGCCGCGGGCACCTTGAGCACCGGGATCGCGTTGACCGCGCTGACGTCCTGTCTCCTGCTGTCGCGGCAATCCGACTGGCTTCCCGGACTGGCGGTCGCGATCCTCGTGGCCGGGCTGCTGTGCGCGTTCCTCGTCTTCTTCGCCGCGCGTTTACCCGATGTGGCAAGGCGTCTGGTCGCCGTCGGCGCCTTGGTCACCGTTCTCGCTGGAACCGGCGCGTACACGGTCGCGACCGCGGCCACCCCGCATTCCGGTGCGCTCCCGTCCGCCGGTCCGGACACCGGACGCGGCATGGGACCCGGCGGCGGCATGCCCGGTGGTCGCGGCGGCGCGGGCGGCGGGCTGCTCGGGACGAGCCTCCCCGGCGACAGCCTGGTCGCGCTGCTCCAGCAGGACAGCGCGAAGTACACCTGGGCGGCGGCGACCGTGGGGTCCAACAACGCGGCGGGCTATCAGCTCGGCGGCGGGGCCCCGGTGATGGCCGTCGGCGGGTTCAACGGCACGGATCCCGCTCCCACCCTGGAGCGATTCCAGGAGTACGTCCGAAATGGACGGATCCACTACTTCCTCGGCGAAGGCATGACGATGCGCGGCGAGACCGGGAGCGACGCCGCCGAGCGGATCGCGGAATGGGTCGCCGAGACCTACACACCGACCACTGTGGACGGTGTGACCGTCTACGACCTGAGCCGGTGAATCCCGTGACAGGACACAGCGACGGCACAGCCACGGCACAAGGCTGCCTCAGCGCGATACCCGAGATTGACGATATGACAGCCGCGATCCTCTCCGGCGCCGAAACCGGCCGCCGCCCCGCCATCGCCCCGACCGGCTCCGCCGTTCTCGACGTCGTCATCCCGGTCTACAACGAGGAAACCGACCTCGAACCGTGCATCCGCCGCCTGCACGCGTATCTCGTGGAGCAGTTCCCGTACCCGTTCAGGATCACCGTCGCGGACAACGCCAGCACGGACGGCACCCTGCGCGTCGCCGAACGGCTGAGCCGCGAGTTCGAGGACGTCGAGGTCCGCCACCTCGAAGAAAAGGGCCGCGGCCGCGCACTGCGTACCGCCTGGTCCACTTCGGACGCTCCGGTGCTGGCCTACATGGACGTCGACCTCTCGACCGACCTGGCCGCGCTCGGCCCGCTGGTCGCGCCGCTGCTGTCCGGGCACTCCGACCTCGCGATCGGCAGCAGGCTGGCCCGCGGCGCGCGGGTGGTGCGCGGACCGAAGCGGGAGTTCATCTCCCGCTGCTACAACCTGATCCTACGCGGCACGCTGGCGGCGAGGTTCAGCGACGCGCAATGCGGGTTCAAGGCGATCCGGGCCGACGTCGCCGAGCGGCTGCTCCCCCACATCCAGGACACCGGCTGGTTCTTCGACACCGAATTGCTGGTATTGGCCCAGAAAGCCGGGCTGCGGATCCACGAGGTCCCGGTGGACTGGGTCGACGACCCGGACTCGTCGGTGAACATCGTCGCCACCGCGACCGCCGACCTCAAAGGCATCGCGCGGGTGACCAAGGCGACGATGACCGGCCGGATCCCGATCAGCGACCTGCGCGAGCAACTCGGCCGCGCGCCGATCCAGGTGCGGGCGCCGGGAGTGGCGCCGAGCCTGGTGCGGCAGCTGGTGCGGTTCGCCGCCGTCGGCGTCGCCAGCACCATCGCCTACCTCGTCCTTTTCCTGCTGCTGCGGACGTTCACCGGCGCGCAGGCGGCGAACCTCGTCGCGCTGCTGGTGACGGCGATCGGCAACACCGCGCTCAACCGGCGCCTGACGTTCGGCATCCGCGGCCGGGAAGGCGCCGGGCTGCACCAGTTCCAGGGGCTCATCGTGTTCGGCCTCGGACTCGGGCTCACCAGCGGCGCGCTGGCGCTGCTGCACACGATGACGGCACCCGGGCTGCCGCTGGAGATCACCGCGCTCGTGCTCGCGAACCTCGCGGCCACCGTCCTGCGCTTCCTGTTGCTGCGCGGCTGGGTCTTCCGCCGCCGGCCCGCCACCGAGATGGAGAGCTGACCCCATGACCACCGCACTCGTTTCCCGGGTGGAATCCCGCCCGGTCGGGGAAAACATCGCGAAACCACCGGACCGGTGGGTCCGTCCCGCGGTCTTCGGCCTGCTCGTCGCCACCGCGCTGCTGTACTTCTGGAACCTGACCGCCTCCGGCTACGGCAACTCGTTCTACGCGGCGGCGGTGCAATCCGGCACGCAGGACTGGAAGGCGTGGCTGTTCGGCTCCCTCGACGCCGGGAACGTGCTGACCGTCGACAAACCCCCGGCAGCGCTCTGGGTCACGACGGCGTTCGCCCGGCTCTTCGGCTTTTCGAGCTTCACCGTGCTGGCCCCGCAGGCGCTGATGGGGGTCGCGTCGGTCGGCCTGCTGTACCTGACGGTGAAGCGGACCTCCGGACCGGTCGCCGGGCTGTTCGCCGGGGCGGCGCTCGCCCTCACCCCGGTCGCCGCGCTGATGTTCAAGTTCAACAACCCCGACGCGCTGCTGACGCTGCTCCTGATCGCCGGCGCCTACTGCACGATCCGGGCGATCGAGAAGGCGAGCCCGCGCTGGCTGGTGTTCGCCGGGGTCGCCATCGGGTTCGGCTTCCTGACCAAGATGATGCAGGCGTTCCTGGTGCTGCCCGCGTTCGGCCTGGCCTACCTGATCGCCGCGCCGGCCTCGCTCGGCAAACGCTTGCTCCACCTGCTCTCGGCGGTGGTTTCGGTGATCGTCTCGGCAGGCTGGTTCATCGCGCTGGTCGATCTGTGGCCGACGGCCTCCCGTCCGTACATCGGTGGTTCGACCGACGACAGCCTGCTCGAACTGGCGCTGGGCTACAACGGCCTCGGCCGGATCTTCGGCGGGAGCGGAGGAGGCGGCGGCATGATGGCCGGCGGCTCCGGTGGGGGCGGGAACGTCAGCTTCGGCGGCGAGAGCGGCCTGACCCGGATGTTCGGCGCCAGCTTCGGCGGCGAGGTGTCGTGGCTGCTGCCCGCCGCGCTGATCGGTCTGGTCGCGGGGCTGTGGTTCACCCGGCGGGCCGCCGGGACCGACCGGACCAGGGCCGCGCTGATCGTGTGGGGCGGCTGGATGCTCGTCACCGCGCTGGTGTTCAGCTACATGAGCGGCATCGTGCACCCGTATTACGCCGTCGCGCTGGCGCCGTCGATCGCCGCCGTGGTGGCGATCTCCGGGACCTCGCTGTGGCGTGGCAGGGCTCATCCCGGGCCGCGCGTGTTCCTGTCGCTGATGATCGCGGCCAGCGCGGTCTGGGCGTACATCCTGCTGGACCGCGACGCGGACTGGCTGCCCGCGCTGCGCTGGATCATCGCCGGGCTCGGCCTGGTGACCGCGACCGTGGTGCTGGTGGGCGTCCCGCCGATGCGCAAACTCGTCGCCGTCGTCGCGACGGCCGCCGTGCTGACCGTCGGTCTCGGCACCGCCGCGTACGCCGTCGAGACCGCGTCACAGGCGCATTCCGGCTCGATCCCGACGTCCGGTCCGGCCACCGGTGGTGAGCGCGGCTTCGGCGGCATGGGCGGTCCGGGCAGGGAAGAGGGCGCGTCGACGGAACTCGGGACCGCGCTGGCCGCGACCACGACGAAGTGGGCGGCGGCGACGTCGAGTTCGCAGTCGGCGGCGAGCCTGGAACTCGCGAGCGGGAAGTCGGTGATCGGCATCGGCGGCTGGAGCGGGTCGGATCCGGCGCCGACGCTGGCGGAGTTCCAGCAGTACGTGGCCGACGGCGAGATCACGTACTACGTCGAAGGCGGGCGTGGCGGCGGCCCGGGTGGCGGCTCGAACGAGATCGCCGAATGGGTGGCGGAGAACTTCACCGCGACCACGGTCGGCGACCAGACGGTGTACCACCTGCTTTCCTGAAAATGCTTCGACAAGCGTTGGGGCACACGAGAATCCTGGACGGCGTGAATCGGCCGTACCGCTGGGACCTCGTGCGCCCCGACCAGCTCGGGACGCTGGTCGAACGCGCCGGAAAACCGTCGCTGTGGTTTCTGGACGAGCTGATCGAATGCGCCGCGAAGGTGATCGCCCGCGCCGGCGACGCGGACCTGTACTTCGTCGGGCGCTCGGCGGACAGCGTGCACGACCTGCTGAGCGGAACGCCCTGGCGGGACCGGATCCACCGGCTTCCGCTGTCGTTCGCGGGAATCCGCGAAGGCCTGACGGCCGCCGACATCACCCGGCTGCGCGCGAATCTCGCCGAAGCGGGACTGAGCCCGCACGACCTGGCGCGCGGACGGCCCAAGGTCTTCGTCGACCTTGTCTACTCAGGACAGACGTTCACCCAGCTGTACCGGCTGCTGCGCGACTGGATCGACGACGAACGCGAGGCATGGAGCGTCATCCGGAGCAGGCTCCGGTTCCTCGGGATCACCATCCGCGAGGACACGAGCCCGTCGGCGTTCCGCTGGCGGCAGCAGTTCGACTGGCCTGCCGAACTGCCCGCGAACGGCGTCCGGAACATCTCGCTCGACTGGCCGGTCTGGCATTACTTCGGCGACACGCAGGCGAAACTCACCGCTTCCTTCCCCCGGCCGCGCTGGTCGGACGAGAACGGCGGCGCGCCGGAGCACTCGAAGAAGCGGCTGCGGGGGCTGGCCGAGGCGGTCGCGATCGTCGAGGCTGGGCGCTCGAGGGCCGCGCGGGATCTGCTGGTGCGGCATCTGCGGAGCGAACCGGCGATGGCCGAGAGCTGGCTGCGGACGCTGATCACGCGCCTGCGGTAGAGCGTGGGGCCTCGTGAGTGGCGATTCGGGTTCTAACCCGAATCGCCACCCACTCCCCCCCCGCCCCGCCGCCCGCGGAAACCCCCAGACGGAAAGCGGGGGGTAGGGGAAGTGGGTTTAATAA
>NZ_JBFBGL010000007.1:0-132401 GCF_040684635.1 Amycolatopsis sp. NPDC089917 | reverse complement strand
CTTTTGGGGGGGGGGTCCGTTTTTTAGGGCGGTTGGTGTCGGGGTGGGGTGTTTGTTTGGGGTTTTGGCGTTCAACCCGAATCGCCACTCACGACCCACCGGACCGACAGCCGGCTATCACCCCACCCTCAGCCCCAGCACAGGAACCGGGCGCACTCTGGAAACAGGCGATCACCCCGGGGTGAGGAGAAGACCATGAGGGAGCTTCCACACTGGCACAAGGCGAGCGCGCGGGGTCCGCGCGAGCACAACGCGGACGCCGTCGGGGCGTACGCGGCGGCGGGCGGGGCGGGAATCGTGTTCGCGCTGGCCGATGGAGTCGGAGATCACCCGAACGCGGCACACGCGGCACGGACGGCGGCTTCGGCGGCTGCACGGAACCCGGTCGGGCAAGGTGCGATCGCGGCGGTTTTGGCTGCTCAACGCGCTGTGCGCGCCCTCGGCGGGGGCGGTGACTGCGTCCTCGTCGTGGCCGTCCGGACCGACGCGGGGTATGGCATCGCGTGGACCGGGGACGCGCGGGCGTACGCTTGGGACGGTTACACCGTGCGGCAGGTGACGAAGGACCATACGCTCGCGCAGTACTTCCGCGACCACGGCCAGCCCGTGACACCGCGGATGGAACACGTCGTCACCACCAGCGTCCGCACGGCCGGTGCTCACGAGATCGGCTCGGCCACCGTCACGACCGGCGGTCTTCTGCTCACCAGCGACGGTGTGCACAAGACGCTCGGCAGGCAGGCCATGCTCGACATCCTCGGGATGCCGGACGGGGCGGCCGCGGAGCTGGTGCGCGCGGCGATCTCGCTCGGTGGATGCGACAACGCCACCGCGATCGTGGTGGATCCGCCCCGCGCGGATCTCGCCACGGAGAAGCTTCGCGTCGCGGCCTGAACCGGGCGGTCAGGCCGCGACGCGATCCCTTTTCAGCTGCCGGTACTCGCGCAGCACCAGCACGACGATCACGACGTCGAGCGCGGCGAAGAACGGCAGCGCGAGCGAGTGCGTGTGGATCGCGCGGAAGATCTCGTAGACCACGAACGCCGAGAGCACGACGGCGGCCACCGGGTAGGCGCGCATCACCTTGCGTGCCAGCGCCCAGACCAGGCCGAGCTTGATGAGCCCGTGCACGAGGAGATACACGACGGCGAAGGTCCGGCCCTCGACGAAGTGACCGGCCGCGAGTTCGAGGTGCCGGGCCAGCGTCCCCTCCGGGTCGCCGAGCAGGTCACGGGTGACCACGGCGTGCGCGAAACCGGTGACGGCCGACGCCGGGACGATCATCAGGACGAGCCCGCCCACCAGCTGCAAGGCGCCGTCGAGGCCCTTCAGGGTGATGGCGATCCGGAACAGCTTCTCGGTGTTCATGGGCGCTCCCTCCGCGACCACCTCACCCTGCCGCACCCGTTCGCGGCCCGCAGTCGCCGTCACCTGGACGACTTACGCCGTGTAGGTGATCCGTCCGTTCATCACCGTGGCGGTGACGGGAATGTCGCGCAGTCCTTCCGGGGACAGCCGCGACGGATCCACCGCGGTGACGACCAGGTCGGCGACGTCCCCGACGGCCACTCCGGTCCGGCCGCCCGACGACGCCGCGAGCGCGGCCTCCAGCGGCATGGCCTGCTCGGGATGCCACGCCGGACGGTGGTCGTCGGTACGGCTGACCGCCGACGCGATCGCGTCCCACGGGTCCAGCGGCGCGACCGGCGCGTCCGAGCCGAACTCCAGGGTGACCCCGGAGCGATGCAAAGCGCCGTAAGGGAAAGCCCGATCGGTCCAGCCGTGCCAGTGCCGATCGGCGACGTCACGGTCGTCCGGCTGATGGGCGGGCTGCACGCTCGCGACGACACCCAGTTCGGCGAAGCGCGCGACGTCCTCGGCACGCAGCAACTGCGCGTGCTCGATGCGCCCCGCGCAGCCGACGTGCGCGAAGGCGTCGAGCGCGATCTTGTTGGCGTGGTCGCCGATCGCGTGTACCGCGGGAATGAGCCCGTTCTCGGAAGCCTTGCGCATCAACGGTTCCAGCTCCTCAGGCGGCAGTTCGAGCAGCCCGTGGGAGTCGGTTCCGGCGTAATGCCCGACGCAGTACGCCGTCCGGGTGTTGAGCGAACCGTCGACGAACAGCTTGAACGGGCCGACCGTGAGCAGTCCGCCGGTGTCCTCGATGACGTCGCCGCTGCGGTGACCGCGTTCGACGGCGGTCTCCAGCAGGTACTTCGCGATCACGCAGGAAACCCGGACCGGCAAGGGTTTCCTGGCCAGCCGTCGCCGCCAGTCGGTGACGGTGTCGGCGTACTCGTAGTCGACGATCCGGGTGACGCCGCGGGCGGCCGCCGCGGCGAGCGCGTCGGCGACCCAGCCGTCGATGACTTCGGCGGGCGCGACGGGGAGTTCGGCGGTCGCGCTCATGCAGTCGTTCTCCAGCAGCACACCGGTCGGGTGCTCACGGCCGATGAGCTTCAGCGCGGCGGGGCTGAGCCACAGCGTGTGGAGGTCGGCGCTGAACAGGGCGACGGGATGTCCGGGAAGCGCCTTCTGCAGCAGGTCCTTGTGCGGGGCGTCGGGCCAGAGGCCGTCGCGGAAGCCGGCGCCGAGCACGAGTTCGCCGGGAGGCACGGGATGCGCCAGCAGATGGGCGAGCACGAGCTCGACCGTGTGCGCGGCGGACGTCGCCTCCCCCAGCGGGATCCGGCGGCGCGCGGCCGACCACTGCGCGGTGTGCACGTGCGCGTCGACGAGACCGGGCAGCAGCGTGCCGCCGTGCCCGTCCAGGCTCTCCGACGCCTCACCCGCTTGCCCGGGCCCCGCGATGGCCGCGATCCGGCCTTCTCTGATCAGTACGTCCGACAGGGAACCCGCCAAGCCGACCCGGACCCGGCGCACCAGAAGATCGTCCACGCACTCACCTTGCCAGGCGGGCCGCGTTCAGTCTCCTAATTGCGGGCGAAGGTGAGCTTTCCGAGCGCGGCGACCAAAGGCGCGAGCTCGGGGAGTTCCTCGGCGGCGGCCAGCGCCTCGGTGAGGACGGCGTCGTGCGTCGGCCGCGCGGCCGCGAGCAGTTCCTGCCCGGACGGCGTGACCTCGGTGTAGATCCCCCGCCGGTCGTCCGGGCACAGGTACCGCTGCAGCAGCCCCCGGCCCTCCAGCCGCGTGACCAGCCGCGTCGTCGCCGACTGGCTGAGCACCACGGCGTTCGACAGCTGGTTCATCCGCAGGTGGAAGCCGTCCTGACGGCCGAGCACGTCCAGCACGGTGTACTCGGTGACGGACAGTTCGTGCTTCTGCGCCAGCGCGCGCTCCAGCGCGTCCTCGATCCGCGCGTGGAGCGCGGCGAGGGTCCGCCAGCCCTGCGCGCGTGCCTCCACGGCGTCGTCGGCCAGTGACACGGTTCACCTCTTCCCCGGTTGCCCGAGCTTCGTTGCGTCGTGCATCATCAGCGTGTGCAATATACGGCGCGTGCAACTATTTCGGACGCTCGTAGTTGCCGACGCCAGTTAACACCACTCTACGGGAAGAAGTGAGCCTTCAATGCCTGCCGCTCTGCTCGCACTGGCGATCAGCGCCTTCGGTATCGGCACCACCGAGTTCGTGATCATGGGCCTGCTGCCCGAGGTCGCGGGCGACTTCGGCGTCTCGATCCCCTCCGCCGGGCTGCTGATCTCCGGATACGCGCTCGGCGTCGTGGTCGGCGCCCCGCTGCTGACCGCGCTCGCGTCGCGGGTGCCGCGCAAGACGGTCCTGGTCGGCCTGATGGTCCTGTTCATCGCCGGGAACGTCGTTTCCGCGCTGGCCCCCACCTACGGCCTGCTGATGACCGGCCGCGTGGTCGCCGCGCTCTCGCACGGAGCGTTCTTCGGCGTCGGCGCCGTCGTCGCCGCCTCGCTGGTCGCACCGGCCAGACAGGCCAGCGCAATCGCGATGATGTTCACCGGGCTGACCGTCGCCAACGTCCTCGGCGTGCCCGCCGGGACCGCGCTCGGCCAGGCCCTCGGCTGGCGTTCGACGTTCTGGGCGGTCAGCGTCCTCGGCGTGGCGGGCCTGATCGGGATCCTCACCCTGGTCCCCGCCCAGGCGACGACGCAGAGCGCGGGACTGCGCAGCGAACTGGCCGTGTTCCGGCGTCCGCAGGTATGGCTCGCGCTGGCGATGACCGCGCTCGGCTTCGCCGGGGTGTTCGCGTCCTTCACCTACATCGCCCCGATGATGACCGAGGTCGCGGGCTTCTCCCCCGGCGCGGTGACCTGGCTGCTGGTGCTGTTCGGCGCCGGGCTGTTCGTCGGGAACCTGCTGGGCGGCAAGGCGGCCGACCGGTCGCTGATGCCCAGCCTGTACGTCATCCTCGCCGCGCTCGCGGCCGTGCTGGTCGTGTTCGTCTTCACCGCGCACGCCCAGCTCCCCGCCGCGATCACCATCGCCGTCTTCGGCGCCGCCGGTTTCGCGACCGTCGCGCCGTTGCAGGCCCGCGTCATGGACAAGGCCGAAGGCGCGCCCGCGCTGGCCTCGGCCGCCAACATCGCCGCGTTCAACCTCGGCAACGCCGGGGGCGCGTGGCTCGGCGGCAAGGCCATCGACGCCGGTCTCGGCTACACCGCGCCCAACTGGATCGGCGCCGCGCTCGCGCTCGCCGGACTGCTGGTCGCGGTCATCTCAGGCATGCTCGATCACGGGCGGCGAAAGGCTCGTCGCGCCGAACTGGCCCCCGCCGCCTGACCCATCAACACCCACGAAAGGAACGCAAGTGACCGACATTCCCACCGTCAAGCTCGACAACGGGGTGGAGATGCCGCAGCTCGGGTTCGGCGTCTTCCAGGTGCCGGACGAGGAGACCACCGCCGCGGTCAAGGCCGCGCTGGACGCGGGCTACCGCAGCATCGACACCGCCGCCGTCTACGGCAACGAAGCCGGCGTCGGCCGGGCTCTCGCCGAGTCCGGGATCGCCCGCGACGAGCTGTTCATCACCACCAAGCTGTGGAACAGCGAACAGGGCTACGACGCCACGCTGAAGGCGTTCGACGCCAGCATGGCGAAGCTGGGCCTGGAGCGGCTGGACCTCTACCTGATCCACTGGCCGACGCCGGAGCGCGACCTCTACCGCGACACGTGGAAGGCCTTCGAGAAGCTCTACGCCGACGGCCGGGTGCGCGCGATCGGCGTGTCCAACTTCCAGCCCGCCCACCTGGAGCGGCTGCTCGACGCCGGTTCCGTGACCCCGGCGGTCAACCAGGTCGAGGTGCACCCGTACCTGCAGCAGGCCGAGGTGCGCGAGTTCGACGCGAAGCACGGCATCGCGACCGAGGCGTGGAGCCCGCTGGCCAAGGGCGGCGACCTCCTCGGCGAAGCCGCGGTGACCGCGCTGGCTTCGAAGCACGGCCGCACCCCGGCGCAGATCGTCCTGCGGTGGCACCTGCAGCTGGGCAACGTCGTGATCCCGAAGTCCGTGACGCCGTCGCGGATCAAGGAGAACCTCGACGTCTTCGGATTCACGCTGTCGGACGAGGACATCGCCTCGCTGTCCGTCCTGGACCGGGGTGAGCGGACCGGGCCGGATCCCGACACTTTCAACGTCGCGTAGCACCAGCCTCGTGAGCGGTAAGGATGGGTTGGAACCGTCCTTACCGCTCACGACGCCTTGGGCAGCCGGTTACTATTCGGCCGCACTGACGGCAGTTGTGCGAAAAGAGGTAACCGGACGATGCAGGCCCGAGGACGTGCCGTCCTCGCGACACTTCTGCTCGTGGCGTTCCCACTGGTGGTCGTCGCGGTGGGTGTCGCCAGCGTGCTGGCCGGCCTGCGACTCCCGGGCAAAACGGGCATGTACGTCATGCTCGGCGGGCTCGCGATCATGATCGCGCTCGGCTTCGGGCTGGTGAGCGCGTTGCGGGCACGACGTCCCCCGATCGAAGGGCCGCGGCTGGACCGCGACGCCCATCCCGCGTTGTGGGAGATGGTCGACGAACTCGCCGCCCAGGTGAAGACGCGGCCGCCGGACGAGATCGTGCTGATCGGCGAGATCAACGCCGCGGTCAGCGAGGACGCCCGGTTCCTCGGCCTGCGGCCGGGCCGCCGCACGATGCTCATCGGGTTGCCGTTGCTGGCCGCGATGAGCGTGAGCGAACTGCGCTCGGTGCTGGCGCACGAACTCGGTCATTACAGCGGCGGCCACACCCGCCTGCTCGCGCTGACCTATCGCGGCACCCAGACGCTCGCCTTCACCGTCGACAGGCTGGACGGCGGCCCCGCCAGGGCGTTGCTCTCCGCCTACTCGAAGCTGTACCTGCTGGTCGCGCGGTCGGCGAACCGGCGGCAGGAACTCCAAGCCGACGAGGCGTCGGTGCTCGCCGCGGGAAGCCGGACGGCGGCCGCGGCGCTGCGGAAGGCCGCGACGCTCAGCCCGCTCTGGAAGGACTACGCCGAGCGGTACCTCTCACTCGGCGCGACGGCGCGGCGCACGCCCGCGGTGCTGCTGGGGTTCCGTTCGTATCTCAACCACCCGGTCCAGCGGGACTGGATGGCCGAGTACGCCGAAGACATCCTCGACGGCGAAGAGCTGTCGAAGTACGACAGTCATCCGCCCACGAAGCGCCGGATCGCCGCGCTGGCCGGGGTGCCGGACAACCCGGTGAAACCGGACGCGCGGCCGGGCTGGGCGCTGCTGGGCGCGCCGAAGGTCGACGTGCCCGAGGCGGAACTGGACGTGCTGATCCGCGACGTCGGGCCGCGAGCGGACTGGGACGAGGTCGTCAAACGCGCGGGCCGCGCTTCGGTCGCGGAGGGCGCGAGGCTGCTGACCTCGGCCGGAATCGAGAGCAGACTGGCCCCTCGCGGCACGATCGGCGAGGTCGTCCGGGTCCTGCGGGACGGCGACGCCGACGCGCTCGCCAAGCCGCTGCGGACCTCGTCCCGCGAAGAGGGCCGCGAGCTGCTGGCCGAGTTGTTCGCCGACACCGTCACCGCCGCGATGATCGACAACGGAGTCGCCGCGCACCGGTTGAACTGGGGCGGTGGCTGGGAACTGTGCCTCGGCGACGGCGAGCCGTTCGACGTCGTCGAGCTGGTCGCCCCGGCGGTGCGGAGCCCCCGCGCGGTCGACGAACTGGTCGGCAACCTGCAACTGCTGAACGTGCCGGCCGGGTACTTCTGCAAGCAGGAACCCCACCGGGAACCGGATCCGGCCGACGCCCGGATGCTCGGCATGTTCACCGCGCTGAAGACCAAGCGGAGCCTCTACGACCTGATCGTCTGCGACACCGAAGTGGTGCTCCTGCCGATGGCGCGCTCGGTCCTGATCCGGCGTCGTCTCGCCGGGTTGCTCGGCGCGCGCGGGGTGTCGGACCGCAAACGGATCCGGAAGCTGCGGGAACGTGGCCTCGACGACCTGCGCGCCGAACCGGGCGCGCGGCGGATCCCGTTCGCGGACATCGTCGCGGGCGGTTTCCCCCGCCGGAAGCTGACCGAGTACCTGACGATGGAGCTCTCCGACGGCGAGACGCTGGAACTCGCGATGACCGGCGACACCGAGGACTTCGGGACCGCCCACGACGAACTGACGGCGGTCTTCAAGTCGCTCAAGGCCTGATGGCGACTCGTATTCGCTTACCCACGGGTGTGGTCGACGCTACCGGTCCTGACCGGCACGACCTCGAGCCGGCAACCGCCCCAGTCGCAGGTCCGTGAAGGAGGCCTTCACGGACCTGCGACTGCGACGGGCGGCGGGCAGCGGACACCCCGCTAAGGCTTGACCGCCACGCCGCCGAGACTCAGGTGGTTGAGCTGGGTCAGCGGGGCGAGGCGCGGCCCTTCCGGCCACCACTCGTGCAGGTGCACCAAGCCGGGTTCGAGGAGGTCCAGCCCGTCGAACAGCGACTCGATCTCGTCGCGGCTCCGGTGCACCGTGGGATAACCGATGCCGGCCATCAGGCCGTCGAGTTTCCGCGCGAACTCGCCGCGCGGGCCGGCGCCGTCGGTGTAGTAGTGCGTGAGCAGCAGGTACGACCCGGGCGCGAGCACGTCGAGGTAGCCGTGGACGACGGCCCGCGCCTCGTCGAGGTCTTCGATGTGGTGCAGCACCGCGTTGAAGAGCACCGCGACCGGGCGGTCGAGTTCGAGATTGTCGGCGATCACCGGATCGCTCAGCGTCTTCTCGGGATCGCGCGGATCCGCGCCGCTGACGTGCACGAGATGATCTTCGAGCAACGCCAGTCCGTGCGCCTGGACCACCGGATCGTCGTCGACGTAGATGACCAGCGCGTCGGGGTTGTGCCGCTGCGCCGTCTGGTGCGTGTTCTCGACGTAGGGCATGCCGGAGGCCAGGTCGAGGAACTGGCCGACCTCACGGGTGCCGGCGAGGAACCGGATCGCCCGGCTCGCCCAGGACCGGAACTCCTTGGCCACCACAGCGCCGTCGGGGGCCACCGTGAGGAAGGCTTCGACGGCTTGCCTGTCGATCTCGTAGTGATCGTGCCCGCCGAGGAGGGCGTCCTTCATGCGGGCGAGATTGGGCTTGTCGTAGTCGAGGGGCGGCAGCGGGCGCCTCGGCGCGGACCGGACCTCGTCCGAAGTCATGGACACGTTCCACCCTTCAGCCGTGCACGGGCGGCGGAGAACGCACCCACGGCTCCCTCGACATCGACGGACCGTACCCAGATTACGACATGGCGTGTGCCCGCGTGAACCTCCCCGAGGCCTTGCCTACCTGCATTTTTCCCGCACAGGGTGACGCGGCGGTCACGCGAAGTCGAGTTCGCGCCACGTGCCGCCGCCGTCGACCGTGCGATAGACGGCGGATCCCCCTTCGGCGTCCGGCAGTCCGTCCACGACCACTCCGACCCGTTCGTCCGGGAAGTCCAGATCGTTGAGGCAGACCCCGCGGCCGCTGAGCACGGTCGTCTTCCAGGTCGCCCCGCCGTCGACGGTGCTGTGCAGGAATCCGGTGCCGCCGCCTTCCGCCGCGACGGTCGCGGCCGTCGGCGAAGCGGCGCTGAAACTCTGGTTGATCCCGAGGACGGGCGCTTGCGCCGTTCCGGTGAACCGCCCGCCGAGCTTCGGTGCCCGCCACAACCGCCGCAGGGTCGCGCCCGGCTGCGGCGTGCCCGGTCCCCCGCTGCACAGCGCCAGCACGCGCCCCCGCCGGATTCCGCTCAACAGGGCCGAACTGTCCGCCGGGCAGGGCGGCGGCGCGGCCGCGAAGGTCAGGCCGTCGGACGAGGTCCAGTACTTCTGGACGCGGTAGTCCGCCCCCATCGACACCTGCACCCCGCCACTGGTGGCGACATCGCCGTAGGTCGCGGAGCCGGTGACGGTGAATCCCGGGACCGGCAGGAGGACCTGGGTGCCGGAAAGCCCGGCGTACAACGTCGTCGTCGACGGGCTGCCGAAACCGGTGACCATCGCGAACACCCGCGGTCCAGCTTCGGTGATTTTCGAAATATAGAAGGGTTCCCGGACCCCGGCGAGCCGGACGCCGGACCATGTGACGCCACCGTCGTGGCTGGACAGCAGTCGGTTGCCGTCGGAGAGGAAGAAGTCGTGTTCGTCGATCACGGCGAGTTCGACCTGATTGTGGTTGTCCGGCAAGGAGATCGGCGGGGCACCGACGCGCCGCCACCGTTTCCCGCCGTCGGTCGTCGACAGCAGGGACGCGCACCAGCCCGGTTTCCCGCAGGGCGAGTAGCCGAGGACGAACCCGCGCGAGGGCCCGGTCCAGCTCGTCGACGCGGGCGCGAAACCCTTGGGTACCAGCGAATCCGCGGCGGCGGACGGGGTGCAGACGGCGAGGGCGGTCAGTGCGGCGGCGGCGAGCGCGGCCCACCGGTTCGGCTTCATGACATCGGGACGTCCGGCCCCCGCGGGGGTTGTCCGCCGTTCGGGGTGAACCCCCAGATCATCTCCGGTACGCTCTCAAACCTTGTTTCGCCCGGGGCCGGACCGGGTACTCGGCGTTCGGCCGGTGAGACGGAGGTAGCACCGATGGACGACACGGGTTCGCGCGATGACGACGAGGAGCCCGATGGCGGGACCACGGAACGCCGTTTCAGCCTGAACGTGCACGATCCGGACCATTTGCCCCGCAAGCTCGCCGGCCGCTACGAGGTCGGGGATCTGCTCGGCCGCGGCGCGACCGCGCGCGTCTTCCGCGCCCGTGATCTGCTCGAACGGCGCGAGGTCGCGCTGAAACTGTTCCACGCCGACACGATGACCCGCGACGAGCGCCGCCGGGAACAGGAGATCCAGGCCCTCAGCGCGGTGCGTCATCCCGGGCTCGTCCCGCTGTACGACGCGGGCTCCGGCGACGGCTACACCTACCTCACGATGCGCCTGGTCGAGGGCCCGAACCTGGCCCAGCGCCTGCGTTCCGGCCCGCTGTCCCAGGACGCGGTCGTCGAACTGGCCGCCCGGCTGACCGACGCGCTCGCGCACGTCCACGCGCACGGCATCACCCACCGTGACCTGAAACCGGCGAACATCCTGATGGCCGACGACGGCCCGCTGATCGGCGATTTCGGCGTGGCGCACGCCTTCGACGCGACCAGGGTGACCGAGACCGGCGGCGTCGTCGGCACGGCGGCGTACATGGCGCCCGAACAGGTCCGCGGTGAGAACGTCGGCCCGCCCGCCGACATCTACGCGCTCGGCCTCGTCCTGCTCGAATGCCTCTCCGGGGAACGGGAGTACGGCGGAACGCCGGTCGAGGCGGCGGTCGGACGGCTGCACCGGCCGCCCCGGATCCCGTCCGGACTGTCGGTGACCATGACGACGCTGTTGCGCGGCATGACCGCGCAGAGGCCGGCACAGCGCCCGACGGCGGCGGCGATCTCCCGGATCCTGCTGGAGGACTCCACCGGAACGAAGGTCGTGCGCATCGGCCCGGGCGGCCGCAAGCGAGCGGCCGTGGTCGCCGCCATCAGCGCGCCCGCCGCGGCGATCACCGTCGCCGTCCTGCTGGCGGTCAACCAGACCGCGGCGAACCCGACCGTCCAGCCGGGTGCCGTGCTTCCCCCCGCACCGACCGGAACCTCCGCTCCGGTGGCGGCTTCGGGACAGCAGGCCTCGGAAGCCGTGGAGGTGCCCACGCAGGGCGCGAAGGTGACGCGCGGCACGGTCGTCGTGACCGAAGCGGTCCCGGTCACCGTGAATCCGTCCCGCACCAGCGAAAGCGCCAGTGTCATAGCGCCGAGCGAGACGAACGCCTCCACCGGCGACCCGAGTGCCTCGGACAAACCGAGCAAGACGAAGACCAGGACCAAGACGAAGACCAGGCCCCAGCCCCCCGGTTGAGCACCCGCCCGACCGGCTGTCCACTGTGGACGATGATGGGAGACGGCGATGACCTATCTCAACGACCCGCGTGAACCGCAGGAAGAGATCGTCGAGCGGACACCCGCCAGGATCCGCGTAGTGCGCGTCGTCAACGCCCTCGTCCACGCGGTGTGCTGGATCTTCGCACTGGTGCTGATCGTGCACATCCTGCTCGTGTTCGGCGAAGCCAATCCCGGCAACGGATTCGCGCAGCTGATCGACCAGTGGTCGCGCGGGGTCTCGCTCGGGCTGCGCAATCTGTTCACCCCGGACGGCGTCAAGCTGCGGACCCTGTTCAACGACGGTCTCGCCGCGTTGCTGTGGCTGATCATCGGCGGCGTGGTGACCGACCTCGTCTCGCGGATCGGTTTGCCCGGCCCGAAACGGGTCTGGTACCGGCGGCCGCTCAGCTGAGCGAACCCGGTTTCCCCGCCGGGCCGTCACCGGCCTGGGCCTGCTCGGCCCGGGCGTCGGTGACGTCCGGTGTGGCCTCGGCGTCCGCGGGCTGCTTCCGGTCCTGATCCTGCTCGTGTTCGGTCTCGAAATGCTCGCGGCACCACCGGCCGTAGCGTCTGGCATGCACGGTCATCGCGGCACCTCCTCCTCTGCCACCACGATCCCCCATCCCTGTGACGCGCGCCACTAGTTATCCGGGGTCAGCGGCCGAATTCGGTCACGATCGCGGCGCAGAACGCGGGCAGGTCGCCGGGGTTCCGGCTGGAGATCAGGCCGTTGTCGTTGACGACCTCCTGGTCGACGACCGTGCCGCCGGCGTTGCGGATGTCGGTGCGCACACTGGGATACGACGTGAGCGTGCGGCCGCGGACGACGTCGGCCTCGACCAGCGTCCACGGTCCGTGGCAGATCACCCCGACCGGTTTGCCGCTGTTCACGAAATCGCGGACGAAGCGGACCGCGTCCTCGTCGGCGCGCAGATTGTCCGGGTTCATCGTGCCGCCGGGCAGCACCAGCGCGTCGAAGTCGTCGACCGTGACGTCCTTGACGACGAGGTCCACGGTGAACTTGTCCGCCTTGTCGATGTCTCCGTTCATGGCCTGGATCTCGCCGGGTTCCAGCGAGACGACCTCGGCGGTCGCCCCGGCGTCGGTGACCGCCTTGCGCGGTTCGACCAGTTCGATCTGCTCCACGCCGTCCGCGGCGAGGATGGCCACGCGGCGCCCTTTCAGCGTTTTCGCCACTGCGTTCCTCCCTGAGTAGTCCTCGCTTCCGGACTACCCCGGGCCGGGCCCGCCGAACCATGGGTATGAACCGCGATCACCCCGGGTATTCGCGGCGCATGCGACTTCGGCGAGCGGACCTCGGGTCCCCCGGCATCCGGAGGCGGCGCAGAGGTCGTGGCTTCGGCTACCTGACCCCGCAAGGCGAGCCGCTGAAGGACAAGCAAACGCTTGAGCGGATCACGGCGCTGGCGATCCCTCCCGCGTGGCGGCGGGTGTGGATCTCTCCGCACGAGAACGCCCACGTCCAAGCCGTCGGGGTGGACGACGCCGGGCGGAAGCAATACGTCTACCACGGTGAGTGGCGGCGAGCCCGGGATGAGGAGAAACACGAACGCGTTCTCGTGCTGGCACGGAAACTGCCCAAACTGCGCGAAGCGGTACAAGAGGATCTCGACGCGCGCGGCCTGAAGCGGCACCGCGTACTCGCCGGCGCCTTGCGCATGATCGACCTGGGCGTCTTCCGCACCGGTGGCGAGAGTTACGCCGACGAGCACGGGACCCATGGCGTAGCGACATTGCTGTGCGAGCACGTCGAACTCCGCGACGAATGCCTGGTGTGCGACTACCCCGCGAAACACGGGATCCAGCGCAAGGTCCGGCTGCCGGACGAAGCCCTGGTGCGGCTGGTCCGTTCCCTGCGCCGCGCGCGCGGCGGGGGCTCCCGCCTACTCGCGTATCGCGACGGTGACGGCTGGCACGAGGTCAAGGCCGACGACATCAACGAACGGCTCCGGGAACTCGTGGGTGAGGGCTTCACCGCGAAGGATCTGCGCACCTGGAACGCCACGGTGCTCGCCGCCTCCGCCTTCGCGGACTTGGAGAAGCCGTCGAGCGAACGCGGCCTGAAGCGAGCCGAAAAGACCGTGATGGCCGAAGTCGCCGAAGGCCTGGGCAACACTCCCGCCGTCGCCCGGCGGTCCTATGTGGACCCGCGGGTGATCACGGCGTACCGCGAAGACCGGACCATCGCCCGGGCGAAGAGGAGGGCGGAGAAGGCGGCCGGTCCGAACGAGGCTCGCGACATAGTGGAGCGTGCGGTGGTGCGTCTACTGAACGGGACGTGAAGCCTCGATGGCGAGGACGGCGATGTCGTCGTGCGTCCCGCTGCCGAGCCACTCCCGCACCGCGGAGCGGACGCGCCCGACCACCTCGCGGCCGGACAGTCCCTGGCAGCCGGTCAGCAGGTCGCGCAGCCGCTCGTCCCCGAACAAGTCCGAGGGGCGCTCGTGATGCCGCGCTTCGGTGATCCCGTCGGTGTAGAGCAGGCAGACGTCGCCCTCGGCCAGCCGGACGGTCGTCTCGGCGAACCGGGCCTGCGGGGAGATCCCGACCAGCGTGCCGGGCAGGGTGATCTCGTCGACCCCGCCGTGGCGGCGCACCACCAGCGGCGCGGGATGCCCACCGGAGGCCAAGGTCACGCCGAGGCCGTCTTCGCCCGCCATGACCGATCCGAGCACCAGCGTGGCGAACCGGCCGCTGCCCCCGGTGATCAGCAGGGAGTTGAGCAGGCTCAGCAACGTCGTGTTGTCGTGCTCGACGAGATCGAGCGCGGCGAGGGTCTGGCGGACCCGTCCCGTCAGCGCGGCCGCCTCGGCGCCCTTGCCGCAGACGTCGCCGAGGACGAACATCGCGCCGCCGCCGTCGCGCGTCAGGACGTCGTAGAAGTCGCCGCCGACGTCGAGCAGCCCGCCCGACGGCTCGTACCAGACGTCGAACTTGACGCCGGAGACCTCGGGCGGCGGCGTCGGGCGCAGCGTGGTCTCCAGGCCGCGGGTGGCCTCTTCCTGGCGGGCGTAGCGGTGCGCGTTCGCCAGCGCCGTCCCGGCCGCGCGGGCGAACTCGGTCACCGCGCGCGGGTGGTCCTCGCCGAACGCGGGCGCGCCGCGTCTGGCGAGCACGACCGCACCGGTGACCCCGGCGCCGCCGTCGGCTCCCAGCGAGACCACGGTGACCGACGAGTGGGCGGCGAGCCGCTCCGCGACGACGGCGGGCAGCGTCGCGACCTCTTCCTCCGGAACCGTCTTGGCCTCGGGTTCCTCGGTGGACGCGAACGTGCTCGCGAGCACCGGCGCCAGCTGGGCCGGGACGCGGCGGATCCGGCCGTGCCCGTGGTGGGTGCGGTGGTCGCAGCTCCACCACTCCCACCGGCCGCGGGTGGTCGGCAGGAGAACGAAGACGCAGTCGGCGAGTTCGGCGGCGGCGAGCTCGGCGATCACCTTCGCCGTCCCGTGCCGTCCGCGGGCGGAGGCCAGGCGGGGCCCCGAGGAGGCGAGGAAGCCGTCCACGCGCGGTCCGTCGGCCGCGACCGCGGAGGTCACCGTCCACGCGTGCCAGCCGCCGGGCAGCGTCCGGATCCGCGCCGGGAACCGGCGGCCGGTGTGCTCGACGTGGCCGACGTCGGGACCTTCGGCGGTCAGCACCGGGCGGCCGCCGCCGAACAGCTCGCGGGCGGCGGGATTCGACCAGCGCAGCGCGCCGCCGACGTCCTGCACGAGCACGGCGTCGCGGACGTCTTCGAGCAGCTCGCGCCAGAATCGGCCGGATTCGGGCAGCGCGCTCTCACTCGTCGTGGGCGACGGCTCCGAGGGGAGCGACGTCGAGGCCGGGGCCGGCCGTGACACCATTCCCGGACCTCCTCCTGCCTGGCGGGTAGCGCAGCGTGAGCGGGCGGACTGGCTCGAAGTGTAGGTCGAATCATGGCACGCTGATGCGACGACCATGGCTTGGCATGCGTGGTGGAGAGGGTCGACACAGATGACACAGCATTCCCAAAGGCATCGGACCCCCGGGGAAGGTGGTGGCGGCCAGGTGGACGAAGCGACCCTGGAACGCCTGCTCGCGGCGGCTCGTGACCTCGGGGACGGCAACTTCCGGCGCCGGTTCGTGGCACACGGCGACGGGCTCGCGGCCCAGCTCGCGGGTGCCTTCAACGACATCGCCGAACGCAACCAGCGGCTGGTGACCGAGCTCCTGCGCGTCCGCGAGGCGGTCGGCAAGGAAGGCAGGCTCACCGAGCGCGTCGCGGCCGAGATCGGCCCCGGCGGCTGGGCCACCGCGGTCGACGTCGTCAACGGGCTGATCGAGGACGTGAGCAGGCCCACAGCCGAGCTCAACCGGGTTCTCGGCGCGGTCGCCGAGGGTGATCTGTCCGAGCCGATGCCCCTGGAGGTCGGCGGGCGGCCGCTGCAGGGTCAGTTCGCCGAGGTCGCGAAGACGGTCAACGGCCTGATCAAGCAGCTTTCGCGGTTCGCGACCGAGGTCACCAGAGTGGCCCGCGAGATCGCGACCGAAGGACGGCTCGGCGGCCAGGCCGAGGTCCCGGGCGTGGCGGGCACCTGGCGTGATCTCACCGACAACGTCAACGTCATGGCCAGCAACCTGACCGACCAGGTCCGCAACATCGCCCAGGTCACCACCGCCGTGGCGCGGGGCGATCTGACCCAGAAGATCAACGTCGACGCGCGCGGCGAGATCCTGGAGCTCAAGAACACCGTCAACATCATGGTCGACCAGCTCTCGTCCTTCGCCGACGAAGTCACCCGGGTCTCGCGGGAGGTCGGCAGCGAGGGTCGTCTCGGCGGCCAGGCGCAGGTCCCCGGCGCGGCGGGCACGTGGCGTGACCTCACCGACTCGGTGAACCTGATGGCCGACAACCTGACCGACCAGGTCCGCAACATCGCCCAGGTGGCCACCGCGGTCGCGCGGGGCGACCTCTCGCAGAAGATCAACGTCGACGCCAAGGGCGAGATCCTCGAACTCAAGAACACCCTGAACACCATGGTCGACCAGCTCTCGTCCTTCGCCGACGAAGTCACCCGGGTGGCGCGCGAGGTCGGCAGCGAAGGACGTCTCGGCGGCCAGGCCACCGTGCCGGGCGTGGCGGGCACCTGGCGCGGGCTCACCGACTCGGTGAACCAGATGGCGGACAACCTGACCGACCAGGTCCGCAACATCGCCCAGGTCACCACCGCGGTGGCCAAGGGCGACCTGACGCAGAAGATCACGGTCGACGCGCGCGGCGAGATCCTCGAACTGAAGACGACCGTCAACACGATGGTCGACCAGCTCTCGTCGTTCGCCGACGAGGTCACGCGGGTGGCGCGCGAGGTCGGCACGGAAGGTCAGCTCGGCGGGCAGGCGCAGGTGCCGGGCGTCGCCGGGACCTGGCGCGACCTCACCGGGTCGGTCAACTTCATGGCGAACAACCTCACCGCGCAGGTGCGGAACATCGCCCAGGTGGCGACGGCGGTGGCGAAGGGCGACCTGTCGCAGAAGATCGCCGTCGACGCCAAGGGCGAGATCCTCGAACTCAAGAACACCCTGAACACCATGGTCGACCAGCTGTCGGCGTTCGCCGACGAGGTCACCCGCGTCGCCCGCGAGGTCGGCAGTGACGGGCGGCTCGGCGGTCAGGCCACCGTGCCCGGCGTGGCCGGGACCTGGAAGGACCTGACCGACAACGTCAACTTCATGGCGAACAACCTGACCGACCAGGTCCGCAACATCGCCCAGGTCACCACCGCGGTCGCAAAGGGCGACCTGACGCAGAAGATCATCGTCGACGCGCGCGGCGAGATCCTGGAGCTCAAGAACACCGTCAACATCATGGTCGACCAGCTGTCAGCGTTCGCCGACGAGGTCACCCGGGTGTCCCGCGAGGTCGGCACCGAGGGCAAGCTCGGCGGGCAGGCGCAGGTGCGCGGTGTCGCCGGGACCTGGAAGGACCTCACCGACAACGTCAACGTCATGGCCACCAACCTCACCGACCAGGTGCGGAGCATCGCCACGGTGACGACGGCGGTGGCGAACGGCGACCTGTCGAAGAAGATCGCGATCGACGCCCAGGGCGAGGTCGCAGTCCTCGCCGAGACGATCAACAGCATGGTCGAGACGCTGCGGGCGTTCGCGGACGAGGTCACCCGGGTCGCGCGCGAGGTCGGCACCGAGGGCATCCTCGGCGGCCAGGCGCGCGTGCCGAACGTGGCGGGCACGTGGAAGGCCTTGACGGACAACGTGAACGTCATGGCCGACAACCTGACCGGCCAGGTCCGCAGCATCGCGACGGTGACCACCGCGGTGGCGCAGGGCGATCTGTCGAAGAAGATCGACATCGACGCGCGCGGCGAGATTCTCGAACTCAAGACGACCATCAACACGATGGTCGATCAGCTGTCGGCGTTCGCCTCCGAGGTCACCCGGGTCGCCCGCGAGGTCGGCACGGACGGCACGCTCGGCGGCCAGGCGGAGGTGCCCGGCGTCGCGGGCACGTGGTCGCGGCTGACCGAAAGCGTGAACCAGCTGGCCGGGAACCTGACCACGCAGGTGCGGGCGATCGCGCAGGTGGCGACCGCGGTGACCGCGGGCGATCTGACCCGGCACATCACCGTCGACGCGTCCGGGGAGGTGGCCGAGCTCAAGGACAACATCAACCAGATGATCGCGAACCTGAAGGAGACCACCCGCGCGAACCGCGAACAGGACTGGCTCAAGACCAACCTCGCCCGGCTGTCCGCGCTCATGCAGGGTCACCGCGATCTCGCGTCGGTGGCGTCGCTGATCCTCAGCGAGCTGACCCCGCTGGTGTCCGCGCAGCAGGGCGCGTTCTTCCTCGCCCGCGAAGACGAGCAGGAAGAGGTCGTTCTCGAAAGCATCGCCACCTACGGGCTGGCGAAGTCCCAGGCGGGCCTGCGGTTCTCCGCCGGCGAGTCGCTGATCGGGCAGGCCGCGGTCGACCGGCGCACGATACTGGTCCACGAGGCCCCGCCGGAGTACGCGCTGATCTCGTCGGGGCTGGGTTCGGCCGCCCCGGTGAACGTGATCGTGCTGCCGGTGCTGTTCCAGGGCGAGGTGCTCGGGGTGCTGGAACTGGCGACGATCAACGCCTTCAGCACCGTGCACATCGACCTGCTGGAACAGCTGAAGGAGACCATCGCGGTCAACGTCAGCACCATCCAGTCGAACTCGCGCACCGAGGCGCTGCTGACCGAATCCCAGCGCCTGGCACAGGAACTGCGCGCGCGGTCCGAGCAGTTGCAGGCGCAGCAACGGGAACTGCGCCGGTCCAACACGGATCTCGCGGAGAAGGCGGCACTGCTGGCCCAGCAGAACCGCGACATCGAGGTCAAGAACAGCGAGATCGAGCAGGCGCGGCAGGAACTCGAAGAGCGCGCCGGGCAGCTGACGATGGCGTCGCAGTACAAGTCCGAGTTCATGGCGAACATGTCGCACGAACTACGGACCCCGCTCAACAGCGCGCTGATCCTCGCGAAACTGCTGTCGGAGAACCCGGACGGGAACCTGTCGGAGAAGCAGATCCAGTTCGCGCGGACGATCTACTCGGCGGGCAGCGACCTGCAACAGCTGATCAACGACATCCTCGACATGGCCAAGGTCGAGGCGGGCCACCTGGACCTGCAGATGTCCGACGTCACGCTGCCCGAGGTGGTCGAGTACGTCGAATCGATCTGCCGTCCGCTCACTTCGGACAAGGGCCTGGAGTTCGCCGTCCTGATCGACCCGCCGGTGCCGTCGTCGATCCACACCGACGAACACCGCGTGCAGCAGGTGCTGCGGAACCTGCTGTCCAACGCGGCGAAGTTCACCGACGAGGGCGGCGTGCGGCTGCACATCCGGATGGCCGACCCGGGCGAGGTCGAAGCCGACTCGCTCCGCCAGGCCCCCGGCGTCCTCGCGTTCGCCGTGGAGGACACCGGGATCGGCATCGCGCCGGACAAACTCGCGATCATCTTCGACGCGTTCCGCCAGGCCGACGGCACCACGAGCCGCAAGTACGGCGGCACCGGGCTGGGCCTGTCGATCAGCCAGCAGCTGACGGAACTGCTCGGCGGCGAACTGCGCGTCCGCAGCGAACCCGGCAAGGGCAGCACGTTCACCCTGTACCTGCCGGTGAGCGCGGCGAACCTGGTCGTCCCGGCCACGAAGGCGAGCGGGGTCCCGCTGATCATGGCCGTGCCGCAGGTGATCCCGGTGTCGCCGTCGCTGCGGTTCCACGGCGAGAAGATCCTGATCGTCGACGACGACCTGCGCAACGTCTTCGCGCTGGCCGCCGTTCTGGAGCGCAACGGCCTGGAGGTCATCTACGCCGAGACCGGCGTCGCGGGCATCCGGGCGCTGGAACGGCACGAGGACACCGCGCTCGTCCTGATGGACGTGATGATGCCCGAACTGGACGGCAACGCCACGATCACCGCGATCCGGGCCGAGGCCGCGCACGAGGACCTGCCCGTGATCGCAGTCACCGCGAAGGCGACCGCGGAGGACAAGGCGCGAACGCTGGCTTCGGGCGCGGACGACTACGTGACGAAGCCGGTGGACACGGACAGGCTGCTGGACCTGATCGCGGTCCACCTGGAGGCCGATGCGGCCTCCAGCGGCCTCTCGCAGGCCGTGACGCCCGCCGCCGGCGAATCCGAGGTCAGCGCGGACTGAGGCGTCGGTCGGGGTGGGAAGGCGTGACTCGCGTGATCAGACACGCGACTCGCGTGATCAGACGGAACCGGCCCGACAGAAGGTATCCGAGAGACGGTTGGCCCGGACACGAAAGACCCGCAGGCCAGAGGGCCTACGGGTCTCGTTCGAAGCGGTGGAGCGGGTGACGGGAATCGAACCCGCGTAGCTAGTTTGGAAGACTAGGGCTCTACCATTGAGCTACACCCGCGTGCCCCCGGAGTACCGGGTGCGAAAACAGCTTAGCGTGACCCGCTAGGCTGTGCGCACACCCCCCGGCAAGATCGGGGAGTCACGGGATGTGGCGCAGCTTGGTAGCGCATCCGCTTTGGGAGCGGAGGGTCGCAGGTTCAAATCCTGTCATCCCGACTCAAGGTCTTCGACCTGCGAGTTCACCGGCCGTCCGGGCCGGTGCGAAGTCCGCGCGGCACTCGGTGATCCTTCGCTTTAATGGATTCATGGAGATCCGCAAGGCACTCACCTCTGATGCCCACGCCGTGACCCCCTTGCTCGCCCAGCTGGGCTACCCGGACAACCAGCCCGAAGACGTGCGCCGCCGGCTCGAACGCTGGGCCGGTCATCCCGAGGGTGCCGCGTTCGTCGCCGTGTCGGGCGACGGCGTGATCGGCGTCATCGCGGTGGTCGCGATCCCGCTTCTCGAACGGGACGGCGCCGTGGGCCGGATCGTGGCCCTGGTGGTGGACGAAAACCAGCGCCGGACCGGGGTCGCACGCGAACTGATCGCCGTGGCCGAAGAGCAGGCGCTGCGGTGGGGCTGCCGCGCCATGGAGGTCAGCAGTTCCCGCCGCCGGATCGCCGCGCACGCCCTCTACCGGGCACACGGGTACGAGGACCGCTGCGAGCGCAGCGCCAAGTTCTACCGCGAGCTGACCGCCTGACCCTGCTTGTCACACCGGCACAAATCACCGCTCGGGCGCCGGTGAGGTTTCTCCGTCAGTCACGAAGACGCGGGCCACGCCACGGAAACACCATTGAGTCTCCGCTTCACGAAGGAGACCCCGAATGAAACCCTTCCACTCGCGGACGTTGAGACGGCTCGTCGTCGTCCTCGCCGCCTTCATGGCGAGCTTCGCTCTCTTCGCCACTCCCTCCAGCGCCGGGGAACTCGGCGCGCCGCGTGCCGCGTTCCACGTCGTCGGCCGGATGGTCGTGAACTCGCCGGGAGCGCCGGTGCGATGCGAGGTCGGCTTCGGCAACGACGTCACGGTGTCCGGTGGCGCGCTGAGCGTCACGTGGGCCGTGACCTGCCGGTGGACCGATGACGGCCAGCTGTCCACCGAGGTCAGGGACATCATCATCCAGATCGCGATCCGCAAGAACAACCGCGTCATCGGCACGGTGCTGCCCTGTCCGCCCGCTCTCAGCCCGTCCACGACGTGCACTCACCGCGTGCCTTTCGACGGCACCTCGGGCCGGTACGACAGCGTGATCTTCGCGCGGGTCACCTGGAACGACGGCTACCCGCCGATCAGCGGCCTGTTCGGCTCCGACGGCACCATCATCACCTGATCCCGGACCTGCACCGATCGAAGCCCTCCCAGGACCGAGCTCAGTCCTGGGAGGGCTTCGATCGCAGGTCCCGGATACTGAGAGCTCTAGGCCCGCCAGCACCCGCTTGCGAATATCGGCACCGTGACCGGCAGGCGGAGCGCCAGTGCCAGCGCGGTGCTCCGCGTGGTGCTGGACGAAGGGGCGATAGCGCGCAGCACCATCGCGCGCCGCACCGGGCTGAGCGCCGCCGCCGTCACGGGGCACGTGGCCGAGCTGATGCGCCGCGGCTTCCTCACCGACCTGCCCGAAGTCGCCGGCGCGGTCGGCAGGCCGCATGTGCCGGTGGACCTCGACACGGAACGGTTCGTGGTGTGCGGCGCGCACATCGCCGTCGACCATCTCACCGTCGGGTTGCTGGACCTGCGCGGGAAAGTGCTGACGCAGCTGGAAGCCCCGCATCACGGCGCCGAGCCCGCCGTGCAGGTCGCGCAGATCGCGGAGTTGCTCGACGACCTCCTGATCGGGCACGCGCCGGAGCGGACGCCGCTCGGGTTGGGCGTGGCGACCGGCGGATGGGTCGACGAAGCGTCGGGAACCGTGGTGGAGCACGGATTGCTCGGCTGGAACGCGGTCCCGTTGCGCGATCTGCTCACCGAGGTCACCGGGCTCGACGTCCGGGTCGACGGGCATTCGCGGGCACTCATCCACGCCGAACGCCTGCTGGGGCAACCGAGAGCGCGCAGCAGTGTCGTGCAGTTGTTCACCGGCAACGTGGTCGACGCGGCCTTCGCCACCGGGGACACCGTCCATCACGGGCCTCGTTCGGCCGCGGGCGCCGTCGCGCATCTGCGGGTCGACGACAGCGAAGAACCCTGCCGCTGTGGGCGTTCCGGCTGTCTGGAGGCCACCGTGTCCGAACGCACGATCGCCCGCAAAGCCGCCGAAGCGAACCTTCTCGAAGAACCGACTTTCGCCGACGTGCTCCATTTGGCGACATCGGGAAACAAAGGCGCCGTCACCCTTTTCCAGGAACGCGCACGGATAATCGGCCAGGCCGCCGCATTGCTCTTCGACGTCCTCAATCCGGAAATCCTCATCGTGCTCGACCAGAGTGTACGCGACGTCGAAGGCTGCCTTTCCACGATCCGGGACGAGGTCTCCCAGCGCTCCTGGATCTGTCAGAACGCGACCGAAAACGTTGTGGCATCCAGCTTTCCCGGAACAGAGCTGGCGACGGCGGGAGGGGCGGTCATGCTGAACGCCCTCTACGAAGATCCTCTTTTCGCGAGCCTCGCCAACGCCTCTTGATACCGGATTACTTCACTAAATCGCAAAATTGACGCTCTCCGCCGGGCCTGCGAAGAATCGTCTTCGACGACGCGAACCCGAACGAAAGAGCCCACCGTGAAGAAACCAGTGCCCTTGATCGCCGCGCTCCTCGCCGGATTGGCGCTGTCGGGCTGCGGCGCCTCCGCGAGCCCGCCGGGCGTGGCCGGGCAACCGGAGAAACTCGAACTCCGTTACCAGGGTTCGGCGAACAACGTGACCTTCCCCGAACTCGCCGAAGACCTCGGCTACTTCGGCCCGGTGAAACTGAAGTGGGTCGGCAACACGATCAGCGGACCGCAGGACATCCAGTCCGCCGCCACCGATCAGACCGACTTCGGCGGCGCCTTCACCGGCGCGGTCGCCAAACTCGTCGACGCCGGCGCCCCGATCAAGGCCGTCGTCAACTACTACGGTTCCGACGAGAAGACCTTTTTGGGCTTCTACGTCAAGGAAGACAGCCCGATCCGCACTCCCCGCGACCTCATCGGCAAGAAGGTCGGCGTCAACACCGTCGGCGCGAACCTGGAGGCCGCCCTCGACACGTGGCTCAAGCGCAGCGGCCTCACCGACGCCGAGATCGACCAGGTGCAACTGGTCGTCCTCCCGCCGATCAACACCGAACAGGCCCTGCGCAACGGCCAGATCGACGTCGCCGCGCTCAACGGCGTCCTGCAGGACCGCGCCCTCTCCGTCGGCGGGGTACGGCCGATCGTGAAGGACGTCGAGGCGTTCGGCCCCTACAACGGCGGGCCGTACGTGCTGCGGACCGACTTCATCAAGAAGTACCCGGAGACCACGAAAACCTTCGTCACCGGCGTGGCCAAGGCGATCGAATGGGCGCGCACCACGCCACGCGACGAGGTCATCGCCCGGTTCACCAAGATCATCCAGAACCGCGGCCGCAACGAGAACACCGAAACGCTCAAGTACTGGAAGAGCGTCGGCGTCACCAAGGGCGGGCTGATCTCCGACAACGACTACACGCTCTGGACGGACTGGCTCAAGCAGTCCGGGTTCATCAAGAACGACCAGGTCGATCTGAAGAAGCTCTACACCAACGAGTTCAACCCCTTCCGCGAAGGCGGTGGCGCGTGACCGCCAAGATCAGCCTCCGCTCGGTCACCAAGACCTTCGGCGCCCTCACCGCGCTGGACGACGTCTCGCTCGACATCGAGGAGGGCACGTTCCTCTCACTCGTCGGGCCCAGCGGTTCCGGCAAGTCGACGCTCCTCGACCTGCTCGGCGGGCTCGCGAAGCCCACCTCAGGCGAGGTCCTGATCGACGGGAAACCCGTCACCGGACCGGGTCTGGACCGCGGGGTCGTGTTCCAGCAGTACGCGCTGTTCCCTTGGCGCACGGCACGCGCCAACGTCGAGTTCGGTCTCGAAGGCGGCACGCTGAACAAGCGGCAGCGGGCCGATCGGGCACGGGAATTCCTCGATCTCGTAGGACTTTCCGGCTTCGAGGACCATCTCCCCCACCAGCTTTCCGGTGGGATGAAGCAACGTGTCGCGATCGCGAGAAGCCTCGCCTACGACCCCGGCGTCCTGCTGATGGACGAGCCGTACGCCGCGCTGGACTCGCAAACCCGCGAGCTCCTCCAGGAGGAGCTGCGGCGGATCTGGCGGCGCACCGGCAAGACCATCGTCTTCATCACCCACAGCATCGAGGAAGCCGTCTACCTGGGACAGAAGGTCGCGGTGCTCACCTCGCGGCCGGGCAGGCTCAAGGACGTCGTCGACATCGACCTCGGCGACCGCACGAGCGACGACCTGCGCTCGGCGCCCGCGTTCGTGGCGCACCGGCATCGGCTGTGGGAACTCCTGCACGACGAGATCCGGAGGGCCGCATGACCGCGACGCTCGAAGCACCGACTGTCCATACAGGACCGAAGCCGGTCGGGAAAGCACGCAAGAAGAGCAGGCTGAGCAAGGCTTTCCGCAGTTCGGCGGCGATCCTGCTCTTCCTCGCCGCCTGGGAGCTCGCTCCCCAGTTCGTTCTCGACGAGGGCACGAGGACCTTCCTTCCGCCGCTGTCGGAGGACCTCACCGCGCTCTGGGAACTGATCCTCAATGGGCAGCTGGCCGATCACCTGCTGGCGAGTCTCGGCCGGTCCGCCGCCGGATTCGTGATCGCGGTGGGCGTCGCCGTCCCGCTCGGGCTGCTGATCGCCTGGTACCGCCCGCTCGCGGAATTCCTCAACCCGCTGCTGGAACTGGCCCGCAACACCGCCGCGCTGGCGCTGCTGCCGGTGTTCACGCTCCTGCTCGGCATCGGCGAGGTGTCCAAGATCGCGCTGATCGTCTACGCCTGCGTCTGGCCGGTGCTGCTCAACACGATCGCCGGGGTGAACACCGTAGATCCCTTGCTGGTCAAGGCCGCGCGTTCACTCGGGCTGTCGAGCCCGAGCCTGTTCCGCAAGGTGATCCTGCCGTCGGCGGTGCCGACCATCTTCACCGGCATCCGGATGGCGGCGGCGTACTCGATCCTCATCCTCATCGCCGCCGAAATGGTCGGCGCCAAGGCCGGGCTCGGCTATCTGATCAACAACTCCCAGGTCAACTTCCAGATCCAGCAGATGTACGCCGCGATCATCACGGTTTCGGTGCTGGGCCTGGCCATCAACGCGGGCTTCGTCGCACTGGAGCGGCGGTTCTCCACCTGGCGTGTCAAGGAGAAGACATGAAACACTTGCACCTCAACGCGTTCGTGATGCCGAACGGTCACCACGAGGCGGCCTGGCGGCATCCGAGCACGGATCCCCGGCGGGCCGCGACACTGCGGCACTATGTCGACATCGCCCGCACGGCGGAGCGCGGCAAGCTGGATTCGCTGTTCCTCGCCGACGGCGTCGCCTTGTGGGGCAACGTCCGCTACAACTCGCACACCCTGTTCGAGCCGCTGACGCTGCTTTCGGCGCTGGCCGGGGCCACCGAGCGCATCGGCCTGATCGCCACCGCTTCGACGACCTACAACGAGCCGTACCACTTGGCGCGGAAGTTCGCGTCGCTCGACCATCTCAGCGGCGGCCGCGCGGGCTGGAACATCGTGACGTCGGCGGGCGAGGACGAAGCCCGCAACTTCAACCGCGACGCCCGGCCGGCACACGCCCTGCGTTACGAACGCGCCACCGAATTCGTCGAGGTGGCCAGGAAACTCTGGGACAGCTGGGACGACGACGCGGCCGTGATCGACAAGGCGAGCGGGGTCTACGCGGACACCGACCGCATCCACCCGATCGACCACAACGGCCCGCATTTCCAGGTCCGCGGCCCGCTGAACATCCCGCGTCCGATGCAGGGACATCCGTTGCTGGTCCAGGCCGGTTCGTCGGAGACGGGCAAGGAGTACGCGGCCCGGTTCGCCGAGGCGGTGTTCACCGCACAGCAGACTTTCGCGGAGGGCAAGGCTTTCTACGACGACGTCAAGGGAAGACTCGCGAAGTACGGGCGTTCGCCGGAGGAGATCAAGATCCTGCCGGGGATCAGCCCGATCCTGGGCCGCACCGAGGCCGAAGCGAAGGAACGCGAGGCCGAACTCAACGCCCTCATCACGCCCGCGTACGGCGTGCGGCAACTGTCGAACATGCTCGACCACGACCTCACGCCGTATCCGCTCGACGGGCCGCTACCCGACGTCGGCACGTTCACCGAAGGCGCGCAGAGCCGGTTCGAGCTGGTCACCGGCCTGGCGCGGCGCGAGAACCTGACCATCCGCCAGCTGATCGAACGGCTCGCGGGCGGCCGTGGTCACCGCGTCTTCGCCGGCACCGCCACGCAAGTGGCCGACCAGTTGGAGCACTGGTTCACCGAAGGCGCCGCGGACGGCTTCAACGTCATGCCGCCCACCCTGCCCGGCGGCCTCGACGACTTCGTCGACCTCGTGGTCCCCGAGTTGCAAAGGCGCGGCCTGTTCCGCACCGAGTACACCGCCACGACCTTGCGCGGCCACTACGGCCTCGCCCGTCCCGTCCACCACACCCGAGTGAAGGAGCACGCCGCATGACCGCCCTCGACACCCAGGTCGAAGTCCGCAAGATCACCGGCAGGATCGGCGCGCAGGTCCTCGGCGTCGACCCGGCCGAGGAACTCGACGCCGCGACCGTCGCGTTCGTGACCGACGCCCTGCACGAGCACAAGGCGCTCGTCTTCCGTGACGTCGACCTCGACGACGCGGGCCAGCAGCGTTTCGCCGCGCAGTTCGGTGAGCTGACCAAGGCGCACCCGACCGTCCCGTCGGTCGACGGCGAACCCGCCATCCTGCCGGTCGACAGCGAGCAGGGCCGCGCGAACCAGTGGCACACCGACGTCACCTTCGTGCACAACCCGCCTAAGGCCAGCACGCTGCGCAGCCTGGTCGTGCCGCCCTACGGTGGCGAGACGCTGATCGCCAACTCGGCCGCCGCCTACCGTGACCTGCCGGAGCCGCTCCGGGCGTTCGCGGACACGCTGCGCGCCGAGCACACGAACGACTACGACTACGCGAAGGCGCCCGAGACTCTCGACGACGCGGAGCAAGAACGCCGCAAGGTGTTCGTCTCGCAGAAGTTCCGCACGGTCCACCCGGTGGTGCGGGTGCATCCGGTGACCGGCGAACGCGGGCTGTACATCGGCGGGTTCGCGCAGCGGATCATCGGGCTGTCCAAGGGCGAGTCACGGGACGTCCTGCGGCTGCTGCAGTCCTACGTGACGCGGCCAGAGAACGTCGTCCGGGTGAGCTGGGAGCCGGACCAGCTGGTGCTGTTCGACAACCGCATCACCCAGCACTACGCCGTCGACAACTACGACGACCTGC
Source organism: Amycolatopsis sp. NPDC089917 (assembly GCF_040684635.1). Taxonomy (NCBI): domain Bacteria; kingdom Bacillati; phylum Actinomycetota; class Actinomycetes; order Pseudonocardiales; family Pseudonocardiaceae; genus Amycolatopsis; species Amycolatopsis sp. NPDC089917. Next base: position 104,763 of record NZ_JBFBGL010000007.1, on the reverse strand, counting down.
CCCGCCGCCTGAACCGGGTGACCGTGGCGGGCGACGTCCCGGTCGGCATCGACGGGGTGCCGAGCGAATCCCTCGAAGGCGACGCTTCGCACTACTCCCCCGTCGCCTGACGTCCGGAATGCGGTAAGACTGGCGTCGTGAAGGACGATCGTCAGGTGGAAGCGCTCCTGAGGGAGCTGGCCCCGCAGGTCATCGGGCTGCTGGCGCGCAAGCACGGGCAGTTCGACGCCTGCGAGGACGCCGTCCAGGAAGCCCTGCTTTCGGCCGCGCAGCAATGGCCGGAGCAGGGCATCCCGGACAGCCCGAAGTCCTGGCTCGCGACGGTCGCGTCACGGCGGCTGGTGGACGAGTGGCGCAGCGAGAGCGCGCGACGGCGGCGCGAGGAGAACGACGCGCTGATGGACCTGCCCGGTCCGGGCGATCCCTCTGCTTCGGACGACACGCTCACGGTCCTTTTCCTGTGCTGCCACCCTTCCCTGTCCGCGCCGTCGCAACTCGCGCTCACCCTGCGCGCCGTCGGCGGCCTGACCACGGGCGAGATCGCGACCGCGTTCCTGGTCCCGGAATCGACGCTCGCCCAGCGGATCAGCCGGGCGAAACAGACCATCAAGAAGGCGGGCGCCGAGTTCGTCCTGCCGCCGTCCGCGGACCTCGCCGAACGGCTCCGCGTCGTCCTCCAGGTGCTGTACCTGATCTTCAACGAGGGTTACACGACCAGCGGCGGCCCCGACCTGCACCGCGCCGACCTGACCGCCGAGGCGATCCGGCTGACCCGGCTGCTCCGGCGGCTCATGCCGGACGAGGACGAGGTCACCGGCCTGCTCGCGCTCATGCTGCTGACCGACGCCCGCCGCGCCGCCCGCGCCGATGACGACGGCTCGCTCGTCCCTCTCGCGGAACAGGACCGTTCGCTCTGGAACGCGGAGACGATCGCCGAAGGGGTCTCGCTGGTGAGCGCGGCCTTGGAAGCGGGTCCGGTCGGGCCGTACCAGGTGCAGGCCGCGATCGCCGCCGTCCACGACGAAGCCGCCACCGCGGCCGCCACCGACTGGTCCCAGATCCTCGCGCTCTACGACGTCCTCGAAAAGGTTTCGCCCGGCCCGGTCGTCACGCTCAACCGCGCCGTCGCGGTCGCCGAGGTCAACGGTCCGGAAGCGGGCCTCGAACTGCTCGCCACGCTCGACGAGGACACCCGGATGAGCCAGACCCACCGGCTCGATTCCGTCCGCGGGCATCTGCTGGAGCTGGCAGGGGACGTCGTCGCCGCGCACGAGGCCTACCTGCGGGCGGCGCGAAAGACGGCTAGCGAACCCGAGAAGCAGTATCTGACCAGGCGCGCGGAGCAGCTCTCCTAGTCTTCGGCTTTCCGCGCGGTGGCCATGGCGCGCTCGGTCTCCCAGAACGCCCGCATCGAGGCGATCAGGCCGTCCTCGCGCACCCGGTAGACGAAAACGCCGTCGGTGTCGACGCGGTAGCCGCCGGGCAGGTACGTGGTGATCGTCCCGACGTTCGCGACCTCGTCCCCGGCCGCGTGGGAATCGCGGATGGTGAACTGGAAGCGCTCGACGTTCGCGATCGTCTTGTCCCAGAACGCACTGATCCCGTCCTGGCCGTGGTGCCCCTTGCCCTCCTCGTCGAACATCGACGGGCCAATCGGGTCCTCGACGACGGCGTCCCCGGCGAAGAGCGCGAGCCAGGCGGCCTTGTCCCCGGCGGTGACGGCGGTCATCGAGCGGAACGCGGCCTGCCGCGCGGGCGGCTGTTCGGCGGCCGGATCCCAGCAGACGTCGACACCCATGCTCAGTCTCCGATCTTCGCGATGATCTCGTCGCCGAACTTCTTGATGGAATCGAGCTTCGGGCCGACCTCGGCGTCGAAACCGAGGCCGTCGAACACCCACGGCATGGTGATGATGTCGGTGACGCCGATGTCGCCCTGCTCGCGATAACCGTCGAGCCCGAACTTGTCGATGCAGACGGCCTGGTACTCGAACGGGTCGTCGGCGCGGCCCCGCTCGGCCAGCAGTCCGCGCAGTTTGGCGATCGTGTCGCGGAGGTCGTCGAACTTCATCATCGCCGAGGACCAGCCGTCGGCGACGCGCGCGGCCCGGCGCAGCGCGACGTCGGTGTGGCCGCCGATGTAGAACGGCACGCGCGACGGCGGCGTCGGGCTCATGCGGAGCTTGTCGAAGTCGAAGAACTCGCCGTGGAACTCGACCATCCCGCCGTCGAGGATCAGCCGCAGCACGTCGATGGCCTCGTCCACGCGCTTGCCGCGCTTCTCGTATGGCGCGCCGCACCACTGGAACTCCTCGGGCGACCAGCCGACGCCGAGCCCGAGTCCGAACCGGCCGCCGGTCAGCGCCGCGACCGAGTTGACCTGGCGCGCCAGCAGGACCGGGTTGCGGGAGCCCAGTTTGAGCACGGAGGTGTAGAAGGTGAGCCGCTCGGTGACCGCGCCCATCGACGCCGCCGCGACCAGTGGATCGGCCCACGGCGTCTCCTCGGTCCAGAACCGGCTGCCGTCGGGCGTGTACGGATAGTCGGCCGAAACCGTCTCGGAATAGAACAGGGAATCCGGGAGCGCGATCGAGGAGAACCCCGCCTCTTCGGCGGCCCGGGCGAGCTCGCCCAGCTGATCGAGCGGATTCATCGCGATCGACAGGGTGAACTTCATGGCGCGAACTATAACGTGTTCTAGTTTTCCCCGCCAGTGGTGACCGGGACCACGGCGGGAACCTCGGACCGGCCGTCCACGTTGTCCGGAGCAAAGGCCGAACGATTCCTGGAGTTGAACCCATGGGCACCGCGATCTTCCTGATCGTGCTCCTCGTCGTCGTGGTCGGCGGCGGCATCTACTTCGCGAAATCCCAGGCGGCGGCCAAGAAGCGCCAGCTGGACGACGCGAAGGCGGACGCACGGCGCCTCGTCGAACGACTGGGCGGTCAGGTCATGAACCTCACCGGCACGGACACCGCCTCCCAGCAGGCGATGGCGGACGCGTCCGAGCGTTTCACCGCGGCAGGCTCCCAGATGGAGCAGGCGCAGACCATCGAGCAGGCGCGGCTCGTGCGCGAGACCGCCATCGAGGGTCTCTACTACGTCCGCGCCGCGCGGGTCGCGATGGGCATGGACCCCGGTCCGGAACTGCCCGGCAGCGAAGAGCGCGACAAGGCGGGCAAGGTCACCGAGCACCGTTCGGTCGACGTCGAGGGCGAGCACTACGAAGCTTCGCCGGACCCGAGCCAGCGGACGCCGCACTACTACCCCGGCGGTCGCGTGGCGGGCCGTCCGGTGCCGCAGGGCTGGTACAGCGAGCCGTGGTGGAAGCCCGCGCTCGTCGCCGGCGCCTGGGGTCTCGGTTCGATGCTGCTGTTCAGCGCGATGTTCTCCGGGATGTCGGGCATCGCGAGCGCGTCGGCCTGGGAGTCGGGCTACGACGCGGGCCAGGAGGACGCGGCCGCGGACATGGGCGACGCCGGTGGTGACATGGGCGGCGACATGGGCGGCTTCGATGGTGGCGGGTTCGACGGCGGCGGCTTCGACGGCGGCGGCTTCGACTTCTAGCGTCGGCTTCCTTCCCAAGTACATGAAGGCCCCCTTCCTTGCGCCTGGCGCAAGGAAGGGGGCCTTCATGTACTTCAGGTGAGCGAGAGGGAGCCGAGTCGGCGGTTTCGCGTGACGGGACGGCCACCTCACGTGATCAGACGGACGACACGCGTGCTTGGACGGACGACACGCGTGATCAGAGAGACGGCACGATCGTGACCGGGCTCCGCCGCGTGTCGTCCATCCCGTCACGGGTGTCGTCCACCTGGACACACGTGTCGTCCATCCCGTCACGCGAAACCGCCACCGACCCGAGTACGTGAAGGCCCCCTTCACGTACTTGCCGAAATCCGTCAGGCGGGTTGGCAGGTCGGGCACCAGAAGAGGTTCCGTGCCGCCAGGTCACTCCGCAGCACGGCGGTCCCGCACACGAGACAAGGCTCCCCCTCGCGGCGGTAGACGTAGACCTCGCCGCCGTGCCGGTCCTGCCGCGGCGCGCGGCCGGTCGCCTCGGGCAGGTGTTCCGGCGCGACCGTGTCGATCCGTCCCACCCGGACACCGTGCCGCATGAGCGTCACCAGATCCGCCCACATGTCGTCCCACAGCCCGCGATCGAGCGCGCGGCCCGGGATCAGCGGCGCGACACCGTGCCGGAACAGCACTTCGGCGCGATACACGTTGCCGACGCCCGCCAGCACGGACTGGTCCATCAGCAGCGCGGCGATCGACGTCTTCGACCGGGAGATCCGGTCCCAAGCCTTGTCCGGTTTCGCGTCCCGGCGCAGCGGATCCGGGCCCAGCCGCGCCTTGATCGCGTCGACCTGCGGCACGTCCAGGAGTTCGCACTGGTTCGGTCCGCGCAGATCGGCGGAATGCGTCGGGCCGACCAGCCGCATCCGCACCTGACCGACCGGTTCGCCCACCGGCAGCGGCACGTCGGAGAACGTGCCGTAGAGGCCGAGGTGGACGTGCACCGTCCCGTGTGGACCGTAGTCGTGGAACAGGTGCTTCCCGTACGCCTCGGACTTCACCAGCACCCGGCCGTCCAAACGGGACGCTTCCCCGGCGAACCGCCCCTGCGGGCTGCTCACCTCGACCGGGTGACCGGCGAAACGGCGTTTGTGCAGACGTGCCAAGCGATGGAGCGTGTGCCCCTCGGGCATGTCAGTTCTCGGGGAGCGGCGGCGGCCAGCCGGTGTTCTCGTAGTCCAGGATCTGCTGGACGCGACGGCCGTGGCGCTCGTCCGGGCTCGGCGGGGTCGCGAGGAACGCCTCGACGATCTCCGTGGCCTCTTCGGTGGTGTGCATCCGCGCGCCGACGCCGATCAGCTGGGCGTGGTTGTGCTCGCGGGTGAGCTTCGCGGTCTCGACGCTCCACGCGAGGCCGGCGCGGGCGCCCTTCACCTTGTTGGCCGCGATCTGCTCGCCGTTGCCGGAGCCGCCGACGACGATGCCGAGGCTGCCCTCGTCCGCGACGACACGGCGGGCCGCCTCGATGCAGAACGCCGGGTAGTCGTCGGCCGCGTCGTAGGCGAAGGGACCGACGTCCTCGACGTCGTGACCCTGCTCCTTGAGGTGGGCCACGAGGTGGTTCTTCAGTTCGAAACCGGCATGGTCGGAGCCAAGGTAAACACGCACAGCGCGGAGTCTGCCATCACGTTCCGGAGCGAGCATGCTGTGGGGGTGGACATCCGAGGGCAGGCCGAAGCGGACATCAGACTCGAATGGGGACCCGAAGGCGTCGAAGCCCTGGGCGGGAATTGCGCCGTACTCGTCGTCGTGGACGTGCTTTCCTTCTGCACCACAACGGATCTCGTCCTCGGCAACGGCGGCCGCGTGCTGCCGGTCCGCTGGCGCGATCAGCGCGGCGAGGAAGCCGCGAAAGAACGAGGAGCCATCCTCGCGGGTGAAAACGCTTGGACGTTGCGGCCTTCGTCTGTGACGGAAATCCCTTCCGGCACGCTCCTCGCGCTCCCCTCCCCCAACGGCGCCACGCTCTGCGACGCCGCCGCCACGACCGGTGCCGAAGTCCTGGCGGGCTGCCTGCGCAACGCGACCGCCGTCGCCGCCCGCGCCGCCGAACTCGCGGACGGCGCGCCGATCGGTGTCATTCCGGCGGGGGAACGCTGGGGCGTCGACATCCGCGGAGCCCAGGAGTTCGGACCGCTGAGGCCGTGCGTCGAAGACCAGCTCGGCGCGGGAGCGATCGTCGCCGCGCTGAACGACTACGGCCGTCTGTCCGCCGAAGCCTGTCTCGCCGCCATCGCGGCGAAATCGATCGACATCGCCGAAGCCCTGACAGAGTGTTCTTCAGGGCGTGAGCTCGCCGCGGCCGGGCACGGGAACGACGTGACCCTCGCCGCCCTGCTCGACACCAGCAGCACGGTTCCGGTGCTGCGCAACGGAATTCTGGAGGATCTGTGACTTGGCTCGAACTCGCCGACGGGGTGTACGCCCGCCGGCACGAGGAGCTGGACCTGACCGTCGGCCTGGTCGTGGGCGACGACCGCTGCCTGGTCGTCGACGTCCGCGGGGACGTCGACCAGGGCGCCGAACTGGCCGCGGCGGTCCGGGAGATCACGCCGCTGCCATGGTCGGTCGTCTACACCCACGCGCATTTCGACCACGCCTTCGGCACGACGGCGTTCCTGCCGTGCGACGTCTGGGCGCACGAAGGCTGCGTGGCCGAGCTGACGACCTACGGCGAAGGCGCGCGGCTCAAGTGGATGCAGCACTACCTCGGTGAAAACCGCCCTGAGATGGCGGAAGCACTGGAACGCACCGTGATCACCCTGCCGGACAAACCGGTCGCCGACACCGCCGAGATCGACCTCGGCGGCCGCACCGTCGTGCTGCGGTTCCTCGGCCGCGCCCACACCGACCACGATCTCTTCGTGCACGTGCCTGACGCTGGGATCATCTTCGCGGGCGACGCCGTCGAGAACGCCGAAGCGGGCTTCAGCGCCTTCTCCTTCAACGACGGCAGCTGGCTGGCCGAATGGCCCGGCGTGATGGACGCGATCCTCGCGCTGGAGCCGAAGACGATCGTGGCCGGGCACGGCGACCCCGTCGACAGCGCGTTCATCGAGAAGCACCGCGACGGGCTTCGCGAACTCATCGCCTTCAAGACCCTGATCGCGGCAGGAGGCCTCACGACGGACGAAGCCGTCGCGAGGTCCTCCTACCCCGGCGATGTCACCAAGGCCGCGCTAGCGACCCCCTAGCTTTCGGACGACTTAGTCGAAGTTCAGTTCCCCGCTCCGGGTGCGCTTCAGCTCGAAGAAGTCCGGGTAGCTCGCCAGCGCGCGGGCGCCGTCGAAGACCTTGACGGCGTCTTCGCCACGCGGGATCGAGCTGAGCACCGGGCCGAAGAAGGCGACGCCGTCGATGTGGATGGTCGGGGTGCCGACGTCCATTCCGACCGGATTCATACCTTCGTAGTGACTCTTCTTGAGCGCTTCGTCGTACTCGGCCGACTCGGCGGCCTCGGCCAGCTCGGCCGGGGCGCCGATGGCTTCCAGGGTCTCCTTGATGACCTTCGGGATGTCCTTGTCGCCCTGGTTGTGGTGGCGCGTGCCGAACTCCGTGTAGAAGTCGCGCAGGGCCTCCTCGCCGTTCTTCTGCGCCAGCGCGGTCGCGACGCGGACGGGACCCCAGCCGCGGCCCAGCAGCTCCTTGTACTGCTCAGGCAGGTCCTCACGGCCGCTGTTGAGCTCGGACAGGCTCATGATCCGGAACCTCAGATCGAGGTCGCGGTGCTTCTCCACCTCCAGGATCCAGCGCGAGCTGATCCAGGCGAAGGGGCAGATCGGATCGAAGTAGAAGTCGACCTTGGTCGTCTCGGACGGGGCGGTCATCAGGTTCTCCCAGTGCCATCGTCTTGGGGTGGGCCGGTACACACACGGTGCTACACAGCGAGCCAACATCACGGCCGTCGGAGTTGTTCCCGTCGTCAGCATCGGCCCGGACATGATTGGATGCCTGTAGTTGGAAACCAGAACCGATACCGATGACCAGAGGTGCCAGTGCCCGCCCCCAATCTGACCCGAGACCAAGCCAAGCTGCGCGCGGAGCTGCTCGACGTCGAGTCCTACGACATCGAGCTGGATCTGACCGACGGCCGCGGCGGTCCCGGTGAGAAGACCTTCACGTCGAAGACGACGATCAAGTTCGCGAGCGCCAGAAGCGGCGAAGCGTCGTGGGTCGACATCGTCGCCGAGGGGATCGAGTCGGCCGTCCTCAACGGGACGGACCTCGACGTCAGCGGGTACGTCGAGGACAAGGGCGTCGAGCTGCCCTCGCTCGCCGAGTCGAACGAGCTCGTCGTGGACGCGGTCTGCCGGTACATGAACACCGGTGAGGGCCTGCACCGCTTCGTCGACCCGGTCGATGACGGCGTCTACCTCTACACGCAGTTCGAGACCGCCGACGCCAAGCGCATGTTCGCCTGCTTCGACCAGCCCGACCTCAAGTCGGTCTACCGGCTCACCGTGATCGCGCCGAAGGACTGGAAGGTCATTTCGAACGCGCTGATCGAGTCCGCCGAGGAGACCCCGGAAGGGGCCGTCCGCACCGTCTTCAAGGTGTCCGAGCGGATCTCGACCTACCTGGTCGCGCTGATCGCGGGCCCGTACAGCGAGTGGCGCGACGAATTCTCCGACGAACACCGCACGATCCCGCTGGGCATCTACTGCCGCGCCTCGCTCGCCGAGCACATGGACGCGGACAAGCTGTTCACCGAGACCAAGCAGGGTTTCGCCTTCTACCACGAGAAGTTCGCCACCCCGTACCCGTTCTCCAAGTACGACCAGCTGTTCGTGCCGGAGTTCAACGCGGGCGCGATGGAGAACGCGGGCGCGGTCACCTTCCTGGAGGACTACGTCTTCCGCAGCCGCGTCACCCGCTACGCCTACGAGCGCCGCGCCGAGACGCTGCTGCACGAGATGGCGCACATGTGGTTCGGCGACCTGGTCACCATGCGCTGGTGGGACGACCTGTGGCTGAACGAGTCGTTCGCGACCTTCGCGAGCGTGCTCGCCCAGGCCGAGGCGACCGAGTACAAGAACGCGTGGACCAGCTTCGCGAACATCGAGAAGTCGTGGGCGTACCGGCAGGACCAGCTGCCCTCGACGCACCCGATCGCCGCGGACATCGTCGACCTGCACGCGGTCGAGGTGAACTTCGACGGCATCACCTACGCCAAGGGCGCGAGCGTGCTCAAGCAGCTCGTCGCCTACGTCGGGCTCGAACACTTCCTCGAAGGCCTGAAGGTCTACTTCGGCAAGCACGCCTGGGGCAACGCGACCCTGGCGGACCTGCTGGGCGCGCTGGAAGAGGCCTCGGGCCGCGACCTGTCGTGGTGGAGCGCGCAGTGGCTGGAGACCACCGGTCTCAACTCGCTGAGCCCGCGCTACGAGATCGGCGCCGACGGCACGTACACCGCGTTCGCCGTCACCCAGACCGGTGCCAAGCCGGGTGCCGGTGAGCTGCGGACGCACCGGGTCGCGGTCGGCGTCTACGACGAGGACGAGAACGGCAAGATCGTCCGCAAGCACCGCGTCGAACTCGACGTCGACGGCGAGCGCACCGAGGTGCCCGCCCTGGTCGGGCTCCCGGCGGGCAAGCTCGTGCTGGTCAACGACGACGACCTGACCTACTGCACGATGCGGCTCGACCCGGCGTCGCTGACCACGCTGATCGACCGCATCGCCGACATCACCGAACCGCTGCCCCGCACGCTGTGCTGGTCGGCCGCGTGGGAGATGACGCGCGAGGCCGAGCTCAAGGCCCGCGACTTCGTCACGCTGGTCCAGCGCGGAGTGCACACCGAGACCGAGGTCGGCGTGGTGCAGCGGCTGCTGCTGCAGGCGCAGACGGCGCTGAACTCGTACGCGAACCCGGCATGGGCGGCGGACAAGGGCTGGCCGGAGCTCTCCGCGCGGCTGCTGGAGCTGGCGCAGGGCGCCGAAGCCGGTTCGGACCACCAGCTCGCGTTCGTCAACTCGCTCGCCGGTTCGGTGCTGGACGACAAGACGCTCCAGATCATCGCCGGCTGGCTCGACGGCACGGCGCCCCTGGAGGGCCTGACCGTCGACACCGACCTGCGCTGGCGGCTGCTGCACGCGCTGGTCGCGCACGGCAAGGCGGAGAACCCGGAGATCGACGCGGAGCTCGCCAAGGACGACACCGCCGCCGGACGGCGTCAGGCGGAGCGCTCGCGGGCGCTGCGGCCGACCGACGAGGCGAAGGCCGACGCGTGGCAGCGGGCGGTGTACGACGACGAGCTGCCCAACGCGGTCAGCGACTCGCTCATCACCGGTTTCTCCCACCCGGGTCAGAAGCACCTGCTCGGCGGCTACGTGACGCGCTACTTCGAGGTCATCGACGAGGTGTGGCAGCGGCGCTCCAGCGAGCGGGCGCAGCCGACCGTGGTTGGGCTGTACCCGTCGTGGGCCGTCGAGCCGGCGACCGTCACGGCGTCGGACGAGTGGCTGGCCGGGGAGCACCCGGCGGCGCTGCGCCGTCTGGTGTCGGAAGGCCGGGCCGGGATCGTGCGGGCGCTGGCCGCCCGGGAGTTCGACTCGCAGGCCGGGATCTAGTCCGCTGTTCGTGTCATGAGGGGTCCCTTCCTGACGAATTTCGTCCGGAAGGGACCCCTCATGACACGCGGGAACCCCGGAAAGCCGTGAAGGCCTCCTTCCCTACCTTGAGAGTAGAGAAGGAGGCCTTCACGGCTTTAGAGCATTGAGCGTCAGCGCTGCGGAGCGCCCGCCTGGTCGCTCAGCATGCGGAGGGCGTTCACGAGACCGCCGATGAGGTCGCCTTCCTTGAAGGAGGCCACCATGCTGGCCACGGCGAGCTTCGCGCCGCGGTCGGGCAGGCGGTGCCGGGCCTGCGAGCCCGTCACGATCTCGATGGCCCGCTGACCGGGCGACACGGCGACGACCACGGAGTCGGCCGCGTTGTCGGTCGAGGCCAGCAGGCCCTCGGCGGTGGCGCGGGTGTCCTCGCCGAGGTCGCCGAGATACACGCTGAAGTCCAGCCCGGTCTCACGGCTGGCCAGGGTCAGCGCCTCGTCCAGCCGCGCAAGCTGCTGGGTCGTGAATGGGCTGATCGGACCAGCGGGTTCGTACATCTTGGCGGCGGAAACCCGGCCGCTGGAGGTAACGGCGGCGCCGTAACCGGGCTCTTCGTCCACAGCGGTGGACGAATGGGTCAGTTCACCAGTTGCCACGAGCGCCTCCCGTCACCGAAGCTCCGTTCGCCGCGTCGACGGCTGTCGCGCCGCCCGCGTGCGAATGCCTGGCGCCGACACCGTCGGGGTTGGCGCTCCACCACATGGCCGGGTACTCCCACGGCTGCCCCGGCCGGTACCGGGCGACGCCCGCGCCCTTCGACCGCAGCGTGGCCACCCCGCACAGCGCGTAGATGACCAAGGGGATCACCGCGAAGACCAGGATCGTCTCGACAAGGTTCACGCGCGTGAGCGTATCCGATGGCGTGTGACCGCACCCGCTCGCACGGGTGTGCGCCGGAGCACCTACCGCTCACCGTCCGGAGGCCGCCGTCCGCCGCTTGCCACGAAAGCGCTCCCACGTTGGGGCGAAGCCCTCAAGGCCGAAAGGTTGCAACTCAACGTACGGGCGGCCGCACCCGGCGCTGTCGTCTTGTCCGGGCCTTGAAATCCTCGTAGCTTTTTCACCTGTACGGGCCTTGCGCCCAGCTCCCCCACCCCAGCAGGTAACGCACCGGTCGCAGGAGGACATGTCATGCAGAGCACCCAGACACCCGGCCAGGCGATCATCGACGACATTTCGTCACTCTTCGAAATGGGTTTTGTCCCCGGTACGCGTGTGACGGCGGGCACACGGGTTACGCGCGGTACTCGTGTCACTCGCGGTACCCGGGTCACCGCCGGAACCCGCGTCACCCGCGGCACCCGGGTGACCAGGGGCACCCGCGTCACCGCCGGCACTCGCGTCACCCGTGGCACGCGAGTCACTCGTGGCACCCGCGTGACCGCCGGAACCCGCGTCACCTGCGGAACCCGGGTCACCCGCGGCACGCGCGTCACCCGTGGCACCCGCGTCACCTGCCAGAGCGACTTCTCCCTCGCCGCCTGAGCTTCGAGCACGACCGGCCAGTAGGGGATCCACAGCGGTAACCAGCGTCACCACGGCATCATCGGCCCGCCCCGGCCGCCGAAAGGCAGCCGGGGCGCCGACGTATTCAGAAACCGATCAGGCCGCCGTGCCCAGGTACGGCCGCCACAACGGGTCGGCCTCCTTGGAATGGGCGAGCAGCCGCCAGTGCGGCCCGTGCGGGGCCCTCGGCACGACGCGCAGGCGCCAGCCGATCTCGGAGAGCAGTTTGTCCGCCTTCCGGTGGTTGCACTTGGCACAGCAGGCCACGCAGTTCGTCCAGCTGTGGGGACCGCCGCGACTGCGCGGGACGACGTGGTCGATCGTCTCGGCCCGCCCTCCGCAGTAGGCGCAGCGGTACCGGTCGCGATGCATCAGCCCGGCCCGGGTCAGCGGCACCTGCGCGCGGTAGGGCACGCGCACGTAGGTGCTCAGCCGGATCACCGAGGGCACGGGCAGCGAGACCGTGGCGGCGTGCAGTTCGAGCCCCGCGGGGTCGCCGTGCACCACCTCGGCCTTGCCGCACATCACGAGGACCACCGCGCGCCGCAACGGCAGCGCCGTGAGCGGCTCGAACGTGGCGTTCAACAGCAATACCCGTCTGCGGCCCCATGACGACGTCGTAGTCGTGGTGGGTACCGCCGTAGTCGACGGATCCCGCCCTCTACGCTGTCCGGGCGGGCGGGCAACACCCCCTGGCCGCGTTCCCGGCCCGCCCGGTGGAGCCCCGTGCGAGGGGGCACCTCCCGGATGGGCGCGCAACACGACCTCCGGCGCCTGTCCGGCCAAGGCTTGGCTCGGGACGCCGAGGGGGATGGGTTGTCGGTCTGGCACTCGACCACCTCCACCGGTGCAGGCATAGTCGACCACAGATCAGCCCCAAAGTGCACGTGTGTTACTGGACGTGTCATATGCGCGCGACCCGGCGGCCACATCGAGTTGGCTGTTTCGCCTCCGCCGGGGCGCCTGTCGCGCCGAGCAGCGCGAACGATCCCCGCCGAGCACGAAAGGACATTTCTTCTCCGTGAACCTGCTGCCCACCGAACCCCCGGCATGCACGAAGGACGCCAGCACCCTGTGCGGCCAGGTGTTCCAGGTCACAAACAACGAATGGCTCTCCGCGTCGGCGGGCTGGCTGCTGACGAAGCCGATCAAGATCCTGATGATCGTCGCCGTGGCGTTCCTGCTGCGCTACGTGGTGCGGCGCCTGATCAACCGCGTGACGCGGATGCCGAGCGGCTCGTCGAAGCTTCCCGCCCTCTTGAGACCGCTGCGGGAGAAGGCTCCCGAAGTGCTCGGGTCCGCGGTGATGGAACGACGCCGTCAGCGCGCCGCCACCATCGGCTCGGTGCTCAAGTCGATGGCGACACTGTTCATCTACGGCCTGGCGTTCATCCTCGTGCTGGGCGAACTGGGCATCGACCTGGCGCCGATCATCGCCAGCGCCGGCATCGTCGGGGTCGCGCTCGGTTTCGGCGCGCAGAACCTCGTCAAGGACTTCCTTTCGGGCATCTTCATGATGATCGAGGACCAGTACGGCGTCGGTGACGTCGTCGACGTCGGCGAGGCGTCCGGCACCGTCGAGGCCGTCGGCCTCCGGATCACCACCCTGCGTGACATCAACGGGACCGTCTGGTACGTCCGCAACGGCGAGGTGCTGCGGGTCGGCAACTCGAGCCAGGGCTTCGCGGTCGCCGTCGTCGACGTCCCGCTCAGCTACTCGGCCGACGTCGAGAAGGCCACCGAGCTGATGGCCGAGAAGTCGAAGACGCTCCTCGAGAGCGAAGGGCTCGCACCGAACGTGCTGGAGCCGCCCGAGATGCTCGGTGTGGAGACCGTGACCCCCGAAGGCATCAAACTCCGCCTCACCGTGAAAGTCCGCCCAGGAAAGCAGTGGGCCGTGCAGCGCGCGCTGCGAGCGCACCTGCTCGCGGTGCTGGACGAAGCCGGCTTCGAGCCCCCGCTGGGGCGCTTTATGTCGTCCGGCCCCGCCGGGCAGTAGGACAAGGGCAGAATGGAGCTGTGTCCGTGACCGAACCTGACCCCACCACCTTGTACGAAGCGATCGGCGGTGAACCGGTGTTCACCCGGATCGTCGCGCGGTTCTACGCCGAAGTGGCGGTCGACGAGGTGCTCCGCCCGCTGTATCCCGAGGAAGACCTCGGCCCGGCCGAGGAGCGCTTCCGGCTGTTCCTCATGCAGTACTGGGGCGGCCCGCACACCTACTCGGACCAGCGCGGCCACCCGCGCCTGCGGATGCGGCACGCCCCGTTCAAGATCGGCCCGATCGAACGCGACGCGTGGTTGCGCTGCATCAAGATCGCGGTCGACGAGGAGAACATCGAGGAGCCCTACCGAGGGCAGCTGTGGGCGTACCTGGAGATGGCCGCCAACAGCATGATGAACAGTTTCGTGTGATGGAACGCGACGTGGCTTGGTGGGACCAGGCGGTCTTCTACCAGGTCTACGTGCGCTCGTTCGCCGATTCGGACGGGGACGGCGTCGGTGACCTCGAAGGCATCCGCGGCAAGCTCGGTTACCTGGAGCTGCTCGGGGTCGACGCGCTGTGGCTGACGCCGTTCTACCGCTCCCCCATGGCCGACCACGGGTACGACATCGCCGATCCGCGCGATGTCGACCCGATGTTCGGCACCCTCGGTGATTTCGACGTCCTGCTGACCGAGGCGCACAAACGCGGCATCAAGGTCACCATCGACGTCGTCCCCAACCACACCAGCAACACCCACGCCTGGTTCAAATCGGCGATGGCGGCGCCGCCGGGCGGCCCGGAGCGGGATCGCTACATCTTCCGCGACGGGCTCGGCCCGCGCGGCGACGAGCCGCCGAACAACTGGGTCAGCGCGTTCGGCGGCCCGGCGTGGACCCGGGTCCCGGACGGACAGTGGTACCTGCACCTGTTCTCGCCGCAGCAGCCGGACCTGAACTGGACCAACCACGAGGTCGCCGCGGATCTGGAGCGGACCCTGCGGTTCTGGCTGGACCACGGGGTCGACGGCTTCCGCGTCGACGTCGCGCACGGCATGGCGAAACCGCCTGGTCTGCCGGACATGGACCCGCGCGTGAACGCGATGGGGCCGAGCGAGTTCTACGACCCGCGGTTCGACAACGACCGCGTCCACGAGATCCACCAGATGATCCGCAAGGTGCTCGACGAGTACCCGGGCACCATGGCCGTCGGCGAGATCTGGGTGACCGACGAGGAACGCCTCGCCCGGTACCTGCGCCCGGACGAACTGCATCTGGCGTTCAACTTCCGGCTCGTGCTCACGCATTTCGACGCGGACGCGCTGCGGACGGCCATCGAGCGGTCCCTGGCGGTGCCGAAGTCGGCCGGGGCGCCCGCCACCTGGACGCTGAGCAACCACGACGTCTGGCGGCAGGTCAGCCGGTACGGCGGCGGTGAGCGCGGCGTCCGGCGCGCGCGGGCGATGGCGCTGGTCGAACTCGCGCTGCCCGGGGCGGTCTATCTGTACAACGGCGAGGAACTGGGACTCGGCAACGTCGACATCCCGCCCGACGCGGTCGCGGACCCGCGCGCCAAGACCTCCGGCGCCGAGTTCGGCCGGGACGCGTCGCGGGTGCCGCTGCCGTGGGAAGGCGACATGCCGCCCTTCGGCTTCTCGCGGAATCCGCACCCCTGGCTGCCGATGCCCGCTTCGTGGGCGTCGGTGACCGTGGAAGCGCAGTTGGAGGATCCGGCGTCGACGCTGTCGCTGTACCGGCGGGCGATCGAGATCCGCAAGTCGCACAAGGCTTTCGGCGGCGACGAGCTGGAATGGTACGGCGCACCGGCCGGGTGTTTCGCGTTCCGGCGGTCCGGCGGCGGGCTGGTCTGCGCGCTGAACACGTCGGCGAGCCCGATCGCGCTGCCGCCGGGCGAGGTGCTGCTGTCGAGCGTGCCCTTGGTGAACGGGAAACTACCGCCGGACGCGGCCGCCTGGCTCGTGTGAGCGCCCCTCGGAACGCCATGAACGGTCCGTTCCTTGCGAATTTCGCAAGGAACGGACCGTTCATGGCATTACGGATCAGTTGTTGAAGCCCGGGTGCAGCTTGTACTGCGTCTGGGCGTTGAACTGGTTCTGCCGGACGAGCTTCGCCGGGAAGGTCCGCCAGTCGTTGAGGTCCAGGACGTCCAGGCCCTTCACGATGTCGGACGAGAAGATGTGGCCGTTGTACCAGTACGTCGACCACGTTCCACCGGTGACGAGCTTCTCGTTCGAGAGCGGGCCCCGCTCCCAGTACGCGATCTCCTTCGGCTTCGCCGAGTCGGTGAAGTCCCACACCGAGACGCCGCCCTGGTACCAGGACTGGACCATGATGTCCTTGCCCGGCACCGGGATCAGCGAGCCGTTGTGCGCCACGCAGTTCTCGTTCTCGGACTGCAGCCGCGGGATCTTGTAGTAGCTGCGGAACTCCAGCTTGCGGTTGTCGCCGCGGCCGGTGATCTCGTAGATGCCGTTGGCGCCCCGGGTGGAGCCGAACTTCTCCAGGCAGGTCGCCATCCCACCGCCGCCGAGCTCGTCGGTGAAGACGACCTTGGTGGCATCGTTGTTGAAGGTGGCGCTGTGCCAGAACGCGAAGTTCACGTTGTCCTGGACGCGGTTGATGACGCGCGGCTTGAGCCGGTCGGAGATGTCGATCAGGACGCCGTCACCCATGCAGGCACCGGCCATCAGGTCCTTCTCCGGCAGCGCCGTCAGGTCGTGGCAGCCCGTGGTCGCCGAGCGACGGGTGCCGTCAGGGTTGTCGCCGCCGGCGTTGCCGCCGTCCGGGAACAGCACCGGCGTCGCGACGAGCTCCGCCTTCGCCGGGTCCTTCAGCGGGACCTTGACGATGGAGATCTTGTCGTGCGGCGGCTGGCAGTCGGGCAGGTTGGCCGCGGGCGCGTACGACGAGACGTAGATGTAGACGTCCTTGCCGCGCTTGTCCGGCACCAGGGTGTTGGTGTGCGAACCGCAGTCGGTCTCGACCGCCGCGACGTACTTCGGCGCGGCGAGGTTCGAGATGTCGAAGATCTTGATGCCTTCCCACGCCGACTTGTCGGACGCGGGCTTCGGGACGCTGGAGCACGAGTTGTCGCTGCGCGAGGCGTCGGTCGAGAGGAAGAGCAGGTCGCCGGAGATCGACACGTCGTTCTGCCCGCCGGGGCAGAGGACCTGGCTGACGATCTTCGGGCGGTACGGGTTGCGGACGTCGAAGACGTTGAAGCCGTCGTACGTGCCGATGATCGCGTGCCCCTTGGTGAACGCGATGTCGGTGCCGGTCGATTCCTTGGTGAACGGTCCCTGCTGCGGGATGTTCGCGATCGACCGGAGGTTGGGGCTGTGGACGATCTCGTCCACACCCGGGATCGTGGTCGCCGACGGCTCCGCGATGACGGCGGGCGCGGCGAACGCGCTGGAGGCCCCGAGGGCGGCGACCGCGGCCGCCGACACGAAGACCCTGGTCAAGCGACGTTTCAGCCCAGGTTGCAGCACGATATGGCTCTCCTTCCACCCAGCTTTACGCGAACCTTATTACTTATTTAGGCTCAGCAGATACCCACCAACGGAGGTTCTCCCGGGATGAGAAAAAGTTTGACATCGGCGCTGGTCGTGGCCGCTTTCGTCGTCTCGGGCTGCACCGGCGCCGAGGAGCCCGCCGCCCCCGCTCAGAGCGCGCCGGTGATCGTTCCCGGCAAACCCGGTGAGCAGGCGGGCACCGGCTCCCCCGGTCCGGTGAACCGCGATCAGCCCAACGAGGCCGACGTCGAGTACATGACGATGATGATCCCCCACCACCAGCAGGCGAAGGTGATGACCGACCTGGTGCCGGGCAAGACGGCGAACGAGCAGATCAGGGCGATCGCCGGGCGGATCTCGGTGGCGCAGGACGGCGAGGTCACGATGATGAAGACGTGGCTGGCCGACCGCGGCAAGCCGGTGCCGGGTGAGGGACACGCGGGCCACGGTGATCACGGTGGCGGTCACGATCACGCGCTCATGCCGGGGATGGCGACCGAGGCCCAGCTCGCGGAACTGCGCGCGGCGAGCGGCGTGGCGTTCGAAAAGATGTTCCTCGACCTGATGATCGCGCATCACACGGGCGCGCTGACGATGGCCGAGACCCAGCTCGGCAAGGGTGTCGAGATCAAGGCGCAGGAGATGGCGCAGGAGGTCATCACCGGCCAGTCCGCCGAGATCGAACGCATGAAGACGATGCGCGCGAAGCTCTAGGCGTCGCCCGAGGAGCCCATGTCGCCGGAGTCGCCTGAATCGCCGACGGTGCCCGAGACGATCCAGGTCGCCAGCGCGGCGGCCTGGACGTAGGGCGCCGCCGCCGCGGCGGCCCGTCCGGCGGCCTTGGCGCGGCCCCATTTCTCCGGGCGTTCGGCGCGTTCCGGCGCCTCCTCACCCGGCGGACGCTCGGTCCGCCACGGGGTCTCCTCCGGCCTGACCTCGGCGAGGAAGTCCGCGGTCGGGTCCTCACCGCCCTTGTCGTTCATGAGGACAGCCTGACACCGCGGGCGGCCGGAAGCCACCCGCGGCGCTCGGCGGTAAGAAACCCGTCAGAACAGCAGCGGCAGAAGCGCGTGACGGCGTTTGATGACGGCGCCGTACCGCGCGTCGATGCGCATCCACGAATCCGTCGCGGTGACCCGGACGACGTCGCCGTCGATCGACGAGTCGACGAAACCCATCCCCGACAACGCGAACAGGCACCGCATCTGGACCTTGATCTCCAGCTCGTTGCCGGAAACGGTGAGCACCGCCTGGTCCATCAGCGACGCGGGCGGCGTGCCGTGCGGGCCGACGTTGTCGCGGGCGAGCGTGACCCCGCGTTCGGCCAGCTCCGAGATCACCGTCGCCGGCAGTTCGTCCACCAGCTGCCAGCGCCCCGGGGCGGGCAGCTCGGAATGCCACAGCAGGTCACGGGCGGGGCCGGGATCCATCCGCTCGCCGCCGGCCACGGTCAGCGCGGCGAGCAGCTCGTTCCCGGACACGGTGATGTCGGACGGCGTGATGTCACCGGCGACGGCCCTGGTGGCGAGGACCTCGAACGGCGTCGTGCTCCATGCCTCGACGACGCCGTCACCACGCTGCCGCAACCGCACCAGCGTGTTCTGGTCGAGCCGGACCGCTCTGGCCACGAAGGCGCCGAGCGTTTCGCGGTCGCCCGCGTCCGGGATGAAGAGCTCAGGCATCCGCGAACCCCTTCTCCAGGAAGGCGCGCTCGTCCTCGGTCAGCCGCCGGGGCCGCTCGGACGCGGTGTCGAACGGCGCGAGCACCGTCTCCGCGGTGACCGCGACCTTGTCGGCCTCGGCGGGCCCGTCGTGCACCTTGTAGCCGAGGGTGAAGCTGGCGTGCTTCAAGTCCTTCAACGAGATCTCCACCCGGATGTCCTGATCGGACACCACGATCGGCGAACGGTAATGGACGGCCAGCTTCACCACCACGATGCCCTTGGGCAGTTCGGTGAGCCCGGCCCGGACGGCGTCCCCGAACAGCAGGGGGATCCGCGCCTCTTCGAGCAGTGTCACCATGTTCGCGTGGTTGACGTGCCCGTAGACGTCCATATCCGACCAACGCGGCCGGATCAGGGAAATGTAGCTCACTACCGCACCGTGCTCCGGATCTGCCTCGCCGCCACCGACAGCGTCGCGAGGTCGAGCTTGCCGGACTGGCTGATCTCGTCCAGCGCGACGCGGGCCCGCTGCAGTCGTGAGGCGTTCGTCTTCTCCCAATGGACGATCTTCTCGTCCGGGTCGGTGTCCGAATCGCTGTGCCGCAAGGCATCCAGCGTGATCGCGCGCAGCGAACCGTAGACGTCGTCCCGCAGCGCCAGCCGCGCGAGCGCGTGCCAGCGGTTGCCGCGTTCGAGACCGCTGATGGACGTCAGCATCTTGTCGATGCCGAGGTGGTCGGACAGCGCGTAGTACAGGCCCGCGGTGTCCGCCGGGGTGTGCACCGCGTCGATCCCCACCTGCTGCTCGGCGAGCTCCGCGACGTCGGTGACGTCGAGCAGGCCGAAGGTGTGCAGCAGGAGCGCCACGCGCTCCGCCAATTCCGCCGGGACGCCCTTCTCGATCAGCCGCTCGGTGTTCTCGTCCACCGAAGCGCACTCGACACCGCGAAGCAGCTCGTGCGCCCGCGGCGCCATCTCGCCGACGACCCGGCCGAACCGGTTGATCTCGGCGAGCGGAGCGAGGGGCTGCGGCCGGTTGGTGAGGAACCAGCGGGCGGCCCGGTCGAGCAGCCTGCGGGTCTCCAGCATCATGTCGTCCGCGACCTCGGTCGGCACGACGTTGTCCAGCGCGTCGATCTGCGCCCAGAGCGAGGGCAGGTCGTAGACGTGGGTGACCACGGCGTACGCGCGGACGGCGTCGGTCGCGGTCGCGTTCATCTCCTCCATCAGGCGGAAGACGTACGAGATCCCGGCGCCGTCGACGACCTCGTTGGCCACCATCGTCGTGATGATCTCGCGCTTCAGCGGGTGCTGGAAGATCGCGTCGCCGAACTGCTCCCGGAGCGGCTTCGGGAAGTACTCGGGCAGACGGCGCGAGAACACCTCGGAGTCCGGCAGTTCGCTCGCCAGCAGCTCGTCCTTGAGGTCGAGCTTGACGTGCGCGAGCAGCGTCGCCAGCTCCGGCGAGGTGAGGCCTTCGCCCGCCTTCTCCAGCGCGCGGAACTCCGCCGAACTCGGCAGCGCTTCGAGCTTGCGGTCGAAGGCGCCCTTCGCGACCAGAGCCGCGACGAGCCGCTGGTGCACCGAGACCATCGGCCCGGCGTGCGCCCGGCTGACGCCGAGCACGGCGTTCTGCCGGTAGTTGTCGGCAAGCACCAGCTCGCCGACCTCGTCGGTCATCTGTTCCAGCAGCTCGTTGCGCCGCTCGGCACCCAGCGACCCGGTCGAGACCAGGTGGTCCAGCAGGATCTTGATGTTGACCTCGTGGTCGGAGCAGTCCACACCGGCGGAGTTGTCGAGCGCGTCGGTGTTGATCTTGCCGCCCGCGCGGGCGAACTCGATCCGGCCGAGCTGGGTCAGCCCCAGGTTCCCGCCCTCGCCGACGACCTTGACGCGGAGCTGGTTGCCGTTGACGCGCAAGGCGTCGTTGGCCTTGTCGCCCGCGTCCGCGTGGGACTCGTTCTCGGCCTTGACGTAGGTGCCGATGCCGCCGTTCCAGAGCAGTTCGACCGGGGACAGCAGGATCGCCTGCATGAGGTCGTTCGGCGCCAGCGAAGTGACGTCGTCGGCGAGCCCGAGCGCCTCGCGGACCTGCGGACTGACCGGGATCGTCTTGGCGGACCGCGAGTAGATCCCGCCGCCCTCGCTGATCAGCGAGCGGTCGTAGTCCTCCCACGACGAGCGCGGCAGGTCGAACAGCCGCCGCCGCTCGGCGAACGAGGTCGCCGAATCCGGGGCCGGGTCGAGGAAGATGTGCATGTGGTTGAACGCGGCCACCAGGCGGATGTGCTCGGAGAGCAGCATGCCGTTGCCGAAGACGTCGCCCATCATGTCGCCGATGCCGACGACGGTGAAGTCCTCGGTCTGGGTGTCCTTGCCCAGCTCGCGGAAGTTGCGCTTGACGCTCTCCCAAGCGCCCTTCGCGGTGATGCCCATGGCCTTGTGGTCGTAGCCGACCGAGCCGCCGGACGCGAAGGCGTCGCCGAGCCAGAACCGGTAGTTCGCCGAGACCTCGTTCGCGATGTCGGAGAACTTCGCGGTGCCCTTGTCCGCCGCGACCACGAGGTAGCTGTCGTCGCCGTCATGGCGGACCACGTTCGGCGCCGGGACGGTCTTGCCCTCGACGCGGTTGTCGGTCACGTCCAGCAGGCCGGAGATGAACATCCGGTAGCAGGCGATGCCCTCGTTCAGCTGGGCGTCACGGTCCAGGCTCGGGTCACCGGTGGCCGTCGGCGGGCGCTTCACGACGAAGCCGCCCTTCGCGCCGACAGGCACGATGACCGCGTTCTTGACCGCCTGCGCCTTGACCAGGCCGAGGATCTCCGTGCGGAAGTCCTCCCGGCGGTCGGACCACCGCAGACCACCGCGCGCGACGTCGCCGAAGCGCAGGTGCACACCCTCGATCCGGGGCGAGTACACGAAGATCTCGTACTTCGGCCGCGGCTCGGGCAGTTCGGGCACCGCGCTCGGGTCGAGCTTGAGCGCCAGGTACTGGCGGGAGTTCCCGTCCTCGTCGGTGACGTGGTAGTTCGTGCGCAGCGTGGCGAGGATGACCGCCATCAGCCGCCGCAGGATCCGGTCCTCGTCGAGGCTGGTGACCTCGTCGACCAGCTTGCCGATCTCGGTGGTGAGGTGGTCGGCCTGCGACGCGCGGACCTCGTCGCCGAGCGAGAGGTCGAAGCGGGTCTCGAACAGCCGCACCAGCGCGGTGGCGATGTCGGTGTGCGCGAGGACGGTGTTCTCGATGTACTCCTGCGAGAACGGGATCTTCGTCTGGCGCAGGTACCGCGAGTAGGCCCGCAGGATGGCCGCCTGGCGCCAGGTGAGCCCGGCGCGCAGGACGAGCCCGTTGAAGCCGTCGACCTCGCAGTCGCCGCGCCAGGCGGCGTGGAAGGCGTCCTGGAAGCGGATGCGGAGGTCGTGGTCCGCGTGGTCGAGGACCTGCGGGTCGATCAGCAGGCCGAAGTCGTAGATCCAGGACCGGCCGCCGTCTTCGCGGCGCAGTTCGTACGGTCGCTCGTCGACGACCTCGACGCCCATGCGCTGGAGGACCGGGAGCACCTGGGAGAGGGTGACGCCCTCGCCGCGCAGGTACAGCTTGAAGCGCCGCTCCCCCGCCTCGGCGTCGGCGGGCAGGTAGAACGACAGCGACAGGTCGCCCTCGTCGGTCAGCGACTCCAGGGCGCGGAGGTCCGCGAGCGCTTCGAGCGCGGTGAAGTCCTCCTTGTAGCCCTCGGGGAACACCGCGGCGAACCGCTGGCCCTGTTCGCCCGCGGACTCCTCGCCCAGCAGGCCGATCGCGACGCCGCTGTCCCCGGCGCGCTCGCGGCGCTCGGCGAGGATCGCCTCGACCATCCGGTCGTCCCAGCTGCGAACGGCTTCGTTGAGCCGTTCCTGGATGCGCAGGGTGTCCGGTTCGGACCGCTGCGAGGGATCGGTGTGCACGATGAAGTGCACCTGCGCGAGCACGGTCTCCCCGATGCGCGCGCTGTACTCGAGCTGGGTGCCTTCGAGTTCTTCGAGCAGGACCTCCTGCATCGCGAGCCGCGAACGGGTCGTGTAGCGGTCACGCGGGAGGTACACGAGGCAGGAGTAGAAGCGGCCGTACGGGTCGCGGCGCAGGAACAGGCGCAGCCGTCTGCGATCCGAGAGCGTGATCGCACCCGTCGTCGTCGAGTACAGCGAGTCGGTGTCGGCCGAGAACAGGTCCGCGCGCGGCCAGTTCTGCAGCACTTCGAGCATCCGCTGGCCGGAGAAGGACTCCATCGGGAAGCCCGCGCGGTGGATGACCTCGCGGACCCGGTTGCAGACCACCGGGATGTCCAGCACGTTCTCGTGCAGGGCGGTGGTGGTGAACATGCCGAGGAAGCGGTGCTCGCCGGTGACGTTTCCCTTGTCGTCGAACGTTTTCACGCCGACGTAGTACGGGTAGACCGGGCGGTGCACGGTGGACGGCGCGCTCGCCTGGGTCAGCACCAGCAGCGTCGGCGCGAGCGCGGACGCCGCCGTGTCGGGACCGGCGGTGAGGCTGCGCGCGGCCAGGCTGTCCTGGCGCAGCACGCCCAGCCCGCTGGCCAGTACGGCGCGCAGGGCGGGCTCGTCGCTGTCCGGGTGCGGGTTGTCGATCAGTTCGTAGCGGCGGTAGCCGAGGAAGGTGAAGTGACCGTCGGCGAGCCAGCGCAGCAGCCGGGCACCTTCGGCGACCTCGCTCGCGGCCAGCCGCGGCGGGTTCCCGTCCAGCTCGTCGGCGAGACGGCACGCGGTCTCGGCCATCTTGTCGGTGTCCTCGACGACCTCGCGCACGTCGCCCAGCACCGACGACAGCCGGTTGTCCAGCTCGCGCGCCCGGTTCGGATCGGTCACCAGGTCGATCTCGATGTACATCCACGACTCGGCCGCGGAGTTCGCCGGCGGGTCGGCCGGGTCGGCGTCCGGGTGGACCTCCAGCAGTTCGCCGGTGAGGTCGCGGCTGACCACGACGATCGGGTGCACGATCCGCTGCACCTGCACCCCGTCCCGCGCGAACTCGGCGGCGACGGAGTCCACGAGGTACGGCATGTCGTCCGTGACGACCTGCACGACGGTGGCTTCACGCGTCCAGCCGTCCTCGGGGCCTGTCGGGTTCAGCAGCCGCACGGCGGGGCGGCCGGGCATCCGGTCCTTCGCCAGCTGCAGGTGCGAACGGACGGCGCCGACGAGGTCGACCGGGTCGTCGCCGAGAATCTCTTCGGCCGGGATGTGCCGGTAGTACAGGCGGATCAGGTCGCCGATCTCCGGGGCGTACGCCGCGGCGGCGTCGATCAGGTCGTCCCGGATCTGCTCCGGGTTCACCGACCGGCGCCGGGCGCCATCCTCGGTGCCGACATCTTTTCCGGGCAGGGACGAGACTCCCGTCGAGCTCATTTGAGGCAACTCTCCACAGTAGCGAGATTGACACCGCGACCGGCACGACTCTGTACCGGCCCAGACCCCAACCTACAGCTCCGGACTGTCGGCTCCACAAGGCCGGGTCATTCCCGTCCGTCGAAGATTTCCCTGCTCAGATACCGGAATCGCCGTGATCGGTTCAGCTACTCGCCGGTCACATCGACGGTCTGTCCGGGCCGCCCCGCGTACCACCGCACCGGGGGTGACCAGCGCCCCTTGCTCCACACGGACCCGCCGCGTGGCGTCACCCGCTCGACTGAATCGTTCAAGACCTCTTCGGCTCACAGCGAGGTGAGCAAGGGACCTTTACTGTCGCCCGGTCAGTCGCTCCCGTTGGCGCGGTGGCGGTCGCGACCGTTGACCGGACGCTTCGCCGAGTCCTGGGAGCCGAGCTGTTTCACGAGCGCGGCGGCACTCGCCGTCCCTGCCTGATGCTCGGCGAGCGCACGGGCGAGCAGATCGGCGAGACCGGCGTCCGGCGGCGGTTCCTCCTCCGCGATCGCACGGGCGTAGCTCTCCGGGAACGGGGTCACCGGCCGCCAGGAGCCGGTGTCGGTAAGCGGGTCCAGCGCGGGCGGCATCCGCAACCGCGGCAGCCACGGATCCGCGACCTCTTCCTGGGCACCCTGCGGAGGGGCGCCATTGCGCGGCGGTGCGGGGTCTTCCCGAGGCGGTGGCGCGAGCGGGACGGCGGGTTCGGCGTACTCGACCGGAGGCTTTTCCCGGCGGGCGCGCGCGGGCTCGGCGCGTTCCTCCGGAACGGGTTCGGGTTGCACGGGATCCGTGGCGTCCGCGCGACGGCGGCCACGGCCTCCGCCGGTACTCGAGATCCCGAGCCGGTCCAGCACCGATTTCGCCGCCACGGAACCATGTTCGGCGTCGTGCCTGGTCTTGCGCGAGGCGGGCGCGGCGGACCGGCGAGCTCGCTCTTCGGCCGCCCACTCGTCGCTCTCCCACAACGGGGCGGCTGTTCCGGGCGGACGCGGCGGCTCGGCCTCCGCGGTCATGCGCGGCCGGGGTTCGGCCGCCGGTTCGGGAGCCAGAAGCAGTTCCGGGACAACGGGTTCCGGGGCCGATACGGGCACCGGCTCCTCATACCGGACAGGCACCTCGGGCTGCCGCCGAGCGGCCGGGGCCGGGGTGTCCAGACGGGCGACCGCCGGATCTTGAGGCGCGACCTCGCGAGCCGCGGGGGTTTCGCGGACCGCGGGTTCCTCTCGACGGCGGCGTCCCGTCGTCGGCTCCGGCCGCGGCGCCGCCTCGGCGCGTGGCGCGGGCTCGGGGCGTGGCTCGGGCTCCGGTTTCGGCGGCGGCGGCATCAGCTTCGGTGCGGCGGGTTCGGCCTTGGGCTCGAACCTGATCGTCGGCTTGGGTTGCCGAGGCTTCGCCGGCACGCGACGGCGCCAATCGCTGTCGGATGCCGCGACCTCCTGGACCGGCTCCGGACGGGACGGTGGTTTGAGTACCGGCGCTTCGGGCTTCTTCTCCACGACCGGGTTTTCCACGACGGGCTTTTCGGCGACCGGCTCCACCGGCCGCGGGGGCGCGGCGGGGCGCGGAGGCTCGACAGGCGCGTACCGCACCGGCGCCGGTTCCGGTTCCGGCTGCCTGGTCTGCCGCACGGGCTGCGGCGGCTCGCGGCGAACCGGCGGCTCGGCGGCGGCCCGCTTCGGCGGTGCCGCGTCGATCGCCGCCATCACCGCGGTCACCTCGGCCGATTCCGGCGCGGGGACCGGAGCCCGGGTCGGGGCGGGGGCAGGCGCGGGGGCCGGAGCCGCGGACGGCCGCGAGGCGACGGCGCGCAAGACGTCGTCGAGGTCGACGGCGGCGTTCTCGGCCGCACCGAACTCGCCGACCAGGACGTTGCACGCCTGCCTGCGCGCGCGGGCGTGCAGATGCTCGGCGGCGCGCGAACGATGCAGGCAGCCGATCGCCTCCTCGGCCCGGCCGAGCCGTTCCTCGATCTGCGCGAGCTCCAGCCACAGCCGTGCCGTGACGGCGTGGAGGTTGTGGTCCTCGGTGGCCGCGACCGATTCACGGACGAGCATGCCCGCGGCTTCCCCG
Organism: Amycolatopsis sp. NPDC089917; assembly: GCF_040684635.1. Classification (NCBI taxonomy): domain Bacteria; kingdom Bacillati; phylum Actinomycetota; class Actinomycetes; order Pseudonocardiales; family Pseudonocardiaceae; genus Amycolatopsis; species Amycolatopsis sp. NPDC089917. The sequence continues at coordinate 78,397 of NZ_JBFBGL010000007.1, read as the reverse complement.
GATCCCGCGGGCAGCAGGACACGGGTGGCCACCGCCAGCCGCAGCCACGCGGCCGGCGCGACCCCGGCGGCCCGGACGGGCGCGTCGAGGATCGGCTGCGCGACCTCCATCGCCATTTCCGTGTCGCCCCGGTCCAGCAACGTGCAGACGAGGTGCAGGATCAGCCTGATCCGGACGAGACCGCCGTCGTCGTCAGGGTTTCCGAGCTTTTCGAGCATGCCCAGCCCGGTCCGCGCGGCGTCGGCCGCCGACGTCAGGTCGCCGTGCCGACGACGGTGCGCCGCCACCCCGACTCGCAGCATCGCGCGGATCAGCAGCTGCGAATCCGCCGTCATCGAGCCGTCGCCGAGCACGAGCTTGTCCGCCTCGGCGAGCACGCGGTCCAGTTCCGCCTTGCGGCCGAACTGCGCCAGGCAGCCGACGAGGTGACTCAACGCCTCGGCCCGGTGCGCCGGTGAGACCGCCGGATCCGCCAGCAGCGGCCGCAGCGCGGCCAGCCCGGTCAGCGGGACGCCCACGCTGCGCGCGCAGACCGCCAGGTCGATCCTCAGCCGAGCGGCGATGTCGCCGTAGCCCGCGTGCTCGGCGGCACGCAGGGCTGCCACCGCCCGGCCGACCGTCCGGGGACGGCCACCGAGCCGGACCCGGGCGGTCACCACGAGGCTCTCCGCACGGATCCATTGCTCGTCGGCACCGGCCGCCTCGGCGAGCGCGGCCGCGCGCTCCCCGAGGACCAGGGCGAGTTCGGGCGCCCTCGAGTGCAGGGCGTCCGCACGTTCGATCAACCTGCCGACAGCGGACAGGGTTACCCCGGTGGCAGCCGTCCGCCCGCCCACCATGGTGGTGGGCGAGCCCGGCCGTTGGCGCTTGCTGGCTTCCACGGGGAACCCCCGGCCCTCAGTCGCGGGTCAGCTTGCGATGGGTGACGCGGTGCGGACGAGCCGCCTCGGCACCGAGACGTTCGACCTTGTTCTTCTCGTAGCCCTCGAAGTTACCTTCGAACCAGAACCATTGCGAGGGGTTCTCGTCGGTGCCTTCCCAGGCGAGGATGTGCGTGGCGACCCGGTCGAGGAACCACCGGTCGTGCGAGATGACCACGGCGCAGCCGGGGAACTGCTCGAGAGCGTTCTCCAGCGAGCCCAGGGTCTCGACGTCCAGGTCGTTCGTCGGCTCGTCGAGCAGGATCAGGTTCCCGCCCTGTTTGAGGGTCAGCGCCAGGTTCAGCCGGTTGCGCTCGCCACCGGAGAGCACGCCCGCCGGCTTCTGCTGGTCCGGACCCTTGAAACCGAACGCGCTGACGTAGGCACGCGAGGGCATTTCGGTCTGCCCGACGTGGATGTAGTCCAGCTTGTCCGAAACCACCTCCCATACCGTCTTCTTCGGGTCGATCCCGCCACGATTCTGGTCCACATAGGACAGTTTGACCGTCTCACCGATCTTGACCCGGCCGTCGTCCGGCTCCTCGAGCCCGACGATCGTCTTGAACAGCGTCGTCTTGCCGACACCGTTCGGCCCGATCACGCCGACGATGCCGTTGCGCGGCAGGTCGAACGACAGCCCGTCGATCAGCACGCGGTCGTCGAAACCCTTGCGCAGCTTCTCGACCTCGACGACCACGCTGCCCAGCCGGGGCCCCGGCGGGATCTGGATCTCTTCGAAGTCGAGCTTGCGGTGCTTGTCCGCCTCCGCGGCCATCTCCTCGTAGCGGTCCAGCCGGGACCGCGACTTGGTCTGCCGGGCCTTGGCGTTGGACCGGACCCAGTCGAGCTCGGACTTCAGCCGCTTGGCGAGCTTGGCGTCCTTCTTGCCCTGGACCTCGAGGCGCTCGCGCTTCTTCTCCAGGTACGTCGAGTAGTTGCCCTCGTAGCCGACGACGCGGCCGCGGTCGAGCTCCATGATCCACTGCGCGACGTTGTCCAGGAAGTACCGGTCGTGGGTGACGGCGAGGACGGCGCCGGCGTAGTTCGCGAGGAACTGTTCCAGCCACAGCACGCTTTCGGCGTCCAAGTGGTTGGTGGGCTCGTCGAGGAGCAGCAGGTCGGGCGCGGACAGGAGCAGCTTGCACAGCGCGACCCGGCGGCGCTCTCCACCGGAGAGGTGGGTGACCGGCTCGTCCGGCGGCGGGCAGCGCAGCGCGTCCATCGCCTGTTCGACCGTGGAGTCGATCTCCCACGCGTCGGCGTGGTCGAGCTCCTCCTGGAGCTTGCCCATCTCCTCCATCAGCTCGTCGCTGTAGTCGGTCGCCATGAGCTCGGCGACCTCGTTGAAGCGGTTGAGCTTGACCTTGATGTCGCCGAGGCCCTCTTCGACGTTCTCGCGGACCGTCTTCTCCTCGTTGAGCTCCGGCTCCTGCATGAGGATGCCGACGCTGGCGCCGGGCTGGAGGAAGGCTTCGCCGTTACTGGCCTGCTCGATCCCCGCCATGATCTTCAGAACGGTGGATTTACCCGCGCCGTTCGGCCCCACCACGCCGATCTTGGCGCCGGGGTAGAACGCGGTGCTGACGTCGTCGAGGATGACCTTGTCCCCGACGGTCTTGCGCACCTTCTTCATGGTGTAGATGAACTCGGCCATACAAGCGATCGTAGAGCGAGCCGATCGAGGCCTTGACGGCGGTCACCACCGAACTACCCACAGTCAGCCCGACATCACTGAGTGAGCATCGGGACCTCACCCCACGGACGCGTCCTCCAGCGCGGTGACCATGGGATTCCCCGACGGCGGCGGGGCCAGCGGAATCGCCCGGGGCCGATCGCGCCCGGCTCGCTGGATCTCGGCCGAACACCGTGCGAGGTTGGGGCCGATGGAGAAGGCCTCAAGCTCAGGTAGACCGAGAGGTGCCGGGATCTCCTCGGCGGTCTCGGCGCCGCGCAGCCGCCCGGCCACGATCACCGGGTCGCCCTTGCTCAGGCACGCGAACGCCGCCATGGCCAGCTTCCGCCAGCAGGTGACCTTGACCGCGAGCTGCCTCCCCTCGCCCCACTCCCCTCTTTCCTTGTCGTACCGGCGTTCGACGCTCCGCAAGCCGAACGACACGACGTCGTGCCCGTGCACGCGTTCCGGATGGTGGACCGGTTCGCTGGTCAGGTTGCCGATCATGGTCACCCACGTCTCGCCCATCGCCATCACACTCGCCTTTCTCCTCGATCCGGGCCGTTCCCGGTGTTTCCCTTGATCACAGAGTGCCTCGGATCAGAGGGCGGAAAAGAGCGTGAACGGGATCTGTGGACAACTGCGGGAGTTGTGGGCTTCCTGTGGACAACTCGGGTGGGAACCCGAGCGGGGCCGGACGGATGTGGTAGCGACGGCGACCGTGTCTTCGGCTGGGGTGAAGGCGTCTTTTGTTTCGTCTGACGCGGCGAGGGACGCCTTCGCCTCGTGGCGTCACGAACGGACTTGTCCTGAATGGGTCCTTCAGGACGTTGAGCGTCTCGAAAGACCCCTTCAGGACAGGCCCGGCGGACTGGACGGGCCGACGCTGTCTTGGGCACGTGCCGGGCGGGCGGTGTCGCGTGCTTGAAGGGACGACACCCGTGACTGTCTGGACGACACGCGTGTCCAGACGGACGACACGCCCGGCAACGAGCGTGCCCGCCTAGGAGCCCTTCCCCGGTCCCCGGCCCTGATCGGCGAGGTTCTTCAGCATCGCGTTGTAGGCGTTGAGATCCGCGTCGCCCGAGGCGTCCTCACGGCGATCCTTCCGCCGGGCCTCACGCTCGTCCTGACGTGCCCACTGCACCAGCAGCGCGACGAGCACCAGCAGGACCGGCAGCTCGCCGGACGCCCACGCGATCCCGCCGCCGAGCCGCTGATCGCTCAGCAGGTCGGTGACCCACGGCAGTTTGAGCCCGCGGTAGAAGTCCTGGCCCAGCACGGTCTGCATGCTCATCAGCGCGATCCCGAAGAACGCGTGGAACGGCATGGCGGCGAACATCATCCCCAGCCGTCCCAGCGGCGGCATCCGGCGCGGCGCCGGATCGACACCGATCACCGGCCAGTAGAAGACGTAACCGGCGAGCAGGAAGTGCGCGTTCATCGCCAGATGCGCCCAGTGATAGTTCAGCGCGGCGTCGAACAGGCCCGAGAAGTACAGGCCGTAGAAGGAACCGACGAACAGCAGCAGCGCGACGATCGGATGTGTCAGGAACCGCGAAAGCGGCGAGTGCACGAAGGCGAGCACCCATTCCCGAGGTCCGGGCGGGGCGTCCTTGCCCGCCGCGGGCAGCGCGCGCAGCGCGAGCGTCACGGGACCGCCGAGCACGAACAGCACCGGCGCCACCATGGACAGCAGCATGTGGTTTCCCATGTGCACGCTGAACATCGCGGGCGCGTACCGCCCGATGCCGGACGACGTCGCCATCAGCAGCACGAAACAGCCCGCGAGCCAGGCGACGATCCGGCCGGTGGCCCAGGTGTCGCCGCGGCGCCGCAGCCGCCGGACCCCGGCGAGGTACAGCCCGGCGAGAACGAGCGCGAGAGTGCCGTAGACGAGGTCGAACCGCCAGTCCGTGAGCAGCCTGAAGACGGTTGGCGGACCGTAGAGGTCGTAACCGATCAGCAGTTCCGTCGTCGACGGCTGGGTGAGCGACTCCTGCGGCGGCGGGGTCTTCGCGAGTCCGGTGGCGATGCCGATCGTGACGAACATGATCAGCACCTCGACCGCGGCGAGCCGCAGCAGCTGACCGCCGCCGGCGCCGTTCACCAGCCCGGCGACGCCCTTCTGCCGTTGCTGGTGCCCGAAGACGCCCAGCAGCAGCAACGCGACGATCTTCGCGACCACCAGCAGGCCGTAGTCGGTGGTGAACAGGTCGGCGATCCGGATCCGCACGAGCGCGTTGACGATGCCGGAGACCGCCATCACGATCCAGCAGACCAGCGCCAGCTTGGAGAACCGCGTGGCGGCGAGCTTGAGGTTCTCGCCCCGGCGCCAGCCGAGCGCGAGCAGCGCCACCAGGCCGCCGACCCACAGCGCGGCGGCGACCAGGTGGTACAGCAGGCTGTTGGTCGCCATGTCGTGCGAGCCGCCGCTCGCGGAGTGCCCGGTGACCGCGACCGGGATCAGGCCGCCGACGGACAGGAAGAAGACCACCGTCGTCCAGCCCCAGGTCAGCGCGAGACGGCAGCCGAGCGCGACCAGCAGCGCGATCAACGCGGTGAACAGCCAGGCCTTGGGCTGCTCGATGGCGTCCACGAGGTCGATCAGCACCTGCGGCGAGAGCACCTCGGTGAACGGGCGCCCCGCGCCGTCGGCCGCGGAGAAGAAGATCGACGCGGCGGCCGCGACGAACCAGACCCACGCGGCGACCCCCGCGACACGGATGGCCGCGTAACCGTCCGCGGCGAGCGTGCCGGACTTCTGCGGCGGGACGAGGAACGCGGCGAGCAGCAGCGAACCCACGCACAGCACCGAAGCCGCTTCGGCCAGCACCCGCACGACGGTGATGCCGTAGCGCGTCACCAGCCCCGGATCCGGCAGACCGGCGATGACGTAACCGGCGCCACCCGTCAGCGCGACCAGACCGACGGCGACCACCGCGGCCAGGAGCGCCCCGATCGACACCAGCGGCAGGACACCGGCCTTCCGTGCGGGCGGGGCCGGCTTCGTCTCGGGGTCTGAAGGCACGTCACGAGGGTAAGCCGGACGCGAAACGGGCAAGATGGCGGCGTGCGGATCATCCTGCTGAGGCACGCCGAGTCGCTCGGCAACGTCGACGAGCTCGCCTACACCCGGATCCCCGACCACGCCCTTCCGCTCACCGAAGAAGGCCGCGAGCAGGCCAGGCTGACGGGACCGGAAATCGGGGAGCTCCTCGGCGGCCGGCGTCCGGCGGTCTACGTCAGCCCATACCTGCGGACGCGGGAAACGTTGCGGCTACTGGACATCAGCGACGTCTGCGAACGGATCGTGCAGGAGCCGAGGCTGCGGGAACAGGACTGGGGCAACCTCCAGGACCCGCGCGAACAGGAGATCCAGAAGCAACGCCGTCACGAGTTCGGGCACTTCTTCTACCGGCTGCCGTTCGGCGAGTCGGGGGCGGACGTCGACGACCGGGTCGCGGCGTTCCTCAGCGAACTGGCGTCGTGCGGCGAAGATCACCCCGAGACCGTGCTGGTCGTCTCGCACGGCCTGACCATCCGGTTGCTCTGCCGACGGCTCTTCGGCTGGAGCATCGAACTGTTCGAGTCCCTGTCCAATCCGACGACCTGCGAATACCGCGTAGTCGAGCGGGTGGGCGACAAGTGGACGCTGGACCGGCCGTTCCGTCAGTGGCGTGACTCACCCGACGGGGACACGCAGGACTGACGGAGCGAGAAGCACGACTCTCGTCCCGAGCCCCGGGCTCGATTCGATCCGCGCGAAGCCGCCGACTTCCGCCATCCGCGCGATGATCGAATTCTCGAGACCGAAGCCGCGGCGCCGGTCGCCGACGTCGAAACCGGCGCCGTGATCGCGCACCGTCAGGGAAACCCCGCCACCGATCTCCTCGACGCTGACGACGGCCCGCCTGGTCCCGGAGTGCTTCAGCGTGTTCCGCAAGGCCTCCCTGGCCGAGTCGTGCAGGGCCATGGCCGCCTCCTCCGAGAGCTCGGGAGCGCCTTCGTCCTGGATGACGACCTCGGCACGCAGGCCCTCCGCGGCCATTTCGGCGGCGAGCAGCCGGAGACGCTGATGCAGCCCGACCGGTCCGGTGGGTTCGTGCTCGAGGCTGATCCGGATGCGCATGGCCTGGGCGCGTGCGGTGCGGCGGAGCCGGTCGAGGCTGGCCGCCGGGTCAAGTTCGTCGGCGGGCGCGGGGATCGCGAACGACTCCATCACCTGCAGCACGGTGTCGTGGACGTCGCGGCGGTGCCGTTCGCGTTCGGCCGCGCGCCCTTGCTGCTCCCCGAACCCGAGCGCGAACCGCATCGACGCCCCGACCAGGCCGACCAGCGCGAGCGAGGCCACCAGCGCCGTCGTGAGCGTGAGGAAGAGACCGAGCGTGGCGGCCGGGTCCAGCGCGGTGTGCAGCGCCACCGCGACGCCGATGACCACCGCTCCCGCCGGCGCACCGCGCAGCAGCGTCCAGATCATCACCGTCCCCATCAGATGGGTCCAGGTGATCGACGTGATCACCGCGTCCTGCTCGACCAGCGTGGTCCCGAGGACGAAGAGGACGGCGACCGCGGCGTCGGCCGCCGGCACCAGCCGCGTGCCCGCCGGGGACCACCGGAAGATCCAGACGGCTTCGGCGACGTTCGGCACCAGGTGCAGTACCGCGAACGTCCATAGCACCGAGGATCCGGTGAGACCGGCCATCCACAGCGCCTGCGCCAGCATCACCAGCCGGAACACCACCGGGACCAGCACGAGCCGGGGCAACGTGGTCCGCACCAGCCGGGCCGGGATCCCCCTGCCGCCCCCGAGCATCAGCACCCTCACGCCGCTCCTCCCCCGGATCAGCCGCCCTGAAACCGCGAACAGGTCGCATTCATCTCAGTTTACCGAGCAGCTTGCCCGCGGACCGGCGAGGCTGTCAACGGGCGACGGGTTCCGAGACCTCCTCCCGTTTCCGCGCCCGTGCCGCGGCGATCGCGGACGGCACGATCAGCGCGGCGGTCAGACCGACGAACAGGAACGACACCGACAGCGACGTCACCTGCGCGATCCCGCCGATCAGCGGCGGGCCGGCGAGGAAGCCGGTGTAGGCGATCGCCGTGACGAAGGCCAGTTCCCGCTCGCCTCCGGTGCCGTCGGCGCGTTTGCCCGACGCCCCGGCCAGGCTCAACGCGATCGGGAAGGCCGCGGCAAGCCCGGCGCCCGCCAGCGCGAAACCGACGAATCCGAACGCCGGGAGGGGCGCCAGCGCGGCCAGCACGAGCCCGGCGGCGGCGATCCCCGCGCCCACCGCCAGCGCGCGGGTGGCGCCGAAGCGCTTCTGAAGCCAGGCGCCCGCGAGCCTGGCGAGCGCCATGGCCAGGGCGAACCCGGAGTAGGCGAAGGCCGCGGCGCCGTCGCCGACCCCGTGCACGGACGTCATCAGCAGGGCGGACCAGTCCGAACTCGCGCCCTCCGCGATCGCCGAGAACAGCGCGATGGCGGCCAGCAGCCAGAGGACCGGACGCTTGATCGGGGGCACCCGCGGCTTCTCGACGGGTTCGGCGTGCTCGGGTCGCGCGCCGGGAACGGCCGCTATGACGAAGGCGAGGACGACGAGCGCGGCCAGCGCGGCGACGGTGAGATGCCGTCCCGGCGACCATTGGTGCGACGCGGCGAATCCGGCGGCGACGGAACCGGCCAGCGCGCCGAAGCTGAACCCGGCGTGCAGGACCGGCATGATGGCCTGCCCGGACCGGCGCTCCACCTCGACGCCCGCGACGTTCATCGCGACGTCCAGCGCGCCGACGCTCGCGCCGAGGACGAACAACGCCCCGGCGAGCAGGGCGACCGACGTCGAGAAGCCGATCATCGGCAGCGCGGCGCAGGCGATGATCGTGCTGCCGGCGACCACGGCGCGGGCACCGTGCCGTTCGATCAGCCGCCCCGAGACCGACGCCGCGATCAGCATGCCGACGCTGGCGCCCAGCAGGGCCAGGCCGAAGACGCCCGGCGAGGCGTTCACCCTCTCCGACAGTGCCGGAGTCCGCGGCGCCCAGGAGCCGAGCGCGGCCCCGTTGAGCGCGAACACGACGAAAACGGCCGTACGGTCACGCATAAACCCCAGTCTCCTTCCGCTTCCTGTTTCCCCAGAATGACTTAAGCGCTTCAGAAAGTCCACCTGTCCCGGCCGGGTCTAGACTGCGCCGGTGACCAGCACGCGACGGCGAAGGCCGACGTTGGACGATGTCGCCGACGCCGTCGGGGTGTCGCGGGCGACCGTCTCCAACGCCTACAACCGGCCCGATCAGCTGTCCGCCCAGCTGCGGGAAGAGGTGCTCCGAGCGGCCAAGAAGATCGGGTACGCGGGCCCGAACCCGACGGCGCGCAGCCTGGCCACCAGCCGTACCGGCGCGATCGCCGTCCTGCTCGACACGAATCTCTCGACGGCGTTCTCGGATCCCGCGCTGTCGGTCACCCTCGACGCGCTCTCGACCGTCGTCGACCCCGAAGGCCACGCCCTCCTGCTGCTTCCCGGCGACGGCGAGAGCGGCGGACCTCGCGCGGAGCGGATCCTGGCCGCACAGGCCGACATCGCGGTGGCGTATTCGCTGGCCGACGGCGCGCCGGCGCTGAGCGCGGTCCGGGATCGAGGTCTGCCGCTGGTGGTGATCGATCAGCCGCACATCCGCGGGTCGGCCAGGATCGGGGTGGCGGACCGGGCCGGGGCGGCCGCGGCGGCCCGGCACCTGCTGGAACTCGGGCACCGGCGGATCGGGATCTTCTCGGCGCAGTGCCTCTCGGCGCCGCGAGGCGGCGAACTGAGCGCGGCGGAGGCCGGGAACAGCCGGTTCCACGACAACCGCGAGCGCATGGCCGGCTACCTGGAGACGCTGGCCGAGGCGGGTGTCCCGGTGACGGACGTGCCGATCTGGGAGGCGTCCGGACTTTCGGTCGAGGGAGCGCTTCCGAGCGCTTTCGGCCTGCTGGACCGGCACCCGCGGCCGACGGCGCTGCTGTGCATGTCGGATCTGCTGGCACTGGCGGCGATCTCGGCGGCCAGGCACCTCGGGCTGTCGGTACCGGGTGATCTTTCCGTCGTGGGTTTCGACGACGTCCCGCCCGCGCGCTGGTCCGAACCACCGCTGACGACCGTCCGGCAGGACCTCGCCGCCAAGGGACGGGCGGCCGGCGAACTGGTCCTGGGCCTGCTGCGCGGGGAGAAGACACCCGCTCCCGCCGAGGTTCCCGCCGAACTGGTCGTCCGGGATTCCACCGCGCGCGCTTAGCAGCCGATTTCGGCACACGCAAGGCGCCCCGGCGATATGTGGACAACTCGCCCCGATCGAGCGGCGCACAACTACTTATCCACAGAAGTAGAAATGCGGGCAGACAAAGCCTTCCTGGCGCGCCATCGTGGAATCACACATTCACCGACGGCCGCGAGCCGCCGATCCACGGGGGAGATCCCAGCCATGCAACGACGTCTGACGAACCTGCGCGCCCGCCTCCCGCACGTGCTCCTGCTGGCCATGCTCGGCCTGCTGACCAGCACCGGCGTCGCGAGCGCCGCCACCGCGCCGCCCGCACCCGCCTGCCAGAAGGGCGAGTTCTGCGTCTGGGGCGAAGAATCATTCAGCGGCACGGTGCATAAATTCGACCTGCGCACCGCCAATCCCGAGGAATGCATTCCGCTGCCCGAAGGATTCGACGGGCATTCGTTCGTCAACCGGCTGAGCCGGGACGTGACGATTTACCAGAGCGAAGAATGCACGACGGAGGGAGATTTCATCACCTATCCGGGTGGCGGCACCTACGTACCCCAGGGACCGTTCGTGATCCGCGCCCTCAAGATCTGGGACTGACCACCCCGGCGGTTCGCGCCGGTCGCTCGCGGAGGAGTCGACTCGCGACCTGCGCGAACCCAGGGGCCGCTCCCCCGAAGCGGCCCCGGCCCGTGAGCGCGTCACCCCGCGTCGTGACGCGCTCACGGGCGTTCCAAAAAACGGTGGGCTCGACCTGAAACGATCTGGCGGTGTCGAACGATCGACAGGTTGGCGACGGCTAAGCTGCCGATGCTGGGCGACACCCAATGTCGCCGACGTCGGCCCTCGTAGCTCAGCTGGATAGAGCAAGAGCCTTCTAATCTCTAGGTCGCAGGTTCAAGTCCTGCCGGGGGCACGCCGCCAGGGAAGCCCCTGGTCACGAAAGTGGCCAGGGGCCCCGTACTCCTCGACGTCAGGATCCACCATGGTTTCCCGCGCCGAGGCCGACAACTCACCGTTGATCCGCGGCTGCCGGATACCCGGCCACACCGGGGTTATTTCGAGGGACCGCTCACCAAATGCAGGCAGGGCTGGAACACCCAGCCCTGGTACGGGAACCGAACCTCGATGTAAGTGGTGACAGTCGCCGCACCGATGCCGCAGGTGTCGGTGCCCGGCTCGCCCTGTGTCGGTTGACAAGCGCCGAGGACGGGCTGGCTGATGACATTGATCGTGCTGTACTGCTCGGTGGTCAAGCGAGGCGCCGGACGTACCCGCACAGGCGTGCCCACCAGTTTGTAGGTGCACTCGTCCGCCCTCGGCTGGTCCTCCGGCGCCGCCGTACCGGCCGGAAGCGTCCGGCTCCAGGTGACGATCACGATGATGACCACCGCCGCCAGCAGGAACGCCGCGGCCAGCGCGCCAGCCGCCACATACTTCCGGCGCGCAGGAGCGGCCGCAGTGGCTTCAGGCTCGGGTTCGGGCTCGGGTTCTGGGCCACCGCGGCCGTCACCGGCCGGCTCCCGCCGGGCGTCGTCCAGCCGCTCCCAGGCTTCGGCCCACGGTCCCATCCGCGCGACGCCCACCCCGAGCGCCCGCAAGATGGCCTCGTAGATCTCCGCCGGAGCGAGAGTCGAACCGGACAGATAGCTGTGCAACGTGCTGCGGGGGACCTCACTCCCCCGCTCCTTCTCCACCCGGGTGACCAGATCTTGCAGCGACAGCTGATGTTTGCCGAGCGGGCGTCCGGCGGCTCGGCGAAGCAAGTCGAATTCCTGTTTCAGGTCGCCCGGCGTATGAATTCTGTTCGGGTCCGCCTCGTCCACCACAAACCCCCTCGAACACGGTGGGTGACCATTCTGACACAAGATCATCCATGGACGTCCGTAAGCGTCCAGGGCCGTCCGGATTGAGGCCAACCGCAGGTCGGGCCGGTGTGAACTCGGGAAAGCGAGACCTTCTCGCAGCACCTGAACACCGGATCGGAAGTGAGTGATCATGAACAGGAACACCTCCTCGGACCGTCGGCGACGCGTCGTCACGATGGCCGGAATGGCAGTGCTCGCCGCCCTCGCGCTCGGGAACTCGACAGCCCACGCCACGTCCGCGACCGTCGCGGACGGAGGCGATCACACCACCGTGGCCGCGGCGGCGCCGGTGATCCTCAAGGTCTCCTGGCAGCACCAGACCGAGAGCTACAACTGCGGCCCGGCCGCGACCCGCATCGCGTTGTCGGCGCTGGTCCGGCCCGACCGGCTGCCGAGCCAGCGGCAGCTCGGGATCGACGAGCACACCAGCCCCGGCAGCGGGACCTATCGCACCGGAGTGGCGGCGGGGCTGAACAAGTACACCCCCAGCCTGCGCTGGCAGCCCAGCACCGGTGACGTCTGGACCGGCGTCACCGGCGCGATCAACAAGAAGCGCCCGCTGCCCATCGCGATCGAGATCGGCAGCAAGTCCGAACTGCCGCCGGGATGGAGCGGCAACAAGGTCGGCGTGCAGCACTGGTTCACCGCCATCGGCTACAACCCGGCCACCAAACAGGTCCTGGTCTCCGATCCGGCCTCGGGCGGTGCCGGGTTCAACAAGAACGCCGCCTACTGGATCACGCTGCCGACCTTGAAAGCCATCCACGTCGCCCACGTCCGCCCCACTGCCTGACCAGGACAAAGACTGGAGCCGATCATGAAACACCCGCACCAGGTCAGCGCGTTCCTGGCGGTGGCCGCCGCCATCCTGTTCGCTCCACCCGCCGACGCGGCGGCATTCACGCCGCAGCCGGCCCCCGAAGCACTCGCCCGCCACTGCGGGACCGGGCACATCTGCTTCTGGGACCACGCCGGCTACACCGGCAGGAAGTGGGAAGTCGGTCCCTACACCGGGCAGACCTGCCGCCGCACACCGTTCCCGTACTACTCGGTGTACAACCACACCAACCAAGGACAAAGCCTGCTCAACGGCTGCCCCAACCCGACAACCGGGGTACCGCTGAAGCCCGGCTACTCCGCCTCCGGCTATCGGCACGACGGGTTCGCCCACACCTGATCTCGCGCTGACATCCGGTCAGCACGGGAAGGTCACCTGCCACGCGGAGCACCTGCCGGCGGGGTCCCTGGACAGCGCGCGATCCAGGAACCCCGTCGGCGCTATAGGTTGTGCGCATGTACGTACCGTCCCCGCCACAGAGTGACCCACGGGCGGCCACCGGGCAGCCTTGGTGGCTGGTCATCGGGCCCGGTTTCGCCTCGCTCATCGGCCTTTTCCTGGTCACCGTGATCTACCGCTTCGATGGCGGGTCGGCCCTGCAGATCGATCTGGGCATGTCCAGTCAGTCCTTGCTGCTGAACGGCCTCGTCGCGTACCTCGTCGCGGCCGCGATCGCCTTCCCGGCGGGCATGCTGCTCGGTGCGCGCTTCCCCACGCCTGTGGCCGTGCCCGCGATCGCCTTGATGCTCCTCGGCGTGCTGTTGGTCGTCTTCGTCCCGAACACTGGCCTGTTCCTGGTCGGCCGGGTGCTCACCGGGCTCGGCGCGGGCGCCGTTCTCGGGGTGACCGTCGCCCTGATCCGGCGGCTCCAGGCCGGTCGCGGGGCCGCGGCCGGGGTCACGGCGGGCCTCGGTGTCGTCGCCTTGGTGCTCGCCCCGGTCCTCGGCGGACTGCTCTCGGACGCCACCGGTTTCCGCGTGGTGTTCATGGTGGCCGCGCTGTTCGTGTTCGCCGCGCTCGTCGTCGCCGGAGTCCTCGGCATCGTCGCGCTGGTCAAGGCGAAAACGCCGGCCCGGCCGATGCCGTACCCGCCGCACGCCTGACCTTCAGTCGCCGAGACCCCGCAACGCCGCGAGCAGCTCGTCCGGCACGTCGAGCCCGGCTTCCACTTCCGACACCTTCGCGGCCACCCGCCGGTGCGTCGCCCGGCCGCGGGCGCTGAGGTGGACGAGTACGCGGCGCCTGTCCGCGGCGTCGACCTCGCGGTAGGCCTGCGCGGTGGTCACCAGCTTGTCGACCACCCTGGTCAGGGTCGGGGCGGTGGCCAGCGTCCGGTCGGCGAGGTCGGCCATCGCGAGACCGCCCTTGCCGCTCAGCGCGGCCAGGACCAGCCACTGGTCCAGGGTGAGGCCTTCCTTGGCGAGCACCTGCTCGACCCTGGAGGCGACGGCCCGGGCGGCACGGGTGAGCGAGCCGGTGATCGACATTTCGGCGGTCGCGACGCCGCGTGTCCCCATATCCCGTCCCCTTGCCAAAACCGGACACCCTCGTAATACTTCCAGGTGAAAGCACTTTGACCTTACCGGGCCACCGCACGGAGCGCCATGCCCCTACGCCTCGCCACACGGCCCCGCGACGACACCTGGCGCGTGGCCATGGTGGTCCCGTTGCAGGGGCCCGCCGGGCTGTTCGGCCCGTCCTGCGAGGCGATCACGGAGCTCGCCGTCCACGAACTCAACGAGTCCGGCGGGATCCTCGGCAGGCAGGTCGAGGCCGAGGTGGTCGACGGCGGCGGCAGCCCGGGGCGGGTGGCCGAAGACCTGCGGCGCCTGGTCGACAGCGGGCGGGTCGACGCGGTGAGCGGCTGGCACATCTCCTCCGTCCGGAACGCGCTCGCGCCGGTCGTGGCCGACAGGATCCCGTACGTGTACACGTCGCTCTACGAAGGCGGCGAGCGCCGTTCGGGCATCTTCTGCACAGGCGAGACGCCGCGGTGCCAGATCGAACCGGCGCTGCGCTGGCTGCGCGACCACATCGGCGCACGGCGCTGGTTCGTCGTCGGCGACGACTACGTCTGGCCGCACCGGTCGGCGCGGGCGATCCGGCACTACGCCAAGGATCTCGGTCTGCGCATCACCGGCGAGGCGTTCGTCGGACTCGGCGAGGGCGATATGTCCACAGTGGTCCGTTCGGTCGAACAGTCCACAAGCGACGGTGTGCTCATGTTGCTGGTCGGACAGGACGCGGTCCGCTTCAACCGTGCCTTCGCCTCCCAGGGACTCAGTGACCGCTTGATCCGCTTCAGCCCGTTGATGGAGGAGAACATGCTCCTCGCCAGCGGCGCGAACGCCACCGGCGGCCTCTACGTCTCCGCCGCCTACTTCCGCTCCATGGTCACCGCCGACGCGATGGACCTGCTCGGCCGCTACGTCGACCGCAACGGTCCCGGCGCGCCGGCTTTGAACAACGCCGCCGAATCCTGCTACGAGGGACTGCACACGCTGGCGGAACTCGTCCGCCGGGCGGGGACGCCGGATCTGCCCGCGCTCAACGCGGCTATCGACGGCGTCGCGTACCACGGCCCGCGCGGCACGATCGAGTTCCGCGGGCAGCAGGCCGACCAGCACGTCCACCTCGCGGTCGCCGACGGCTACGACTTCGAAGTCCTCACCCGGCTGTAGAACCAGACCCTCTTGACTCGCTCCGGCACACCACATACTTTCATTTGAAATTATTCCACGTGATGCACGTTACGCAGAGGTGAGCATGGGCAACGTGGGCCTGCTCTATGTCGGCGCCGCCTTGATGATCAACGGCCTGATGTTGCTCGGCCGGATACCGGCGCGCTCGGCGGCGGTGCTGAACCTGTTCGTCGGCGCACTGCAATGCGTCACCCCGACCGTGCTGATCGTCCAGGCGGGCGGGAATCCGGACGCGATCCTCGCCGCGTCCGGGCTGTACCTGTTCGGTTTCACCTATCTGTACGTCGGCATCGCGAACCTCGCCGGACTGGAGCCCGAAGGCATCGGCTGGTTCTCGCTCTTCGTGGCGGGCGCCGCCGTGGTGTACGCGGGAATCGCCTTCTGGCACGACAACGATCCGGTGTTCGGCGTCATCTGGCTGTCCTGGGCGCTGCTGTGGACCTTGTTCTTCCTGGTGCTCGGCCTCGGCAAGGAGAACCTGACGCGGTTCACCGGCTGGACCGTCCTGCTGCTCAGCCAGCCGACCTGCACGGTGCCCGCCTTCCTCGGCCTGACCGGTGCCTACCGCAGCGATGCCGGGACGGCGTTGCTGGCGGCCGCGATCGCGGTGGCGCTGGTCGCCGCGGCGGGATCTCTCGACGTCCTGAAAAACCTTCCGAGAAAAGGAGTCTTCATGCGACACGGTGACATTTCCGCCAGCCCGGACACGGTCGGCGTCGCGGTGGTCAACTACAAGATGCCGCGGCTGCACACCAAGGCCGAAGTCCTCGCCAACGCCCGCAAGATCGCCGAAATGGTGGTGGGCATGAAGACCGGGCTGCCCGGGATGGATCTGGTGATCTTCCCGGAATACTCGACGCAAGGCATCATGTACGACCCCAAGGAGATGTACGAGACGGCCGCGAGCATTCCCGGCGAGGAAACCGAGATCTTCGCCGCCGCCTGCCGGGAAGCCCAGACCTGGGGCGTCTTCTCCATCACCGGCGAGCGGCACGAGGACCACCCGAACAAGCCGCCGTACAACACGCTCGTGCTCATCAACGACCGCGGCGAGATCGTCCAGAAGTACCGCAAGATCCTGCCGTGGTGCCCGATCGAAGGCTGGTACCCCGGCGAGGAGACCTACGTCAGCGACGGCCCCAAGGGCATGAAGATCTCGCTGATCATCTGCGACGACGGGAACTACCCGGAGATCTGGCGCGACTGCGCGATGAAGGGCGCCGAGCTGATCGTGCGCTGCCAGGGCTACATGTACCCGGCCAAGGACCAGCAGGTGCTGATGGCCAAGGCGATGGCATGGGCCAACAACTGTTACGTGGCCGTCGCGAACGCCGCCGGTTTCGACGGCGTGTACTCCTACTTCGGCCATTCCGCGATCATCGGCTTCGACGGGCGCACGCTCGGCGAGACCGGCGAGGAGGAATACGGGATCCAGTACGCGCAGCTTTCGGTGTCGGCGATCCGGGACGCGCGCACCTACGACCAGTCGCAGAACCACATCTTCAAGCTCCTGCACCGCGGTTACACCGGCGTGCAGGACGCGGACGAAGGCGACAAGGGCGTCGCGGACTGCCCGTTCGACTTCTACAAGCTCTGGGTCACCGACGCCAAGAAGGCGCAGGAGAACGTGGAGTCGATCACCCGCGACACCATCACTCCTCGGAACCCATGATGAGGACGGTGAGCCGGACACCCCGTGACGTGTGGGCGAAACTCGCCACCAGCGGGACGAGCACCAGCGCGAAGTAGGTCCACAAAGGCCAGTGGTACAGATGGTTCAGGTGCCAGGTTTCCTTGAGGGCGATGAAGAACGCGCCCCCGGTCACGATGAACCAGCCGCGGGCCTTGTTGGCGAAGGTGGCCATGGTGCGCCGCTGCTCGGTCGTGAGCGACTGCATGACCTCGCGGTGCGCCTTGGCCCGCCGTCGCCGTTCCTTGGCGATGGCCACCGGCGGCAGCAACCACCACCACCGCGAAACGGGCTTGCCGAACGAGGGACGCGGCGCGTCCTTGACCGACCGCAGATCGCCGAACCGCTCGCTCTCCTCACGGAGTTCGAGCGCGCCCTGGTACATCGGCCCGGCGACGAGAAGCCAGCCGCCGAGAAAGGCGGACCAGGCGATGAAGTACTCGATGTGGATCACCCCTCCCCGGACCACCGCCGTCCGTGATCCGCGTCGAGCAGCCTATCCGCCCTAGACTCGGGACCATGGACAGGATCGACAGCGGCAGCCGGATCATCACCGCATCGCCCGCGACCGTCTACAACGCCCTCCTCGACCGGGAATCCCTCGAAGCGTGGTTGCCGCCCGAGGGCATGCGCGGCCGGATCGAGCACTGGGACCCGCGGCCCGGCGGCGGCTTCCGGATGACCCTCACCTACCTCGACGCGTCCGCCGCGCCCGGCAAATCGTCGGACGCGACGGACATCGTCGAAGTCGGCTTCGCCGACCTGGTGCCTGCGGAACGCGTGGTGCAGCTGGCCGTCTTCGAGTCCGACGACCCGTCGTTCGCGGGCACCATGACGATGACCTGGGATCTCGCCGCCGCGGGTGACGGCACCGAAGTGACCGTCACCGCGACGGACGTGCCGTCCGGCATCGGCCAGGCGGATCACGAAGCCGGGATCGCCTCTTCCTTGGCCAATCTGGCTTCCTTCGCCGAAGCCCGCTGACGGCGGGGCGCGATGATGATCGCGGCGACGACGGCCATCACCAGCGGCACGACCAGCGCCGCCCGGAAACCGCCGAGTGCGGCCTGCGGCGAACCGTCCCCGAGGGCGGCCGCGCTGACAGCGGTCACCGCGGACAGCCCGAGCGCCGCCCCGAACTGGAAGGCGGTGTACAGCAGGCCGCCCGCCAATCCCTGCTCCTCCTCGGCGATCCCGTCGGTGGCGACGATCGTCAGCGGGCCGTAGGCCAGGGCGAATCCGAGGCCCAAGAGGATCATCGACGGGAACATCGCCGCGTACGTCCAGTCCATGCCCAGCGGCAGGAAGAGCGCGTACGCCACCGAAGCGAGCACGAGGCCGCCGAAGATCACCCGCGTGTTGCCGAACTTCGCCACCAGCCGGGGAGTCAGCGTCGGCGCGAGGATCGCGTCGATCCCGGTCGCCAGCAGCGCCAGACTCGTCTCCAGCGTCGACCAGCCGCGGAGTTCCTGCAGGTACAGCGTCACGAGGAACTGGAACCCGAAGAACGAGCCCGCGTAGAGCAGGGCGCTGGTGTTCGCTCGCATCAGCGGTCCCGACCGCAAGATGCCCAGCCGCACCAGCGGCGCGGGTGAGCGGCGTTCGAGGGCCACGAAGGCCGCCAGCGCCGCCACTCCCCCGGCGAAGGAAGCGATCGTCCAGCCCCAGCCCTGCCGGGGATGTTCCAGCCGGACCACCCCGTAGGCGAGCAGCAGCATCGCCGCGGTCACGGTGACGGCTCCGCCGATGTCCAGGCTTCGGGGGACCCGTGCCTGCTTCGACGGCTCCTTGATGAGCCAGAGCGCGGCGGCCAGGATGACCGCGGACAGGATCACCGGCGTGAAGAACACCCAGCGCCAGTCGATCCTGGTCAGCAGTCCGCCGATGACCAGGCCCAGCGAGAAGCCGCCCGCCGCGGTGCCGGCGTAGAACAGCAGTGCCTTCGTGCGTTTCGGGCCTTCTTCGAAGCTCGTGGTGATGATCGACAGGCCCGCGGGGGTCATGAAGGCCGCGGCGACCCCGGTGACGAACCGGGCGAGCAGCAGCATCCAGCCTTCGGTGGCGAACCCGCCGAGGCCGGAGAAGACGAGGAACACCACCAGCCAAGTGAGGAACATGCGGCGGCGGCCGTACAGGTCCGCGGCGCGCCCGCCCAGCAGCATGAACCCGCCGTAGCCGAGCACGTAGGCGCTCACCACGCCGCTCAGCGTCGCTGTCGACAGGCCGAGTTCGGCCCGGATGGACGGCAGCGCCACGTTCAGCATCGCGACGTCGATGCCCTCCAGGAAGATGGCGCCGCACAGCACCAGGAGCACGCCCCAGGCACGTCCGCTCATCCGGTCCGCGGCACGCGTTGTAGTCAAGATCGATTCTCCCTCAGTGACCAAGGGACCGACGGTTACCCATCTGCCGGTCGGTTCCCTCTTGTAACCAAGGAGATCTTCGGACACTATCGGTGACCATGGAAGAAGGCACTTTGAACTCACCCAGTCGTTGTGAACTCACCGAGGAGGACTACGAGGCCTTCCAGTGGGACACCCGTGAGGACTGCGAGGTCCGCCAGATCCTGGACCGGGTGGCGGACAAGTGGTCGCTGCTGGTCATCGCGCTGCTCGACCGGAACACCCTCCGGTTCACCGAACTGAAGTACAAGATCGACGGCATCAGCCAGCGGATGCTCACCACCACGCTGCGTCACCTCGAACGCGACGGGCTCGTGTCCCGGACCGTCTATCCGGTCGTGCCGCCCCGCGTGGACTACGCGCTGACGCCGCTGGGCATGACCCTGCACAAGACCATCCAGTCGCTGGTCACCTGGACCGAAGACCACCAGAGCGAGATCGCCGTCGCGCGCGCCCGGTACGACAAACGCGTCACCGCCTAGGGAGTCGCATGGCCAGACTGTCCGGAGGGGATCCGTCACTGCTGCGGCGGCTCAACGCCGTCGCCGTCCTGCGAGCGCTGTACGCGGCCGAGGAACTCACCCTCGCGGAACTGGTCAAGGCGAGCGAGGTGTCCCGGCCGACGGTCGAGGAAATCGCCTCCGACCTCGGCGGGCAGGGCCTGGTCGAGGAGGTCCCGCTCTCCCCCGGCGCGCCGAGACCGGTGGGCAGGCCCGCCAAGCGCTACCGCTTCCGCCCCGAATCGGGGCAGGTCGCCGGCCTCGAAGTCGGCTCGCGTCAGGCGTTGTGCCTGGTCGCCGACCTGCGGGGCGAGGTCATCGGGCGGGTGAAGGCCGACCTCACCCCGGAAATGGCCGCGGCCGACCGGCTCGGCACCGCGCGCCGGGTGCTCGGCGTCGCCGTCCGGGGCCACACGAACGTGCGGGTGCTCGGCATCGGCACGACGGGCGTGGTGTCCGGCGGCAAGGTCGTCCGGGACGACCGTCTTCCCGGCTGGACCGGCGTCGACCTGCCGGTGGAGTTCGGCGGCGGCTGCCCGGTGCTGGCCGGGAACGACACCAAACTCGCGACGCTGGCCGAGCACTGGCGCGGTGTCGCGCACGGCGTCGACGACGTCGTCTACGTGCGCGCCGGGCGCACCGTTTCGCTGGGGCTGCTGCTCGGCGGGAAGCTGCACGACGGCCACCACGGCGCGGCGGGCGAGATCGGCGCCCTGCGGCGGGCAGGCGGATTCGTCGACCTGGTCGCCGCGGCCGTGCTCGCCGTCGACCCGCGACTCGTCGTGATCGGCGGCGCCGGAGACCGGCTGACCGCGCCGCTGCGCGCCGAGCTCACCCGGCTGTGCCTGTTCCCGGTGCGCGTCGAGACGTCGACGCTCGGCGAGGACTCGGTGGCGCTCGGCGCGGTGCGGCTGGCGCTGAGCCGCGTGGAACGCGAACTGTTCAGCGTCGCGGACGTCGCCTGAGCAGGCTGATCACCACGATCAGCACGGCCACCGCGCCACTGGTGAACAGCTGCGTGCGCGCGTCGGCGTCCGTCCACATGAGAATGAGGACGCCCGCCATCGCGATCAGGGCGACCCAGCTGAGCCAAGGGAAACCCCACATCCGCACCGGCAGGTCCGCGGCCGTGCCGTCGCGTTCCGCCGCCTTGCGCAACCGCAACTGGGACACGGCGACGAAGATCCAGACCAGCAGGATGTTCGCCCCGATGGCGTTCAGCAGGAACGGCAGCACGTGTTCGGGCGCGAGGAAGTTCAGCAGCACGGCCACGAAACCGAAGGCCACCGACGACAGCACCGCCGTCCGGGGAACGCCCGCGCCGGACAGCTTCAGCATCGCGCGCGGCGCTTCCCCGCGCTCGGCCAACGAGAACACCATCCGCGAGGCTCCGTAGAGGTTCGCGTTCAGCGCGGAAAGCAGCGACGTCAGCACGACGAAACTCATCAGCAGCGCCGCCGCCGGCACGCCGATCCGCTCCAGGATCATCACGAACGGGCTGGCGTTGGCCGAAGCGGTCTCCCACGGCAGCAACAACACCATCAGCGCCACGGAACCGACGTAGAACAGCAGCAGTCGCACGATGACCGTGCGCGTGGTGCGGCGGATCGAGTCCGCCGGGTCTTCGGACTCCGCCGCGGCGATGGTGACCAGTTCCATGCCACCGAAGGAGAACGCGACCGCGAGCAGGCCGGTCAGCACACCCTGCAGGCCGTTGGGCAGGAACCCGCCGTGCCCGGTCAGGTTGCTCAGGCCGACCGGCGTCGTCCCCGGCAGGATGCCGAACACCGCCAGCGTGCCGAGCACGAGGAAGCCGACCACGGCGGTCACCTTGATCGCGCCGAACCAGAACTCGAACTCCCCGAACGAGCGCACGGCGAACAGGTTCACCACGGTCAGCACCGCCATGAACAGCAGCACCCAGGTCCACTGTGGAATCCCGGGCAGCAGCCCGTTCGCGATCCCGGCCGCCGCGGTCGCCTCGGCGGCCACCACGACCACCAGCAGCGACCAGTACAGCCAGCCGACGGTGAACCCGGCCCAGCGTCCGAGCGCCTTCTCCGCGTACACCGAGAACGAACCGCTGCTCGGCTCGGCGGCCGCCATCTCGCCCAACATCCGCATGACGAGCACCATGAGCAGACCGGCGACCACATAGGACAGCAGGATGCCGGGACCCGCGGTCTTGATCCCCGCGCCGGTGCCGACGAACAGCCCGGCGCCGATCGCCCCGCTGATGGCCAGCATGGTGACGTGCCGCCGCCGGAAGCCGGTGCCGAGCGACCGGGTCTCGGTCGCGGTCACGGGTTCGGCGGGGCCTGGTGCGGGCATGGCGGTTCCATTCGTTCGCAGCGGTACTCGGAGTTCAACCGCGGGACAACTCTTCCAGCCGTTCGTGCAGCCGGTCGACGTGGTCCTCGCTTTCGGGCTTCATCAGCACGCTACGCAGGATCCTCGCGCCGTCCGCGTCCGCGTCGACTCCGGTGTGACGCAGACCGAACCGCGCCTCGCTCACCCGGAGCGTGCTGAGGAACACCGGATCCTTCGCCGCGGCCATGCCGACGCGCATGATCCGCGCGCTCGCCTCGTCGATCTTCGACAGCGCAAGCGGTTCCGTGCGGGGGAAATAGGTGATGATGTCGAGCTCCGGCGGCTGGTAGAGGTCGAACCGCTCGGAGTCCTCCAGCAGTTTCGCCCATCGCAGCGCCGCGCGGCGTCCGGCCGCGAGGACCTTGCCCAGCCCGTCGGGCGTGGGCGGCAGCACCCGGAAGGTGAGCCACAACGCGGCGGCGGCCGCGCCCGCCCGCGAGCATTCGAGGCTGATCTCACCGAGGTGCAGATCCTCCGAGGTGAAGTAGGTGTACGGCGAATCGTGCAGGTAGAACCGGCCCACCGTGGGGTCCTTGAACAGCACCGCGCCGCAGCCGTAGGGCTGGAGACCGTGCTTGTGCGGGTCGATCACGATCGAATCGGCCTCGGCGATGGCGTTCCACGGGGCTTCGGGCAACCCTTCCGGACCGTCCAAACCGGACAGAAGCCGGAAGAAGCCGCCGTAGGCCGCGTCGACGTGCACCCGGACGCCGTAACGTTCGCGCAGCGCCAGGGCTTCGTGGATCGGTTCCACCGTGCCGAGCGCGGTCGTTCCCGCGGTGAGCACCACGGTGCCGATCTTCCCGGTGCGCAGCAGGTCTTCGAGCGCGTCGAGGTCCATCGCGCCGCGGGCGTCGACGGGCACCGTGTGGCCCTCGACGCCGAGCACGCCGCACATCCGGCCGTGCGTGTAGTGCGCCTCGGCGCTGTACGCGATCCCCTTGCCCGGATGCGTTTCCCGCGCGACGAACAACGCCTCCAGGTTCGCCACCGTGCCGCTGGTGGTCAGATGCCCCAGATGTTCCGTGTAGCCGAACATCGTGGCCAGCTGCTGGACCACCTCGCGTTCCATCCCGGCCGTCGCGGGGCCGCCGTCGAGCGCGTGGTTGTTGGGGTTGACCAGCATCGCGGTCAGGTAGCCGACCACCGCGGCCGGATGCGGCGGTTTGAGCATCTGGCCCGCGTAGGACGGATGGAAGAACGGGTAGTTGTCCTTCAGGCGCTCGGTGAACTCCTCGAACGCGGTCTCGAACCGCCCGTCGGAGATCTCCAGCGACGGATGCGGCCGGACGGGGGTGAACGTCTCCGCCCACGCCTCGTTCGACGTCAACGCCTGCCCGAGCCAGTACCGGAAGTCCATCAAGGGCGCCCTTCGATCGTTCGGCTCCAAAAAACGTAGGAGTCGCCGGAGGTCTCGCGCAACCGTCTTCGGTAGGGGTCAGCGCCCCTTGGCGACCGCCGCCTGGCGCCGCTCTTCACCCTTCTCTTCCAGTTGCTTGACGATCTCCCGCAGCGATACCGCCAACTCGGTGCATTCCGCCGGGTCGAGCCGCTCGGTGACGAACGCTTCCTCCTGGTTGAACTCCGGGAACAGCTCCCGCATCAGCCGCTCCCCCTCGGGCGTCAGCGCGAGCAGCACCAGCCGTCCGTCGTCGGGGTGTTTGCGCCGGGTGACCAGGCCGTGGGCTTCCAGGGTCTTCATCACCCCGGTCAGCGTGCCCTTGGTGATCCCGGACTCCGCGGCGACGTGCCTGGTCTCCTTCTCGCCGAAGATCCACACCACCCAGAGCACCACGAACGCGGTCCAGGTGAGACCCGCGGTGCGCAGGACCGAGTTCTCGAAATGCAGCCGGACCGCCGTGGCGGCGCGGTGGAGGTTGGCCACCGCCTCCATCCGCTCCCACAACAGCGGGATCCCGCCCAGCTTGGCGCGCACGGCGTTCTCGGTCTCGGCCAGCGTGTGATACCCGGTCAACAGCCCACATCCTCACCGGCCCCCGGAGGCACCAGCCCGATGGGCACGCACCCCCGCGCACCCGATCCGCCGATCGTAGGCGGAACGGCGTGAGTCCACAGTGGTCTTTTCGGGTCCCGATCCTGTCCTGTTCCGGACAACCCCGGGCCGCCTCACCGGACGGGAACGGCCGCGCGGTGCTCGGTGATGTCGCCGAACAGGTCGCCCATCTCCTCGACGCGCTCGATCACCTGATCGGCGGTGAACAGCAGGTCGGCGGCCTTGCGGCAGGCCTCGACCTCCTCCCAGGTCACCGGGGTGGACACGGTCGGGACGGCGCGGCCGCGCAGCGAGTAGGGCGCGATGGTGGTCTTGGCGGTGTTGTTCTGGCTCCAGTCGATGAACACGCGGCCGGGACGGATCGCCTTCGTCATGCGGGCGACGACGGTTTCCGGTGAGCGGCGCGCGAGCTCCTCCGCGACCGCCTTGGCGTACTCCGACGTGCGCTCGTCGGAACGGGTGCGCACCGGGCAATACAGCTGCATTCCCTTGTTCCCGCTCGTCTTCGCGTACACCGTCAGGCCGTCTCCGGTGAGCAGGTCGCCGAGCGTCTCGGCGACCCGGCAGCAGTCGACGACGTCCGCGGGCGGACCGGGATCGAGGTCGAACACCAGCAGATCGGGCGGCTTCCGCGCGCCACGCGGCCCGACCGTCCACTGTGGAACGTGCAGTTCGAGCGCGGCGAGATTGGCCGCCCACATCAGCGTCGGGAGATCCCCGACCACCGGGTAGTCGAGGGTCTCCTCACCGCCCCGGCGGCCGCGGTTGGTGAGCCGGGCGGTGCGCACCCATTCGGGCGCGTGACGGGAAACGTTCTTCTCGTAGAAAGGTTCGCCGTCGACGCCGTCCGGGAACCGGCGGAACGTGGCGGCGCGGTCGCGCAGATGCGGGAGCATGGCCGGGGCGACCCGGCGGTAGTAGTCGAGGACCTCGCGTTTGGTGAAACCGTGTGCCGGATAGAGCACCTTGTCCAGATTGGACAGCCCCAGCCGCCGTCCCTCGACCTCGACCGTTATCCGCTCCTCAGGCACCCTTCGACGATAGATCACCGGCGGGGTTTCCGGGGTACCGTGAGGCATGAGTACCGTGCCGGACGCGATCGCCCCGATGCTGGCGACCGACGGCGACCTGCCCACCGGCGGGTGGGGGTACGAATACAAATGGGACGGCTACCGCTGCTGCCTGCGCGTCGCGCGCGACGGCGAGACGCGCCTGACCAGCCGTCGCGGCCTCGACATCACGGCGACGTACCCGGACGTGACCGCTCAAGCGCTCGAAGGCCGCGAAGTCGTCCTCGACGGCGAGATCGTCGTTCTCGACGACAAGGGACGGCCCAGCTTCCCGCTGTTGCAGACCCGGCACCTGCGCACGCCCGACGCGTCGCTGCTGGAGCGCAGCCCGGTGCACTTTTTCGCCTTCGACGTGCTGCTCCTCGACGGCGACAGCCTCCTCGACGAGGCCTACGCTGCCCGCCGCGACGTGCTGACCTCGCTGGACGTCGGCGGCCGCGTCGTCGTCCCGCCGGGCTACACCGACGACGACATCTCACCCGATTGGTTGCTCGACGTCGTCCGGCAGCATGGCCTCGAAGGGCTGATCGCGAAGAAGCTCGACAGCCGCTACCACCCCGGCAAACGGACCCGGCAGTGGATCAAACGGGCACTGTGGCTCACGCAGGAGGTCGTGATCGGCGGCTGGCGCCCCGGTGAGGGACGGCGCTCGGGGACCTTGGGCGCGCTGCTGCTGGGCGCGCACGGCGAGTCCGGCGAGCTGCGGTACGTCGGCGACGTCGGGACCGGGTTCAGCGACAAGGTCCTCGAAGACCTGCACGGCCGCCTCACTCCGCTGGAGCGGAAGACGCCTCCCTTCGCCTCGGAGGTCCCGCGTGATCGGGCGCGAGGGGTGCACTGGGTGGAGCCTGAGCTCGTCGGCGAGGTCGTGCACCGGAACTGGACGCCGGACGGACGGCTGCGGCACACCACCTGGCGGGGGCTGCGGGCGGACAAGGCGCCGGAGGACGTCGAACTGCCGTGAGCACGACCGCGCGGCCCTTCTTCCTCACCCAGCACCTCCCCGTCGCCTGACATCGCGTCCCCGGCGTGTCAGCGCGGTGGCGGTCCGGTGTCAGCGCGGTCGGCGATCGTTGCCTCGACAACACCAGAGCACCACCACCGAGGGAGTTCCCACCATGTCCGTCTTCACCACGCTGTCGCCGATCACCGCCACGCTGACCACCGCCGGCGCCCGGGTGCGCGTCACCGCGAGCGACCGTTCGGACACCGTCGTGTCGGTCGAGCCGATCGACGCCACCAGCAAGTCGGACGTCAAGGTCGCCGGGAACACCAAGGTCGGCTTCGCCGGCGGCGAGCTGACCATCGAGACGAAGAAGGCCGGCGGCAAGAGCGGCTCAGTGGCGATCACGATCGCGGTGCCCACCGGTTCCAAGCTGGTCTTGAACACCGCTTGGTCGGACGTGCTCGCCGAGGGCCGGTTCGGGGACTGCGAGCTGGAGGTGGGTTCGGGCAAGATCCAGGTCGACCGCGTCGCGGCGGTGCGGGGCAACCTGGCGGCGGGCGAGGTCGCCATCGGACACGTCGCCGGGACCGTGACCGTCGAAGGCAGTACGGCGGGGCTGCGGATCGGCGAGGTCGAAGGCACCGTCAAGTACGTGGGCGCCACCGGGAAGGTGTGGATCGGGCACGCCCGGTCCGGCGTCGACTTCTCCGGTTCGGGCGGCAGCTTCGACATCGACCGCGCCGACGGTGACGTCATCGCGAAGGCGGCCAACTGCCCGATCCGCGTCGGGCGGCTGTCGCACGGCGCGGCCGAGCTGGTGAACGCGTCCGGCGGCATCGAGGTCGGCATCGACGGGGACACCGCGTCGGTGGACGCCGTGAGCACGAAGGGTTCCGTGCGCAACTCGTTCGCGGCCGGCGGCGAGGGCGGGGTCAGGGTCTACGCGCGCACCCGGCTCGACGACATCGTCGTTCAGCGCGCTGCCTGAACTCTGATCGCGGTGGCACCCTTCTCGGGTGTCACCGCGATTTCGTCCGGGTCGTCTCACCACCCGCTGGAGGCGAAACGGTCCAGGGCTTCCAGCTTCCAGGTCCGTTTCAGATCGCTCGAATGATGACCCGAGTCGTCGTCGATCAGCAGTTCCGAACCCGGCCAGGCGCGGGCGAGTTCCCAGGCCGTGTCCACCGGGCAGCTCAGGTCCCGGCGCCCGTGGATCAGCACGCCGGGAATGTCCCGCAACCGGCCGGCGTCGCGGATCAGCGCGCCGGGTTCCAGCCAGCCCGCGTGGGAGTAGTAGTGCGTGACGATGCGCGCGAACGCCAGTTCCCATTCCCCGATCGGACCATTGTGGACGGTCGCGCTGGGTTCCAGGGAAAGGACGGTGTCCTCCCAGACACACCAGGAACGAGCGGCTTCGGCGCGCACGTGCGGATCGGGATCCTCCAGGAGACGCGCGTAGGCGGCGACCAGATCGCCGGAGAGATCGCCGCGGAAGAGATCCCACGCTTCGGGGAAGAACCGGCCGGCACCGTGATACAACCAGTCGATCTCGGAAGGACGTGTCGTGCTGATCGAGCTGACGACGATCTCCGTGACCCGCTCCGGAAAGCGTTCGGCGTAGGCGAGCGCGAGCGTCGTGCCCCACGAACCGCCGGTGACGAGCCAGCGTTCGATGCCCAGATGTTCCCGCAGCCGCTCCATGTCGGCGACGAGATGTTCCGTCGTGTTGTGCCGCATGTCGGTCGAGGGATCGCTCGCGTGTGGCGTACTGCGTCCGCAGCCGCGCTGGTCGAAAAGCACGACGCGGTAGCGTGCCGGGTCGAACATCCGCCGCATGCCCGGAACACAGCCCTGTCCGGGACCGCCGTGCAGCACGACCGCGGGTTTCCCGGCCGGATCGCCGCAGGTCTCCCAATGGACGAGGTTGCCGTCGCCTACGTCGAGCAGCCCCTTGTCGTAAGGCTCGACGGGCGGATAAAGGTCGATCATGAAGCCAGCCTAGACCGTCAGTGAGAGCACGAAACACTTTCGCCGCAACGAAGTTCAGCACACCGGCCCTTTCCTCGCCGGACCGGAAGGGGGAGATTCATTCCTACCGGCGAAATCCCCCAGAAATGGAGAACCATGGCGCTTGACGGCATGAACTTCACCCTTGGTGTGGAAGAAGAGTTCGTCCTCCTGGACCCGATGGACGGTTCGGTCGCGTTACGCGCACCCGATCTTCTCGAGAACCTCGCCCTCGAACCGGATGTCACCGGTGAGCTGATGAGGTTCCAGATCGAGACCGCGACCGGCATCTGCCACGGCCTGGACGAAGTGCGCTCGGACCTGACCCGGCTGCGGCAGATCGTCGCGGCGGCGGCGGAGGACGACGGCTGCCTGATGGTGGCGGCGGGGATCCCGCCCGGCGACCTGCGGAGGGACGCGCTCACCCCCGAACCCCGGTATCGGCGGCTGGCCCAGGCGTTCCCCGACCTGATCGACGACGCGGGAACCTGCGCCTGCCACGTGCACGTCGGCTTGCCGTCGCGGGACATCGGCGCGCGGGTCCTCGCCGGGCTCCGGCCGTGGCTCGCGCCGTTGCTGGCGATCAGCGTCAACTCCCCGGTCGAGCACGGCGCCGATTCCGGCTGGTCGAGCAGGCGCTTCCCGATCTGGGACCGGTGGCCGACGGCGCGGCCCCCGGACGAATGGCCCGGCGCGGCCGCCTACGACCTGAGTGTCCGGGAAGCCTTGTGTCACGGCGCCGCCCTCGACACGGCGGGCGTGTACTTCTACGCCCGCCTCTCCCCGCGCCACCCCACGGTGGAAGTACGGATCGCCGACGTCTGCCTGGCCGTCGACGACGCCGTGCTTCTCGCGGCGCTGGTCCGCGGACTGGTCGCGACGTGCGCCGGAGCGGCTAGGCTGCCGCGGGCCCGCGGGTCGCGGATCGGCGCCGCGCTCACGGCGGCCGCGCGCCGGGGTCTCGACGGGCCGGGCATCGACGTCTTCACCGGCGGGGAGGCCGATCAGCGGGAGCTGCTCGGCGAACTCGTCGCCTTCATCCGGCCCGCCCTCGACTCCGTCGGCGACACGGAAGACGTCGAACGAGGGCTGGACTCGCTGTTCGAACACGGGACAGGCGCGGCCCGGCAACGCCGTTTGCTCGCCGAAGCGGCTTCCCCCGGCGAGTTCGCCGCGGATCTCGCCCACGCGACGATGAACGTGCCGACCCGCTGACGCCCGGCGGCGTCACAGCCAGCCGGACTCCTTCGCGATCCGCACCGCGTCGACCCGGTTGCGGGCGCTGAGTTTCGACACGATCGTCGTCAGATAGTTCCGCACGGTACCGGCGGACAGGAACAGTTCCGCCGCGATCTCGGTCGGGTCGGAGCCGACCGAGGCCAGCCGCAGCACCTCGATCTCCCGTGCGGTGAGCGGGCATTCCTCGCTGTCCCAGGCGGCGAGCGCGAGATCGCCGTCGACGACGCGCCTGCCGGCGGCGACCCCGCGGACCGCGTTGGCCAGCCTGTCGGCGGGCGCGTCCTTGCGCAGGAAGCCGTTGACCTTCGCGGCCAGCGCCCGCCGGAGGGTTCCGGGGCTGCCGAGCGAGGTGAGGATCAGCGTCCGCACGCCGGGCAGTTGCTCGTGCAGCTCGGCGGCCGCGGTGAGCCCGTCCTTGCCCGGCAGGTCGATGTCGATGAGCGCGATGTCGGGGCGCGCGGACCGGGCGAGCGGGAGGATCTCGTCCCCGCTGGCGCATTCGGCGACGACCTCGATGTCGGCCTCCAGGCCGAGCAACGCGACCAGGGCCCCACGGACAATGTGCATGTCCTCCGCCACCAGGACCTTGATCATCGACCCATCTGCCTTTCGCCTGCGCCTCGCCCCACGAGCCGACAATACTAGCCTCACACAACTGTACCGCGAAATGGAAACCGGCCCTTGACCGCCGCGGGGGGACGCGGTCAAGGGCCGGTTCTGTGTTGCCGCGGGAATACGTTCTTCGGACCGCGCCAACACGGCCGGGGAAGTTCCGGCGTGAATGCGCTACCAGGAATTTTGCGGTCGCACGCTGCGGAGATCCAGTGTTCACACCACCGGCGACCTGTGGTTTTCGCATGGTCACCCCATGATGTGCGGCCTTCCCGGGACCCGCCGCGGGGACCGTGAAATTTTCACGTCCCCGCACACATGAATCCATATCCGGCGGTGAATCAAGCACTTCAGGAGAAGCGACGGCGAACACTACTGTCGAAACCGCAAAGCACGCCAGAAATCCTCGAGCGAAAGGACGGTACAATGGATGAGACTGTCCGGCGAGCCGTGGAGCGAGCCATTGGCGCCATGAACGAGAAACTGGGCGAAGAGCTCACTATCGACGACATCGCCCGCGCCGCGACGTTCAGCAAATTCCATTTCACCAGGGTGTTCCAGCAGGCCACCGGCGTCTCGCCCGGCAGGTTCCTGTCCGCGCTGCGGCTCGACGAGGCCAAACGCCTGCTGCTGACGACCTCGATCACGGTCGCCGACATCAGCCACCGCGTCGGCTACAACAGTGTCGGCACCTTCAGCACGCGGTTCAGCAGCCGCGTCGGACTCTCCCCCTCCGCGTACCGCCAGCAGGGCGGTTTCCAGCACCGTCTGACGGGCGAACCCCGTCCCGGGACGAAGCCGGCGATCGTCCGCGGTTTCGTGTCGGCGCCGCCGGAGATCTCGCCCGGCCTCGTCTTCGTCGGTCTTTTCCCGACCCGTATCCCCGAGGGCGCGCCCGTGCGCTACACGGTCATCGACGCCCCCGGCCCCTATCAGCTGACCGAGGTGCCGGAGGGCACCTGGCACCTCGTCGCGCACTGCGTGACCGGACCGCTCACCCGCCGCGGCACCGGGTACACCGGGCACCACGGCCCGATCACCGTCGAGCCGGGCGTCACCGCGCGGCTGGCGGACCTGCGGGTGCGCCCGAAGCGCCTGTTCGACCCGCCGGTCCTGCTCGCGCTGCCCGACCTGCGGCACCGGCCGGAGCCGTTCAAGCACGCGGCCTGATCCTCACTCCCGAGTGTCATGAGGGGTCCCCATGAGACATTTTCCGTCTCATGGGGACCCCTCATGACATCCACGGGACCGGGAGCGGGAGCTCACGCGGACAGGCGGCCCGCCGAGGGAGCGAAACCCTCCCGGATGTTCTGCCGCCAAAGCTCGTAGGCGGGTGTCCCGTCCGCGGCGTTCTCGACGACCTCGGTCGAGTCGGCCAGGTCGACGGCCTCCTCGATGCTCAGCCCGGCGAGCGTCCGCGCGGCGCGGCGGGTGTGCGGGGGCACGAACGACGAGAACGTCCGCGCCTTCACCGCGAAGACGACGCCGAGGCCGAGTTCGTCCTGGTGCTCCCCCGCCGACTCGCGCAGCCGGGCCAGTCCGGGCTGGTCGCAGCCGCCCGCGAAGGTCGAGGCCAGCCCGACCCCGGCCCACAGATCCGGACGCCGTCCGGCGGGGAAGCGGTTCACCGCCGCCGCGACCTTCACCGGGTCGGCGCCGTTGATGAACCACAGCGCCCGCCCGATGCCCTGATCGCAGGCGCGCGGGAAGTACGCGGGGGCGCCCGCCCACGGGTACGGCTTGGGGACGAACTGCCCGTCGACCCACTTGCGCGTGTCGAAATACGCGCGGTCGAACGCGTAGCCGTCGACGGCCAGCCAGCTCATCGTCGGATGGAACGGCACCCCGTCCAGATCCGGCAGGACCTTCTTCCACAGCGGCCGGGGCAGCCGGGCCATCGCGAACCCGATGCCGATGTAGGTCAGGAACACGTGCGGGAGGCCGGGGCCGCTCATCAGCTCGGCCGTGCGGTCCTTCCGGCCGCCGGGCATGACGTCGAGGATGGTGAACGCCATCGCCGCGCCCTCGTAGGCGAACCCGCGCATCTCCTGCTCGACCATGTCCAGCCGCCGCTCGGCCTCCCACAGCCGCGGCGCGTGGATCCCCCATTCGAACCCGCACACCACCGCCTGCGGGATCGCTTCCAGCCGGGCGGTCGCCGGCGTCGGCGGCACCCCGAAGCCGCGCCCCTCGAAACCGACCGAAGCCAGCGAAGGCGCGAACAGGGCCTGACGGAGTGCACCCAGCAGTGAGCTCATCACATACGTCCTTTGTGGATAGTGGCGGTTTCGCGCGCGAACTCGGCTCTTGCCGAGGAGACCACGCCGGGCTCGCCGTCCACTCGACGGCCGATCGAGGCCGGCGCCGGTACCGCCGAACAGTCCATCCCCGCCTTCGGCAATGGCGATTTCACCCGTTCGCCGGACGAATTCACCGGAGTGGAACGTACTCGACTGGGAATGAAAAGCACTTATGGCGGCAATTTTACCGTCTCCTAGCCTGACACTGAGTAATCGATCGATAGCAGTTCTATGATCCTCGAACCTTGCCCATCGCCGCAGCTCACCAGGGCATTGATCGGCCGAGCAGGCCGCCGAAAAAAGCACAACCTTGAATCGTGCGTTTCAGATTCACTCTTCCGGGTTTGCTATGTACACTGAGAGTTAGCGCGTTATGGGGAAGAGGAGGTCGGAGTGATCCGAGTCCTATTGGCCGAGGATATGCACATGGTCCGCGGCGCCTTGGTCGCTCTGCTGAACCTCGAACAGGACATCGAGGTCGTCGCGGAGGTCTGTTCGGGCGACAAGATCCTCCCGATGGCCGCGGAGTACCTCCCGGACGTCGCGATCATCGACATCGACCTGCCCGCCAAGGACGGACTCTCCGCCGCTTCCGAGCTCTACCAGCAACTTCCCAGCGTCCGCACGCTGATCCTCACCTCGCTCGGCCGCCCGGGCACCGTGCGCCGGGCGCTCGACGCGAAGGTCAACGGCTTCCTTCTCAAGGACGCGCCCGCCGACAAACTCGCCAACGCCGTCCGCTCGGTCGCCATCGGCCGCCGGGTGATCGACAGTGAACTCGCGTTGTCCGCCTGGGAAACGGAAGACTGCCCGCTGACACCGCGGGAAGTCGAGATCCTCCGCCTCGCCGCGAACGGGCGCACGGTCGCCGACATCGCGGCGGAACTGTTCCTGTCACCGGGTACCGTGCGGAACTATCTCGCCACGGTGGTCACGAAACTCAACGCGCGCAACCGGGTCGACGCCATCCGCATCGCCTCCGATTCCGACTGGCTCTGAAACCCCGCCGCGTCTTCTCCTTTGCCGCAAAAGGTTCCGCGCTCCAGGTCGTGACGATCGCATACGGGGCAACGAATAAATCACGGTTCGCCGGGTGTTCACGGCACTGTTCCGAAGGTTCCGCCTCTGTCACCGTCACAGAGGGGGAGTCCGCCGGAGGGGCAGGGGATGCACGCGATGACGATGGAACCGGGAGACACGGCCACCGCGCCGGTCGCCTCGAACCGGGAGCCGGACGCGGTACGCGCCCGGCTGCTCGGACCTCTGGAACTGCACGCCGGCGGCGCCGATCGCGCGCCGACCACACCGAAACTCCTGCAACTGCTGGCGATGCTGCTCATCCGTCCCGGCAAGACGGTCCACGTCGATTCGCTGGTCCACGAGCTGTGGAACGACGCGCCCCCGCGCAGCGTCCGCCGGACCCTGCACACCTACGTCCACCACCTCCGCCGTCACCTCGATCCCGACGGCGACGCCGGGCTCCTGGTCACCAGCCCGCCCGGGTACCGGCTGGACGTCGACCCCGCCATGGTCGACGTGTCGGAGTTCCAGCGACTGCACCGGCTCGGCCGCGACCTGCTGGACGCGGGTGACGACGCGGAGGCCGCGCACGCGTTCCGTACCGCGCTGGACCTGTGGTCCGGTCCCCCGCTGGGCAACATCCACTGTGGACCGACGCTGGCCGCCTACACCGTCTATCTGCTGGAGCACCGGCGCAACGCCCGTGACCTGTGGATCGAGGCCGAGATCCGGTCCGGGCGGCACCGGGAGATGCTCGGCGTGCTGCGGTCGCTGACCACCGCGAACCCGTTCGACGAAACCCTGCACGGCCAGCTGATCCGCGCGCTGGGACTCAGCGGGCGGCGCAGCGACGCCTTGGCGGCCTACCACTGGCTGCGGACCCGGCTCGAGGACGAACTGGGGGTGGAACCCTGCGCCGAACTGCGAGAGCTGCACCGCGAGCTGCTCTCCGAGGGACACCCGATCCGCTGAACGAGCACCACCACGCCACCAGATCAAGGAAGTTGAGGAGTCAAGCATGACCGCTCGCACCTACGGCCAGTTCTGCGGCCTCGCCCGCGCGCTCGAGATCATCGGGGAACGCTGGTCCCTGCTCGTGATCCGCGACCTGGTGCTCGGCCCGAAGCGCTTCGACGAGCTGCAGCAGGGCCTGCCGAAGATCCCGACGAGCATCCTGTCGACCCGGCTCAACGAACTCGAGCGGCACGGCGTCGTCCAGCGCCGGGTGCTCTCGCAGCTCGACGCCGGCGTGGTCTACGAGCTGACCGAGTACGGCAACGACCTCGACCAGATCCTGCTCCAGCTGGGCCTGTGGGGCGCCCGTTCGCTCACCGACCCGGCGGCCGACGACCTGTTCACCCTCGACGCGGCCATCCTGTCGCTGTACACGACGTTCCAGCC
The DNA here is from genome assembly GCF_040684635.1 of Amycolatopsis sp. NPDC089917. Lineage (NCBI taxonomy): Bacteria > Bacillati > Actinomycetota > Actinomycetes > Pseudonocardiales > Pseudonocardiaceae > Amycolatopsis > Amycolatopsis sp. NPDC089917. The sequence continues at coordinate 43,578 of NZ_JBFBGL010000007.1, read as the reverse complement.
GGACGCCGCCCGCGGCGTCCAGGGCGCTTTCGAGCTGCATTACGGCGATCAGATGATCGTCCACGCGGTGGTCGAGGACGGCGCGGTGACCGCGGGCGAGGGCCCGCATCCGGAGCCCGACCTGGTCATCGAGCCGCGCGGCCCGCTCATGCTCAAGCTGCTGAACGGCGAACTGGACGCCACGAGCGCGCTCACCTGCGGCGCCGTCGCCATCAAGGGCGACCCGGCGAAGCTGGAGCTGTTCACCCGGCTGTTCCACATCCCGTCGGCCCCGTCGAAGACCGAAGGGCTTGTCACCCACTGAGGACGTGTCCGCGGCGGGACCGGGCCACCGGTCCCGCGCGGTCACTCGAAGCGCGAGGTGTCGCCGGCGCCCCGGCGCACGATCTCCGGCTCGCCCGACGAGAAATCGATGACCGTGGTGGGCTCGACCCCGCAGTCGCCGGAGTCGATCACCGCGTCCACCACGTGTTCCAGCCGCTCCTTGATGTCCCAGCCCTGGGTCATGGGCTCTTCCTGGTCGGGCAGCAGCAGCGTGCTCGACAGCAGCGGTTCGCCCAGTTCGCCCAGCAGGGTCTGGGTCACCACGTGGTCCGGGATGCGCACGCCGACGGTCTTCTTCTTGGCGTGCAGCAGACGGCGCGGGACCTCCTTGGTCGCCGGGAGGATGAACGTGTAGCTCCCCGGCGTGGACGCCTTGACCGCGCGGAAGACCGCGTTGTCCACGTGCACGAACTGGCCCAGCTGGGCGAAGTCCTGGCACACGAGTGTGAAGTGGTGGCGGTCGTCCAGCTTGCGGATGCTCCGGATGCGGTCGATGCCCTGTTTGTTCCCCAGCTGGCAGCCGAGGGCGAAGCAGGAGTCCGTCGGATACGCGATGAGCCCGTCCTCGCGCAGGATGTCGACGACCTGTCCGATCGCGCGCCGTTGCGGATTCTCCGGATGTACGTCGAAATACCTGGCCATGCGAGGAGCTTAGGGCCACCGGCGCCCACGCGCCGTCGGAGCCCGCCCCGCGTGGCGGACACGATGCCGTACGCGGCGGCCTACCCGACGTACACAGTGGAACCCCGACGCGCCTCACGTCTTCCATCGTGGCGTGTTCCGAGATCGTCCACAGGGTCCGAACGTCCCACACCCGCACGGGTGGCCGCCCGGATTTTCCCTGTCCCCGGAGGGGAAAACGTCTCCTTGTTCGTCGTTCTCCCTTACCCGGAAGGATCAACCGGGGTAACAAGCATGGGTTAGGATCCGAATACACCGCGATGGAAGGTCGTGCGGCGCCCGGCCTCGGCCGTCGCGAGGGCGAAGCACAACGAAGAAGAGACGTCTCCTGTTACCACTGGGGTGCCTGTGCCGGAACAGCTCGCGGTGACCGCCGAACCTCTGGGTACCGCCGGGATCGACCGGCGCCCCCGGAGAGCACTGTTCCTCGCCGGGCTGATCATCACGGTCGTCTTCGTCAACTCCTGCCTGTTCGGTCTCCTCGCGGTGCTGCTGCGCCCCGGGGTCGACTTCTGGCAGGGCCTGCTGGCGGTGCTGTACGTCGGCCCGGTGCTGGCGATCCAGCTGCTCTACTTCAGCCGTCCGGCGGTCCGCCTGGACACCAGGCTCGCGAAAGGCATGCTGGTGGTCCAGGCGTGCCTCGCCTACCTGCCGACACTGCACTTCGAGGCGGCTCTGAGCTCCCTGACCACCCTCGCGGCGGGCAGCGCGCTGCTGTTGTTCCGGCCGAGGACGGGCTGGACGGTGTTCACCGTCTTCATGGCCGGGACGACGTGGATCCTGTGGACCTACGACGACACGTGGCTCGGCGCGGTGTTCGACAGCATCACCGCGATCTTCTACGCGCTGGTCGTGTACCTGCTGACCTGGCTCGCGAGGCTGGTGACGGAGCTGCACCAGGCCAGGACCGAACTGGCGAGGCGGGCCGTGGCCGAACAGCGGCTGGCGTTCGCGCGGGACCTGCACGACCTGCTCGGGCTCAGCCTGTCCGCGATCGCGCTCAAGGGCGAGCTCGTGCACCGGCTGCTGCGCAAGTCGCTGGACCGGGCCCGCGAGGAACTCGCCGAGATCACCGGGATCGCGCAGCGGACGCTGTCGGACGTGCGGTCGGTGGCCCGGGGGTACCGGGAGCTTTCGCTCGACAAGGAGTCGCGGACCGCGGTGTCGCTGCTCTCGGCGTCGAACGTCGCGGTGCGGCTCGACCTCGAACAGGTCAAGCTGCCGGTGAAGCTGCGCACGCTGCTGGCGAAGGTGCTGCGGGAGGGCGTCACGAACGTGCTCCGCTACACCGGCGTCGAGCAGTGCGAGATCACCGTGCGCGAGAGCGCGGGACAGGTCGCGCTGGAGATCGTCCACGACGGGACGGCGCACGAGGACGTCCCGGCGGAGACGGCCGAGAGCCTGCGCGAGGTGACCGCCGAGGTCTCCGGGCACGGCGGGACGCTGAACGCGGGTCCCGACGCGTCGGGCCGGTGGCGGCTGCGCGCCGAGCTCCCGGTGCCCGACCAGGCCGAACCCACCGAGACTGCGCTGGCCCAGGCACCCGGCCACTGGTCCCGGATCGACGCCAGGAACGTCCAGTGGACGCTGACGGTGGTCTTCATCCTCTTCGGCCTGTCCGCGATGGCCAGGGCCTTCATGCTGACCGGGTTCGACGACCTGTGGACCGCGCTGACCGAGAACACCTGGTACATCGCGTTCACCGCCGGCTATCTCATCGCGCTGATCACCCTGCAACTGTCCTATTTCGCCCGGCCGAACGTCCGGCTGCGGTCACGGCAGAGTTACGCGCTGCTGCTCGTCCAGGCCTGTCTGACCTTCCTGCCGCTGATCCCGCTCGGGAGCACCTGGGTGAGCCTGCCCAGCCTGTTCGCCGGCACCGCGCTGCTGGTGCTGCCGCCGCTGCTGGGGTGGACGGCGTTCGCCATGACCGCCGCCGGCGTGGTGCTGGTCCGGATCGAGTACGGCACCGACTTCATCGGCGGCTTCTACAGCTTCGCGTCCATCCTGAACACCGGGCTGATGGTCTTCGGTCTCATCTGGCTGATCCGGCTGGTGACCGAACTCGGCGAGACCAGGAAGCGGCTCGCCGAGGTCGCGGTCGCCGAAGAGCGGCTGCGGTTCGCCCGCGACCTGCACGACCTGCTGGGGATGAGCCTGTCGGCGATCGCGCTCAAGAGCGAGCTGACCAGCCGGATCATGGACATCGACACCGACCGCGCCTCCGACGAGCTGCTGGAGATCCTCGGGCTGACCCGGCAGGCGCTGACCGACGTCCGCTCGGTGGCGAGCGGTTACCGCGAACTGTCGCTGGATCAGGAGTCCCGGTCGGCGCAGGCGGTGCTGGTGGCCGCCGACGTCCAGGTGCGGCTGGAGATCGAGCACGAGGACCTGCCGCCGACCGTGCGGACGGTGCTGGCCGTGGTGCTGCGCGAGGGCGTGACGAATGTGTTGCGGCACAGCAAGGTCGAACGCTGCGAGATCGCCGTGCGGCGGATCGCCGACGGGGTCGCGCTGGACATCGTCAACGACGGCGTCGAGAACGGACGGCCGCCGAAGCCGGAGCGGCCGGTGCGGGTCGAGGCTGCGGGCAGCGGCATCACGAACATGTCCGACCGGGTCGCCGGGCTCGGCGGCGAGCTGACCGCGGGGGTCGAGGCGGACGGCCGGTTCCGGCTGCGCGCCGTGGTGCCCGTCTAGCTCGTGTCGTCCGCCTGATCACGGCCGCGGGCCGTCGCGGCGAGAAGCCGCTGTGGCGAGATCGGACACCAACGGACGGCACGCGTGATCAGACGGACGACACGAGGTGGTGCCCGGCTAGATCCAGCCGGACTCCTTGGCGATGCGGATGGCGTCGACCCGGTTGCGCGCGTTGAGCTTCGAAACGATCGTGGTCAGGTAGTTCCGCACGGTTCCGGTGGAGAGAAAGGCTTTCGCCGCCACCTCCAGGGTGTCGCGGCCCTCGGCGGTCAACCGCAGGACGTCGATCTCCCGCGGGGTCAGCGGGCATTCCACGGTGTCCCAGGCGGCGAGCGCCAGATCGCCGTCGACCATCCGCCGTCCGGCCGCCACGCCGCGCACGGCGTTGGCGAGTTTCTCCGCGGGCGCGTCCTTCAACAAGAACCCGTTCACTTTGGCCGCCAGGGCGCGGCGGAGCGTCCCGGGCCTGCCGAGGCTGGTCAAGATCAGCGTCCTGACCTCGGGGAGCTGTTCGTGGAGTTCGGTGGCCGCGGTGAGCCCGTCCTTGCCGGGGAGATCGATGTCGATGATCGCGACCTGGGTGCGGGAAGTCCGTGCGGCGGTGAGGATCTCGTCTCCGGACGCCACTTCGGACACCACTTCGATGTCCGGTTCCAACCGCAGCAGCGCGACGAGCGCTCCCCGCACGATGTGCATGTCTTCGGCCACGAGAACTCTGATCACCATCGCGCCGGCCCCCTTCACGCACGCCCCCGTGCCCCAACATAAACACGCCCGGACGGAACGCGTTCCACCGTTCGGGTGGTGAGTCGGCCAGGTCCACTTCGGAGGCGCTACGGCAAAAGGGTCATACAGCTACGGATTCCGCAGTCGGTCGGTGACTTTCCGTCGTCAGGGCCGGAACCCGCACCGCGAGGAGCGCCGCGGCCGCGAGCACGGCCGCCAGCATGAGGAACGTGGTGCGTGCCGCGGCGAGTTCGCCGCCGGCGAGACCGGCCTGGAACAGCACCCCCGCGACGGCCGCGCCGAGTGCCGAACCGACGTGGCGCGCGGTGTTGAGCACGCCCGACGCGGCACCGGCGGCGTCCGGCGGGATGGCGCGGAGCGCTTCGGTCGTCGCGGGCGCGATCGCGAGCCCCTGCCCGACACCGACGGCGATCAGCGGGACGAGGAAGACCGCCGCCGTCGACTTCTCGTCCGGCAGCAACGCCGTCGCGGTCACTCCCGCCGCGTACAGCGCGAGCCCGCCCACGAGCAGCCAGCGGCCGCCGACACGGTCGGCCAGCCGTCCCGCCACTGGGGCGACCGCGCTGAGCGCCAGCGTCCACGGCAGGGCGGCCACGCCCGACATCAGCGGGCTCATCCCGAGCAGGTTCTGCGTCAGGAGCACGAAGACCAGCAGGAACCCGGCGATCGAGAACGCCGTCGCGCCGGTGAGCACGGTGGCGATCCGGTAGCCGCGGTCACGGTAGAGCCCCAGCGGTATCAGGGGATCCTTCCGCCCGCGTTCCCAGAGGACGAACGCGGCCAGCGCGGCGATCCCGGCGGTGAAGCCCGCGATCGTCCCGGTCTTCTCGATGAGGCCGTAGACGACGCCGACCAGGCCGGCGGTCACCAGCAGCACCCCGACGACGTCGAACCGGTGCGGCCTGCCGGTCCGCGCGTCCGGCACCACGCGCAGCGCGAGGACGATGCCCGCGAGACCGACCGGGACGTTGAGCAGGAACACCGACTGCCAGCCGAACCGGGTGACCAGCAGCCCGCCGAGGGTGGGCCCGCTGATGGCGGCGATCCCGGCGACCGCGGTGAACAGGCCGAACGCGGCGCCGCGGCGCTCGGCCGGGAAGATCGCCGCGATCAGCACGAACGCCTGCGGGCTCAGGATCGCCGCGCCGATCCCCTGCGCGACACGGGCGGCGATGAGCCACGCGGGGTCGTCCGCGAGGGCGCAGAGCGCGGAGGCGAGGGTGAACACCGCGAGCCCCAGCACGAACAGCCGTTTCGGTCCGGCCAGATCACCGAGCCTGCCGAAGAAGACCAGCAACGACGCCAGTGCCAGCAGGTAGCCGTTGAGGATCCAGAGGATCTCGCCGATCCCGACGTCGAGCCCGGTCATCATGTCGGGCACGGCGGTGTTGACGATGGTGGTGTCCAGCAGCACGAGGAAGTTCGCGACGCAGAGCACGCCGAGGACGCGCCACGGATTCGGCCTGGCTGTGCTCATCACGTTTCCCTCCCACGCACGAACCGGCCGTTCCCCGCGTTCGGGAAACGGCCGGCAGGGGTGCCCTCAGCTCGCCTCGGCCAGGGGCGGAGCGGTGCAGCAGGCGCCGGTGAAGCAGTTGAAGACCTCACCACGCGGCTGGTTGGTCCAGTGGTCGAAGCGGTCGATCACCAGCTCGACCTGGTTCCCCGCGGAATCGGTGTCGATTCCCTGGACGGCGAAGAGCGAGCGGACGTTGTCGGTCACAGCGTTCTTCATCGAATGGCTCCCAGGCGTTTCGGCGTTTTCCTTCGATGAGGAAATCGTGCTTCCCGGGGCCGGTTCACAACCAGTGCCATGCATCATCGCGGGAATGTGCTTTTCGCCTAAGCCAGACGGTTCGCGCGACTGCTCCACCCCCGCGATCATGGTCGCCGAATGGAGTAGCGAGAGCCGTTTCCGGTCACGGACCGTGCCCGGCTGGACTCAGGGGAGCAAGGTGACCGCTTGTGGTCATCACGCCGGATTCATGACCCGGATGGCGTAGTCACCCGGCGAGCAGGCGCGCCAGCCCGGCGTACCCGCCCTCCTTCAGCCGCACGCCCGAGGTCTGCGCGTACGCGGCGTCGGCGCGGATCCCGAGGCCTTCGACCATCCGGTTCATGAAGTTGAACAGGGCGCATACGAGCACGGCGTCGTGCAGCGCGGCTTCGTCCCAGCCCTCGGCGAACACGGCTTCGGCGTCCTCTTCGGTCACCTGGGACGGCGTGCGCGTCAGCTTGCCCACGTAGGCCAGCACGGGCTTCATCCGCCCGTCCACGGGCGAGGAGTCGAGATCGGTCAGCGCGGCGGCCAGAAGTCCTTCCGGCACACCGAAAGCCTCCGCGGTGACGGTGTGGACCCCGTGGCAGTACCGGCAATCGTTGACGCCGGAGACGTAGGCCGCGATGAGCTCCCGCTGTCCCGCGTCGAACGCCGACGGCGCCCGCATGATCAGTTCGTGGAAGTCCAGCAGTTTCGACGCGGGCGCGGGGAACTTCTGGAAGACCTGCAGCAGGGTGGCGTCAGTCGGCAAAGACCCGAGATAGGACATCGTGTGTACCGCTCCCCTTTTCCGGTGCCCGCCCGTGTTCGGCGAACTCGTCGACGTCGTCGCGCCGCAGCCAGCAGGCCGCGAGGCACGCCACCGACGCCGGTCCCAGCCCGGAAACCGTGGCGATGACCCGCGCGGTGGTGTGTTCCCATTCTCTGCGCAGGGAACCGGCGGACGTCATCTCCGGACCTGCTTCGATCAACGGGCGGACCGCGCGCCAGCGCAGGATCCCGGCTTCGGCCAGCGCGCCGGTGCTCAGGTCGAGCGCGTCGTGCCGGGCCTGGTCCACGGCGAGGGCGACCAGCGCGGGCTCGTCGGCGAGCCGCGCGAGCCCGACGCCGGCGAGCAGGCGTTCGGCGTCCAGGCCCATCAGGATCACGCCCGCCTCGGTCGAGGGGGCGTCGTCGATCGAGGGCAGGGTGAACCGGGAGTCGTAGGGCTCAGACACGGGCGACGTCCTTCGCGGCCGTCCGCAGCGGGATGTCCCGGCGCAGGTTCTCGGCGACGGTGGCCGCGACGCGCGCGGTCGCGACGCGGTGGCCGTCGATGTTGCGGGCGGCCGGGCCCAATGCCATCCCGGCGGCCGCGCCGACGGCGAAGACCCGGGGCGCGCCGGCGTAGGCGAAGGTGCGTTCGTCCAGCGTGGGCCAGCCGCCGCGGTCGAGGACGGCTTCGTCGGGCATCAGGCCGTCACCGATCGACGGCGTGGTGCCGAGCGCCAGGACGACGTGGTCGGCCGAAACGCGCGAACCGTCTTCGAGGTGGAGACCGACGCCCGGGGTCACCTTCGTGATCGCCTTGCCGCGATGCACGATCAGCCGTCCTTCGGCTTCGGCCGCTTCGAGCAGCGGCCGGAACTCGAACATGATCGACGCGCGGCGGAAACGGCCCATCAGTTCGAGCCTGTCGGACCAGCTCACGCCGTCGAAGCGGGCGCGGCCTTCGGGACGGAAGAACGACGAGTTGACGTCGGCGCATTGGTAGCGTTCGCCGGTCTCACGGACCACCCAGTGCACTTCGCGGCCTTGGGCGAGCCCGGTGGAGATCAGATGCGCGGCGGTGAGGCCCGCGCCGACGACGGCGAGCCGTTTTCCTTCCGCGGGAACGGGTTCGTCCCAGTAGCTCACGCCGCGCGGCGGATAGCCGCCTCCCCACCAGGTGTCCGGCGCGGACCGGCGCTCCTCGCCGAGGCACAGCACCGCGTGGCGCGCGGTGACGGAGAACCGGTCGGCGCGCACGGTGACCGCGTCCGCCGTCGGCAGGACTTCACGGACCGAACCGCGCCAGGTCCGCTCGGTGACGTGATGGCTCGCGGCGAGATGACGGCAGTAGGCCTCGAAGACGTCGACGGGGACGACCGAGCGATGCCCGGCCTGCGCCATCCGGATCTCGCGGCGCTCCACCGGGGTCAGCACCGACCAGTGCAGCCGGGCGAAGTCGAGGAGTTCGCAGTCCCGGTAGCCCTCGACTCCGGGGTGGTGTTCGTACGGCGACCGCAGCACGCGCTGGCCGAGCAGGTCGACGCGGTCGAAGAACCGGCCGCAGGGACGCCCGTCGCGGTCGACGACGACGATGTCGCGGACACCGTGGTGCCACAACGCGGACGCTACCGCGAGCCCGGCGGGCCCCGCGCCGACGATGACGACGTCGGCGCCGGCGGGTGGCTCGGGGGTGGCGGCCGCGCGGGTGGCCGGGAGGACCGGCCATTCCCGTCCGCGCGGCGATTCGAGCAGATGGGGCTCCGGGACGAAGGTGATCACCGGCGTACTCAGCCGATCACGGTCACCGGGACGATCAGCTCGATCACGGGGCGCTGCTTCATCCCGTTGCTGATCATTTCGTCCAGGGTCTGCCGGGACTGCTCGGCGGTGTCGGTCGCGATCGGGCTGTAGCGGGAGTAGGAGTAGGTCGGCTTCCGCCCGCCCGCGTCCAGCGAGTACACCTTCAGCACGGCCTCGCCCGGCCGGACCTCGCCGTCGTAGAAGGTGAGGCGGCGCTGATCCGGCGTCATGAAGGACTTGGAGAACTGCCGGGAAAGCACCAAGGTGTCGGCGTCGTCGACGAAGGTCGAGTCCTCGTCGGTGACGACCTGCATCGCGACCCAGGTCTTGTCGGTCAGGTTGGTCTCGGACTTGATCACCTGCCAGCGACCCGGTTCCGGCAGGTTGACGCTGACCGAGACGTCGTGGTCGGTGGTGTCGATCGCGCCGGAGATCATCAGCACCCGGCGACGGACGTCGGCGACCCCGGCCATCTGGATGTCACGCGCGCGTACCCGTGTGGAAACGTCCAATCCCGGGAATTCAGGTGACGACATCTTTCATGCCTCCAGACCTCGATAAACGCAATTTCGACCCGGCGTTATTTCCCCATCCGCAAACACGGGAAGAATTTCACGCCGAAGCGGACGATGTCAAGGTGAGGAACACACGATCCCTTGCTGCGAAAGGCTGCCGGTACAAGTCCCGTCACTGCTCCGTTCGGCGGTACGAGACCTGGTTCTTTCGGGCTCACCCGCCGGTCCGGCGGGTCAGCTACCGTCGGAGTCCTCGGCCCACGCCGCGGCGGGCGTCCCGTGCTCCAGCGCGCCGATGTACACGATCTCGAACGAGGAATCGGTGCGTCTGAGGCTTATCCTGATGACGAGGTCGTGTTTCACCAGAATGATGAACTGATGCGGATCCCGGCCATCTCCGAAAATGTCGTAGATGAGAAAAGCGGATCCGTCGGCTACCGCGAAAAGAGCTTCGTAGATAACATTGCGATCGGCCTGGGGAGCGTTGATCGCCCATTCTTCGAGCACCTGCAGACCCGACGTGAGCTGGAGGCGCATAGCCATCCGAAGGCCTCCTAGAGGTCTCGCCGGGTCGCGGGTGAACTTCATTCTCTCGCGCGGTATACCCGGTGGTCTTCTTTGTCCTTGCCGTCTTCCCTGGTCGTGGCTCATGTCCGCTAGTTGTAGCCGAGCACGATGTGGTCGGCCGGGAACTCGTTCTCGGCCGGCTGCCTCGGCTCCGGGACGAACGCCGCCGCGTCGGCGTCGGCGATCCCGCTCGGGTCGAAATCATCGGTCACGACCCAAATTCGCACCTGTGCCGTCATGACGTTCCTCCCGGCCTTCGATGAAGAGCTCACTTGACAACCAAGGATGACCCCCTCCGATCGGGGTCCGGTCGTGGCACGCTCGAAGACGGCTGGAGATCCCGATGAGCAAAGCACAAGTCGCCGGTGCGGGGGTCCCGGTAGTGCCCTTGTGGTACCCCGGAAACCCAAGGAGCACACCATGACCGAACGCCTCGACCCGTACGAGATCTACGCCGACGACGAGCTCGACGTCGACCTGCTGGGCCTGACATGGCCCGACCCCGCCGTCCCCGAGCAACGGGACCGGCCGTGAGCGCCGCGGATCGTCAGCGGTCCTGCGCGGCCTGTGGCGGTTCGTTCGCCCCGGGCGAGAGAACGGGGCTGGAGGCCGTGCTCGACGGCGAGATCCTTTACGTCGCGGTGCATCCGTGGCACAGCACGTATCCGCCGCGGCGGGAAGCCGAGGCGACACGCCGGCTCACCACCGTCACCGCGGCGTGATCAGACGGACGACACTCGTGATCAGAGGGACGACACGTGTGATCAGACGGACGACTCATGAGTCGTCCGTCTGATCACACGTGTCGTCCGTCCAGTCACGCGTGTCGTCCGAATCAGCGCAGGGTCGAGGTGCGCCAGGTCGCCGAAGCGAGAGGCGACCAGGCGGAACGAGCGGGCGCGGCGGGCGCCGGAAGCGCGGCCGAGGCGAGCGCGGTGAAGACGGCGACGAGCGCCGCCAGGTCGGCGTCTTCCGGGTCCCCCCGCAGAACCCGGAAGAGCGGCGCACTGTCCATTTCGGACGGTGACATGGTTCCCCCGTTCAGATCGGGTGGTTGCCGTGCTTGCGCTGGGGCGCCGCCTTTCGCTTGTCCTGCAGCATGTCCAGCGCCCGTGCGACGGCGGAGCGGGTGTCGGCCGGGTCGATGATGTCGTCGACGAGCCCGCGTTCGGCCGAATACTGCGGGTTCATGAACTCCTCGGTGTACTCGGCGACCAGGTGCGCGCGCAGCGCGTCCGGGTCCGGCGCCGCGGCGAGATCCTTGCGGAACAGCACGTTGACCGCGCCCTCGGCGCCCATCACGGCGATCTGGTTGGTCGGCCACGCCAGCGACAGGTCGGTCCCGATGGACCGCGAGTCCATCACGATGTACGCGCCGCCGTAGGCCTTGCGCAGGATGACCTGGATCCGCGGCACGGTCGCCTCGCAGTAGGCGTGCAGCAGCTGCGCGCCGTGCCGGATGATCCCGGAATGCTCCTGCTCGACCCCGGGCAGGAAGCCCGGGACGTCCACCAGGGTCACCAGCGGGATGCTGAACGCGTCGCAGAACCGCACGAACCGCGCCGCCTTCTGCGAGGCCGGGCCGTCGAGCACGCCGGCGAACACCACCGGCTGGTTGCCGACCAGGCCGACCACACGCCCGTCGACCCGCGCGAGCGCGCACAGCACGTTCTGCGCCCAGCGTTCGTGCAGCTCGAAGAACTCGCCGTCGTCGGCCAGTTCCGCGAACACGTCCCGCATGTCGTAGGGCTTGTTCGGCTCCACGGGGACGAGTTCCGCGAACCGCGGCCGCCGGTCCTTGCCCGCGTCCTGCGACGGCTCGCGCGGCGCCGGCTCCAGGTAGTTCGACGGCAGCAGCGACACCAGGTAGCGGACGTCGGCGAGGCAGGTCTCCTCGTCGTCGTGCACCACGGTCGCCACCCCGGACGACGCGCCGTGCACGTCCGCGCCGCCCAGTTCGTCGTGGCTGACGCGTTCCCCGGTCACGGTCTCGACGACGTCCGGCCCGGTCAGGTACATGCGGGCGGTGTCGCGCACCATGAAGACGAAGTCCGCGAGCGCGGGCGAATACGCCGCTCCGCCCGCGCACGGCCCCAGCACCACGCTGATCTGCGGGATGACGCCGGACGCCTCGACCTGACGGCGGAAGATGCCGCCGTAGCCGTTGAGCGCCATGACGCCTTCCTGGATCCGCGCTCCCCCGCTGTCGTTGAGCCCGATCAGCGGGGACCCGGTGGCGATCGCCAGGTCCATCACCTTGTGGATCTTCGCCGCGTGCGCCTCGCCGAGCGAACCGCCGAAGACGGTGAAGTCCTGCGCGTAGACGAACACGCGCCGTCCGTCGATGGTGCCCGAGCCGGCGACGACGCCGTCGGTGTACGGCCGGTTCTCCGCCAGCCCGAGCCCGCTCGCCTGATGCCGCCGGTACAGCTCGATCTCGGTGAAGGAATCGGGATCCAGCAACAGATCCAGCCGTTCCCGCGCGGTGTGCTTGCCGAGCGAGTGCTGCCGACGGACGCCGTCGAGCCGTCCGTCGACGATGTGCTCGCGCAGTTCGTCGCGCTGCGTGCGCAGCAACGGCATCGTCGGTTCCGGCGGGTGCACCGGTTCGGCGCCGCGGGCGAGCGGGATCACCTGCCCGTCGGTCGCCCTCGGGATCCGGGGGCGCCGCAGCCGGTCTTCCGGCAGCGGCACCACCTCGGACTCGTCCGTGCGCTGGGCGCCCGGATCGCCTTGCAGGGTCACGCCGCCTCCTTCAGCCGGGCCTCGCGCTCGAGCTCGTCCATCTCGATCTCGCGCACGATGTCGCGCCAGCACACCCCCCGTCCGAGCCGGGGCATCGTGGTGACCACCGGCGGCCGCTCCGGCGAGAGGGCCGGGGCGGGCGTGGTGGGTTCGTTGGTGGTGGTCATGACAGTTCCTCTCCCTTTAGGCCGATGCCCGTACCCGGCCGTCGATCTGGTGGTAGCCGCCGCTGTAGAAGACCAGCGAGTCCTGTGCCGTGCCGCGGCTGGAGGCGACCACCTTGCCGAGGAAGATCGAGTGGTCACCGCCCTCGTAGACCTCCGCCAGCTCGCATTCCAGCCACGCCAGCGCGCCGTCGAGCAGCGGGGCGCCGGTCTGCGGCCCCGCCGTCCAGTCCACCGAGTCGAACTGCGCGAGCCCGGCCGGGCGGCGCCAGTCCGCGAAGTACTTCGCCAGGTCCTTCTGGTCCGAGGCCAGGACCGTGACCGCGTACGAGCCCGCCGTCACGATCGCCTCGTGCATCCGGGCCGCGCGGGAAACGCAGCACAGCACCATCGGCGGTTCCAGCGACACGGAGGTGACGGCGTTGGCGGTCATCCCGTGGGCCCGTTCGCCGCCGGCGGTCAGCACCGTGACGCCGGTGGCGAACTGGCCCATCACCTCCCGCAGCCCGGCCTGCGCGGACAACCGGCGCCGGGCCGCGGGGGTCGGCAGGCGTTTCAGCACCGGCCGCTTGGGCTCTTCCTCGCTGCCCACGTCACTCTCCCTTGCGATCGACCGTGTACGGGGCCAGCGCCTCGCGCAGCTGTTCGGGCACCCTGCTGGGCACCGTCGCCGTGTTCGGGCCGCGCATGCACGCGATCCGCTGCCGTCCGCGGGCCACCAGCCGCTCGCCCTCGTCGGTGAGGTGGACGTAGTCGAAGGTGAACTGGATCTGGGTCTGGGTCAGCTCTTCCAGCCGCAGCCGGATGGACAGCTCGTCGAACGCGGTGATCTCCGCGTAGAACTCGCAGTCGACCTTGAGCGTGAACAGCTTGAGGTCGTGGCGGACCTCTTCGAGCACCGCGGGAGCCTTCTCCTTCAGGAACATCTCGCGGCACCGGCCCTGCCAGCGCACGTAGTTCACGTAGTAGACGTTGCCGACCAGGTTGGTCTCCTCGAACCCGACCGTGTGAAGGATCTCGTAGTAGTCGGCCATGTCAGTTCTCCTCTCCCTGGAGCACCGCGAAGACGACGGGATCGGTCCGGTCGTTGACGGTCGTCACCCAGGTGGCGATGCGGGCACTGCCGTGGGAAAGCACCGCCCAGCCGTCCGGGTCGACCCGGTGCACGGTGAGCGCCTGTGTCATGTCTCCGGTCTTGCGCACGCATTCCAGCGCGCTCCAGACCCTGGTGTGCGCGACCGAAAGCGGCTCGCGGGCGTCCGCGGCGAGCAGTTCGCCCACCGAGAGCAGGTCCTCGCCGAGCAGGCCCGCCCAGTCTTCCGGCGTCCGCTCGATCGCCGTCTCGACGTCGCACGCGATCCGTCCGGTGCCCGTGATCGCCAGGGTGAGGCCGGCGCTGTGCGACGCGCTCACCTCGACGCCGTCGGCCTCCGGTTTCCCGTCCGGGCGGTAGCGGATGTCGAGCGGGGTGTCGACGGCTCGGCCGGCGGCCAAGGCCGTCTGCGCCCGCCGTTCCGGCGTGGTCTCCACGGAAACGCCCACCGGGTCCGGTTCGACGACGATCGCGCGGGACGAGCCGAGCAGCCGTTCGACGGAACGCTCCAAATAGGACCCGAGCATCGACGGGACCCAAGGTCCTTCACCGTCGCGCTTGCGGACCGCGCGCAGCTTCAGCCCTTCCCACCGTTCGACGAGCTTCCCGTCCGGGTTGCGGACGTCGAGGTCGTAGACGTAGCTGTCGCCGTCCTGCGAACGCTCGCGGGCGTCGAGGAGCACGTACTCCGGGTCCTGCTCGCCGGGCTCGGCCAGGTACAGCCGCTCGATCCCTTGCGGCAGCAGGGTCGCGTCCGGCACGCAGCACTGGATCGCGTGCATCATCGCGTCGCGGGTGCCCGGATCGGCCAGGAGCTGTTCCTGCGGGAGGAACGGCGCGAACCAGTCGACCTCGGCGCCGGTCGCGATCTCCGCGACCGCGTGCCGCGCGCTCGCCCGCCGGTAGCCAGTGACGCGCTGGAATCGCTTGCCCTGGAAGAGAACCGTGCCGTACAGCTCGGTCGTCGGGTCGACCGGGACCGGCGGCAGCGCGACGTCGCGGACGACGGTCTCGCCGAGCGGGTCCGGCCGGGAGAACCGCAGCCGGGCGTGGAAGTGATCCGCGCTGAACCCGGTCTCGCCGCTGCGCAGCACCACGTCCACCGTTTCGGCGTCCCTGGCCAGCGCGGCGAGCCGGATCGTGGTCGACCCGCCCGGCGAGACGATGATCGGGCGCAGGAACTCGACGTCGGAGAACACCGGCGCCGGCAGGGTTTCCGCACCCAGCGCGGCCTTGGCGACCTGGGTCATCGCCTCCATGCCGATCACCGCCGGGAACAGCAGCTGACCGTCGAGCAGGTGGTCGGCCAGGTACGGGTCGCTGCCCGCGGAGAGGTCGGCCTCGGTGATCAGCTCGACACCCGGGTAGTGCACCACGGCGCGGTCCACGAAACGGGTCAGCGGCAGTTCGCGCTTCTCCACCGGCAGGGTGGCCAGCCCCGCGGTACGGCCGCAGACGACCAGTACCGACGGGGCGGCCGGATCGCCGACGACCTGGCGGAGGATCTCGATGCCCTCCTCGGTCGGGATGGGGGTGATGCCGTCGCGCATCAAAGCGCTGACGACACCGAGCTTTTCGCCCATCCCGGTCCCGGACCAGACCGACCATTCCAGCGCGATCGCCCGTGCCCTCGGGTGTTCGCGGCCGAAGCGCACGGTCAGTTCGGTCATCCAGTCGTTGGCCGTGGCGTAGTGCGCCTCACCGCGCAGGCCCGCCCGTCCGATGATGCTGCCGAAGGTGACCAGCAGCTTGATCTTGTCCTTGTCGACGGCGTCGAGGACGGCGTTGAGGCCGCCGATCTTCGGCGCGAGGGTCTTGCGGAAGCTCTCCTCGGTCAAGGAGAACAGCGCGGCGGGCTCGTTGCGGCCCGCGCCGTGCAGCACCGCGGTGACCGGGCCGAACTCGGTCTGGATCCGGCCGATCGCGTCGGCCACCTGCGCGGAGGCGGTGACGTCGGCGCGCTCGTAGCGGTAGGTGATGCCCGCCGCGGCCATGCGCCCGAGGTTCTCCGACAGTTCGGCGTCGTCGGCCGGGTCGCTCCGGCCGAGCAGCGCCAGTTTCGCGCCGGAGTCCTTGGCCAGCGCCAACGCGCTCTCCGCGGTGATGCCCTTGCCGCCGCCGGTGACGAGCAGGACGTCGTCGGTGCCCAGCGGTGTCCCCTCCGCCTCGGCGGGGGTCAGGGCGCCGAGCTTCGGCACCGTGCGGACACCGGCGGAGTCGTAGCGGACCTCGCTGAAGTCGTTCGTCGCCGCGACCTCGGTGACCACGGTGGACACCGCGGCGCCGACGGCCTCGGGATCGATCGGGTTGACGTCGGCGAGATCGACGATCGTGGTGCGGGCCGACGGGTCCTCCAGCCGCAGCGTCTTCGCCAGGCCGGAAGCGCCGAGTCCGTGCTGCACCACGACGAACCGCGTGCCGTTGGGCGCGGCCAGCACCGCGCGGCCCGCGTCCAGGAACAGCCCGACGTCGTCCGCGTCGCTGTCCTCGTTCAGGCACAGGAGGACACCGTCGCCGACACCCGCGCCCGCCAGCGCCGCGCGCAGCGGCTCCTTCAGCGGATGGCCGTCGGGCGCGAACGCCGTCCATTCGGCGGTGGAGATGCCCGGCGTGAGGTCGGGCGCCGGCTTCGGCGCGACGACGTACTCGACCGCGAACGGCCGGACCCACGGTCCGACACCGGTGACCTCGGCCTGGTTGCCGTCGGCGGGTTTGGCGGTCTGCGCGAGTTCGTCGATCATCTCGGCGAGTTCGCCGAGACAGACGGTCGCGAAGTTCGGCATGCCCTCCAGCGCCGGGCGGCCGAGCGCGCGGGTCACGTCGTTGACCAGCTGGCCGACGGTGATCGACGACAGGTGCAGGTCGTCGAGCGGATGCGTGTCGGCGGTGACCGCTTCGAGCGGCAGTTCGACCCGCTCGGAGGCGAGCTTGCGCAGCAGGTCGAGCGTGCTGCTGCCGCCGTTCTCCGAGGCCTCGCCCGCCGTGGCTTCGGCGGGATCGGCGACGCGGTCGCGGGCCAGTTCCGCACCGATCGACGGCGCGGCCTCGCACGGGCTGGCGAGGAAGGAGAACTCGCCGTCCACCGGAAGTGCCCGCACGACCCGCCCGGCGAACAGCGCGGAGGTCTCCAGCGGGACACCGAACGCGAACGCGGCACCGGCGACCTTCAGCACCGCGGCCAGCGTCGGGCTGTCGGTGTCGATCGCGAGCACCGGCGTGCCGGGCGCGATCTCGCCGAACAGCCCGGTGAGGACCCGGCCGGGGCCGACCTCGATCACCAGGTCGCTGCGCTCGGCGACCTTCGCGGCCGCCTCACGGAAACGCACCGGCAGGACGACCTGGTCGCGCAGCAGATCGCGCAGGTCCTCGGCGGCGTGCAGGACGTCACCGGTCACCGTGGACACGACGGGCCGGTCGAGCCGGGCGAAGTCGAACGCGGTGAGTTCCTCGGTCATCGCCTCGGCGGCCGGGACGACCGCGGGCGAGTGGAAGGCGTGCGAGACGTTGATGCGGGTGGCGGTGAAACCCTCCGCGCGGGCACGCGCGACGACCCGGTCGATCGCCTCCGACGGTCCGGAAAGGACGGTCTGCTCGGGCGCGTTGTAGCCCGCGATGACGACTTCTTCGCCCTCGGCGAGCCGTTCGGCGACGCCCGGGGTGGCGGCGATCCCCGCCATGGCACCGTTTCCGTCGCTCGCGGTCGCCATCACCTTGCCGCGGATCTTCGCGAGCTTGAGGACTTCGCGTTCGGTGAGCGCGCCGCCCCAGTGCAGCGCGGTCAGCTCACCGAGGCTGTGCCCGGCGGCCGTCTGCGCCTCGATGCCGAGGCTCTTGAGCACGCGGAGCCCGGCGAGCGAACCGGTGACGATGCGCGGCTGCGCGACGTCGGTGGCGACCTGGTCCGCACCCGTCGAAAGCCCGGCGGCGCGGTAGATGTCGTCGGCGTGGGCGAAGCGTTTGCGCACCGCGCCGACCGTGCCCTGCCCGGAACCCTGGCCGGGGAACAGGAACCCGACCTTCGGGTCTTTGGAGCGGGCGCCGGCGAAGATGCCATCGCCTGCCGAGAAGACCTCCGGCTCGCCCTCGCCCAGGAGATCGAGGAGCTTGGCCAGCTTGCGCTCGGCGTCCTCCGGGCTGGTCGCGACGACCGCGGCGCGGACCGATTTTCCGGACAGTTCCGCGGAAAGCGTCCCGGCGAGGTCCGCGAGCTCCGCGAACGAAAGCCTCGGCACGACCTCCAGCAGCCCGGTCACCCGGCCGCGCAGCGACGCCGCGTCGTCGGCGTCGAGCAGCAGCAGCTCGCTGTCCTGCCGTCCGGCGACCAGCGACCGGGTCTTCTCGTCGAGTTCCTTGCGCCGCGCCGCGCCCGGCGCTTCGGTGACGGTGACGTGCGAGTTGATGCCGCCGAAGCCCATCGCGGAGACACCCGCGCGGACGGGGTGGTCCGACGGCCACAGCCCGGCCTCGGCCGGGACGTACATCCGCGCGGAGTCGCCGACCAGCGACTCGTGCGGTTCGAAGTGGCCGGTCGCGGGCGGGATGACCTGGTGGTAGACCGCCAGGGTGGCCTTGATAAGCCCGGCGACGCCCGCCGCGGCCTTGGTGTGGCCGATGTTGCCCTTGATCGTGCTCAGCGCGGCGCGGTCGGCGAGCGGGTCCGCGTCGCGGCGGGCGGTGGAGAGCGCCTCGATCTCGGTGGCGTCGCCCAGCGCGGTCCCGGTGCCGTGGCCCTCGAAGTAGGACACGGTCTCGACGCCGTACCCGGCCTTCTCGTACGCCCGCTTGAGCGCGAGGCGGTGACCCGACGCCTCGGGCCGCGTGATGCCGCCCTTGCCGTCGGAGGAGACACCCCAGCCGCCGATGGAGGCGTAGATCCGCTTGCCCTGCGCGATCGCGTCCTCCTCGCGCATCAGCACGAGCATGCCGGAGCCCTCGCCGGGCCAGAAGCCGTTGGAGTCGGCGTCGTAGACCTTCATCTCGCGTTTGGCGAGCGCGCCGGTCTTGGCGAAACCGATCACCTCGAACGGGTCGATCGACAAGTCGACACCGCCCGCGATCGCGACGTCGAGGTCGCCCTCGGACAGCGCGTTCGCCGCGGTGACCACGGAAAGCAGCGAAGACGAGCAAGCACCGTCCACGGTGAACCCGCCGCCGCCGAAGTCGAAGAAGTTGCAGACGCGGCCGGCGATCGTGTTCGCCAGGCCGCCCGCGAGCGTGTCCTCGTCGATCTCCGGGAACGGCGCCTTGTACTGCGCTTCGAGGTCGTGGAGGAACTCGGCGGTGTCGCCCTCGGCCCAGCCGCGCTCGGCGAGCGCGGCCGCGACCGTGCGGCGCACGTACGGCCAGCGCAGCCGCATGATGTTGGCGCGCGAGAACTCGCCGGTGAGGCTGTTGCCGATGACCACGCCGGTCGCGGTCCGCGGAAGTCCTTCGCCCTCGGGGAAACCCGCGTCCGCCAGGGCCTGCGCGGCGACGTCGAGGGCGAGCCAGTGCGTGGTGTCGGTCGACCGGAACGTGCTGCCCGCGACCTTGTACTTGATCCGGTCGAACTCGTAGTCGCGGAGGACCGCGGCCTTCTGGGCGTAGAAACGGTCCGGGGCCTTGGGGTCGGGCGAGTAGTAATCCTCGCGGTTCATCCGCTCGTCGGGCAGTCTCCGGAACGCCCGACGGCCGGCGAGGACGTTCTCCCACAGTTCGTCCGGGGAACCGGCGTCCGGGTATCGGAGACCGATACCGACAATCGAAATCCGCTCAACGCTCATGCCACCGCACTCCCCTAGCTCTCAACCACTCAAGTCTCGGAATCCGGTTCCGGCGCCGGGTTCTGTCCTCAGAAACACGGCGGCCGTCCGCATCTGCAGTCCGGTCAAGCATGACCCCGATCCGGGCCGACGGTCTTCTCTCATGTTGTTGAAGGCGGTCCCCAGCGCCATGAACGGTCCGTTCCTTGCGGAATTCGCAAGGAACGGACCGTTCATGGCGTCGGAAACCACCGCATTCGGCGGACTAAATGCGGGAAGGGGTCAGCGAGACACAGTGAGCGGCGGCGGCGAAACTCGCCCACCCCACCAGCTCGACCAGTTCTCGATCGTCCAAACCCGCCGCCGCGACCAGGGCGTCGTCGACCTGGTAGGGCGCTTTCGCGACCACCAAAGCCAGCCGCACGACGGGATCGCCCGCCGCGGCGGCCCACGAACGGCTCAGCCCCGGCGGGGAGCCGTCCCATGTGGACAGTTCCCGTGTCACGACTTCCCGCGCGGCCGAAGGAACCGCCAGCGAGCCGAACACCGCGGCAGCACGCGCGAAGGCGTCCTCGACGAACGGATTCCCCGCCGCCCAGGAGAAGTCCCGCGAGCCCGCCGGAACCAGCTCCAGCGCCTCGCCCGGCGTGGCTCCCTCGCCGGGCCGGAGGAACCGTCCCAAGACCGCCTTCGCCTTCGCCCGTGCGGAATCCGGCACGGTCGACGGCAGCGGCGACGGCCCGAGGAACACGCTCACCACCCGGTTCAGGTAGTGGAACGTGAACGCGACCGCGGTCAGCTCCGCCCGGGCGGCGGGCGACAGCTCACCGGCCAGAGGATCCGAAACGGCAAGGCCCGCGGCGATCGCCGAAGCCTCCGAAGAGCGTCCGAGCGAGCTCAGCGCCATCCCGTGCACTTCGACACAGTACGGACACGAATTCGCCTGTGACACCAGGGAAGCGACGACCTCCCGGTCCGCCCGGCCCGTCTCCCCCGCCGCCACCAGCGACTCCCGCAGCATCGCCCAGCTCGCCGCGAGCACCGGAGGAGACGGCGAATGCAGCGCCACCGGCGGGGCCAGCATGCCGAAGTCCCGTTCCAGCTGACGGTAGACGTCGCGCACGAGCCCGGACGCCCGGCCGAAGGGAATCGGCCGGACGTGCCGGACTTCGCGCAGCACCCGCCGCAGCGCGAGCCGCACCAGCCTGGGCGCCATGATCAGCTCCCGGCCACCAGCGACAGCTTGCTGACCGCCCGCCGCCCGGTGATGGACCCGTCCGGGGCCGGAGCGCCGTAGGAGACGTCGACGCCGCGCGCCTGGAGCGCCCGCACGATCCCCGGCACCGACCGTTCGGCCAGCGCGGCGATCGTCATCGCCGGATTCACCGTCAGCGCGCCCGGCACGGAGGCGCTGTCGGTCACGAAGATCCCGGGGTGGTTGCGGAGCTCGTGGTTCGGGTGCAGCGCCGAGGTCTCCGGGTCGTCACCGATCCGGCAGGAAGCCAGCGGGTGCACGGTGTACGCGCCGACGACGTCGTTGGTCCACGGCGCCACCTTCGCCAGGCCGTCCTTCTCCAGGATCTCCTTGCATTCCGCGTCGGCCAGCGACCAGCCGTGCAGGGTGTTCGGCGTCGGGTCGTACTTCAGCGGGCCGCGGCCGAGCATCTGCTGTGAGATGCGGTAGGCGTTGCCGGTGGGCGGCGGCGTGCCGAAGACGCCTTCGTTGTCGTCCTCGGTCATCAGGAAGATGGTCAGCCAGGAGGCCCACTGCTTCAGGATCTCCTTCTTCTGCGCCCCGAACCAGCGCGGTTCGTCACCGTCGGGCACCTGCGCGAGAATGGTGCCGAGCCCGGGCGGGAAGTACAGCTGCTCCAGGGAGTACCGCTCGTACTCCGGCAGCGATCCGTCGAGCTTGTCCCAGTTCGCCACGGTCGGGCCCTTGCCGATGTGGTTGGCCTCGTAGACCTTGCCGTCCTCACGGGACAGCCCGAGCACCTCGCGGACCCGCTCCTCGTTGATGATCGCGGTGTTGAGCCGCTCACCGTTGCCCGAGAAGTACCGGCCGACGGCGTGCGGCATCTCGCCGAGCGCCGATTCCGAACGCTGAAGGATCACCGGGGTCGCCCCGGCGCCGGCGGCGATGATGACGATCTTCGCGTCGATCGTCCCGCTGCCGGTCTGCACGCGGTAGTCGGAGTCGTCGACGGTGTTGAAGTGCACGCGGTAGTCGCCGTCGTCGATGCGCTCGATCCGCTGGACCTCGTGCAGCGGGCGGATCCGCGCGCCGTGCGCGAGCGCGGCGGGCAGGTAGTTGGTCAGCAGCGAGCGTTTCGCGTCGAACCGGCAGCCCGCCATCATGAAGTTGCAGTTCACGCACCGGTCGTTGTCCACCGCGACCGGCGCCGGGTTGGCGGTCCGGCCGGAGTGGTTGCAGAACGCCCCCCACAGCCCGCCCGCGTACGAGACGTCGTTCCAGTCCTGTTTGGACACCGGGAGCGAATCGGAAACCCGGTCGTACCAAGGTTCCAGCGAGTCCCGGGTGATCGCCGAAGGCCACATACGGCGGCCGATGCTGCCGTGACGCTCGAAGACGAACTTCGGCGCGCGCGGCATCGCGGCGAAGTACACCACGCTGCCGCCGCCGACGCAGTTCCCGCCCAGCACGCTCATCCCGTCGCCGACGACGAAGTCGAACGCCCTGGTGTAGGACGAGCCGAGCAGGTAGTCGTGCTCGAACTCCTTCGCCTCCAGCCACGGCCCGCGTTCCAGCACGGTGACCTTGGCGCCGCCCGCCGCCAGGTGGTAGGCGGGGATCGAGCCGCCGAAACCGCTGCCGACGATGACGACGTCGGTCTTGTCGTAGGCAGTCATGCGGGGCTCCCGGAAGGCGTGGTGTCGGGGTGGAGTCGCGCCACTTCGCGGCGGTAGGAGAACTTCGGGAACCGCCAGAGGCCGTCCTCGTCCGGCGCGGTGTAGCCCATAGCCAGCAGGCCGGGGTGGCCTTCGGCGATGGCTTCGGCGGTGTGCTTGTGCGCCGCGCTGTCGAAGGACATGTTGCAGAACAAGGCGAGGCTGACCCAGCCGTCCTTCTCCGGATGCCCCGGCGCGGTCAGCGACCGCACGAGCGCCGTCCTGTCCGCGAAGGACAGTGCGACGAACGACGGCAGCGACTCGTCCAGTGTGAGGTCGTGTTCCTTGGCGTAGACCTTCGCGTGATCGTTGAGGGACTGCGCCAGATACGGCAGCCCGACGGTCACCCCGGTCGCCTCGGTGTGCAGCAGTTCGAGCGCGCCCGCGACGACCGCGCCCGGTCCCTCCGAGGCGCCGGCGATCGCGTGGTCGCCGGGGAATCGCTTCTCCCCCGGCACGATCGTGTCCGCGTAGGCCTCCAAAGTGGACACCTTGACCTGTTCGTCCGAATCCACGGAACCTACCTCCTGTTCCTGGTGTGCACGGTCATCGGCAGCCCGCCGCGGACCCGCAGCGACAACATCGCCTCGGGGACCACGTCGTACCCCGGGAGCTTCCTGATTTCGAGATCCCGCAGGACCATCGTCAGCACGAAAACGGCCTCCATCACGCCGAGGCTGTTGCCGATGCAGAACCGCGGCCCGGCGCCGAACGGGATGTAGGCGTACCGGGGCCGCCCGCTCGGCCGGTCCGGATCGAACCGGTCCGGGTCGAATTTCTCCGGCTCCGGCCAGAACGCCGGATGCCGGTGCAGCGTGTAGGGCACGACGACGACGTCGGAGCCGGCGGGGATGTGGTAGCCGCCGATCTCGTCGTCGGCCTGCGCCACCCGCGGCAGCAGCCACACCGGCGGATACAGCCGCATGACCTCTTCGACGACCCTCGACGTGTACGGCAGCCGGTGCAGGTCGTCGTGCGTCGGCAACTGGTCGCCCAGCACCGCGTCGGCCTCGGCCCGCAGTTTCGCCGCGACCTCGGGATGTTCGTCGAGCAGGTGGAACGCCCAGCCCAGGGTGCTCGCCGTCGTCTCGTGCCCGGCCAGCAGCAGGGTGATCAGCTCGTCCCGCATCTGCTCGCGGGTCCCGTCGGTCGCGATGAGACGCGACAGCACGTCCTCGCCGTTCTCCACCGGGTTCGCCAGCCGCTGCTCGACGAGCTCTTCGGCGATGCGGCGGAGGTCGTCCCGCGACTCCCGGAACCGCCGCTGCTTCTTCAGCGGCGCCCACTCCGGGACCATGCTCAGGGTCACCGCTTCGAACATCGCCTGGTCCTGCACGGCTTCGAACGAATGCCCCAGCGAGGTGAACCCGCCGAGGTCCGCGTCGAGCAGGGTCTTGCCGAGCACACCGAGGGTCAGCCCGGTCATCTCGTGCAGGATCTCCACCGGTCCCTCGGTGTCCCGCAAGCGTTTCACGAGACCTTCGACCTCGTTCGCGACGACCGAGGCCTGCCGCGCGATCCGCTTGGGCTGGAACACCGGCTGGATGGTCCGGCGCTGCTTCTTCCAGACGTCGCCGTCGCTGGTGAGCAGCCCGTCGCCGAGCGCCCGCCTGGCCTCCTGGAGGCCGATTCCCTTGTGGTAGTTGGCCGCGTTGTCCGCGAGCACGTGTTTCGCCAGCTCGGGGTGGTTCACCAGGTACATCGTCTTGGGACCGATCGCGATCCGGACGACGTCCCCGTGCGCCTCCGCCGAATCCGACATGAGCGCCAGCCGGTCGGTGAAAAGCTTCTTCAGCAGACCGAAGGTCGCTCGGCGCGGCGGCCCGGGGGGCGCGAGACGCGCCCCCCGGGTTGATTCCGCACTCTGGGTCATGCCGCCACGGCCCCGGTTTCCGTCTCCGGCTTCTCGGCCGGCTTCGGCAGGGTCGTGACCTCGGCCGACTTCGCCTGCTCGGCCTCCCACTTCTCCGTGGCCTTCTTGGAGAAGTGCAGGCCCCACAGGAACATCCCGCGGATGAGGCAGACCAGGGCGGTCGCCAGGAACAGGCCATAGGCGACGTGGACGATCATGAAGAACCCGTACGCCAGTGCCACGCCCGAACCGAACAAGACCTGCGACGCGGGCTTCGACGGGGTCGTGCCCGGGTCGGTGACCATGTAGTTCGTGTAGAGCACGAACGCCACCCCGG
Organism: Amycolatopsis sp. NPDC089917; assembly: GCF_040684635.1. Classification (NCBI taxonomy): domain Bacteria; kingdom Bacillati; phylum Actinomycetota; class Actinomycetes; order Pseudonocardiales; family Pseudonocardiaceae; genus Amycolatopsis; species Amycolatopsis sp. NPDC089917. Next base: position 18,872 of record NZ_JBFBGL010000007.1, on the reverse strand, counting down.
TCATCATCCCGAGCGCGCCCGGGATCGCGGTGTCGAACACCAGACCACGGATGATCGCCTGCAGCGCGAACGTGATCAGCCAGGCGCCGATCAGCCACATCCGCTGGGTCAGCATCGCGTTGAGCACGGTGCCCGAGATCATGATGATGCCGACGATCAGCCAGCCGACCCACGAGTCGACCTGCTCGGTGAAGTGGTAGGGCGGCGCGATGCTCGCCCACGGGAACACCAGCAGGATGATCGTGATGCCGAAGTTCGACGGGTTCATGTAGTGGCGGAGCCGTCCCCGCACCGGGGCCTGGAGGACCCACTTGGCGCCGACGGCGACCACGACGCCGAACATCATGACCAGCACCTGGTCGTTGACGTAGGTCAGCATGTTGAGCGCGAGACCGGTGATGTGCGCCGGGAAGAGGAACTCCACCAGTCCCTTGAAACCGTTGCCGCGGAAGCGAACCGGACGGCCCTGGACGCGGGCCCCGATGATCTCCAGCAGGATTTCCGTGGTGTACGCCGTCGCCAGCGCGATGAACGGATAGGTGTACGGCTGCTCGAAACCGAGCACGGTGTAGCCGATGATGTTGAAGATGGTGATCGAGATCGCGAACCGGCGCAGGGCCGTGATCGTCTTGTTGCTCTTCGGTGCCGCTAGTGTCTGCTCAGCCATGACGGTCACTTCTCCTTAGCCTGAGCGCCGAGCTGGAACGTGTGGCTGCCCGGGTTCAGCTGGACTTCCTGCATGCGGATCTGCCCGGTCAGGTCACGCCACTGCAGGCACACCTTCACCGGCCCGGTGACCTTGCCGAGTCCGATCTGGACCTCGTGGCTTCGCTTGCCGGAGTGGCCGCTGCCGCCGTCGACGCGGTCCATGTACTTCTTGCCGTCGGGGGTGATGACGGTGACCTGCGCGCCGATCGCGGCGGTGCCCGCGGCCGGGAGCGGCCCCTCGGACGACGCCTTGTCCTGCACCAGCTTCAGGTTCAGGTACGAACCGGAGTCGGGGCTGACGTTGTGGTAGAAGATCGGCTGCTCCCACTGGCGGGCCACGGCGAAGTCGAGCTTGCCGTCACCGTCGGCGTCACCGGTGGCGATGCCGCGGGTGGGCACCGGGACCGCGAGACCGAGGCGCGGGGCCAGGTCGGTGTAGCGGCCATCGGCGCTCTTGGCCCAGAAGTGCAGGGTGTGGTCACCACCGACGTCGTCACCGGCCCGCATGTTCGGCCAGAACGTGGGGTGCTTCAGCAGTTCGTCGTTGGACGTCGCCAGTTCCTGCAGCTGCGGCCAGCGGTTGACGTCGCCCTTGACGAAGCCGGTCGCCTGGGTGATCACCGATTCGCCGCTGTTGTTGTAGTCGGCGATCTTGACGTCCCAGCCCCAGCCGGACCACGCGGTGCCGGCCTGTGCGCTGCGGTCCACCCACGGCGCCTCGCCGCCCTGCAGACGGCCGCGCAGATCCGCGGTGTCCTTGGCGGTGTTCATGAACTGGAAGTGGCTTTCCTCGATACCCCAGGACGTCGTGATGTTGCTGACGTACAGGTCGTAGAGACCGTCGTGGTCGAGGTCGGCGAAGTCGACGCCCATGCCCTTGAAGGAGTCGTTGCCGAGCACCTTCGACTTCGGCTCGTTGGGTCCGCGGATCCCCTTCACCTCGGCGAACTCGACCTTGCCGGGGCGGGACTTGTTGTACAGCAGGCGGTCGTGACCGAAGTCGTTGCCGATGTAGAGCTCCGGCAGGTTGTCGCCGTCGACGTCGGTGGCGCTGGCCGCCAGCGACCAGCCGCCTCGGGCGTCGGCCGGGATGGCCTGGTCGTCGCAGACGAACGTGGCCGTCGGCTTCGCGCCCTGGGTGGCGCCGGTGAACCGGAAGATGTACTTGCCACCGGCGTTGTCGGCGTGCGACATCGACTTGTTCATCTCGACCCCGCCCTCGACCCGGTCGTCGAGCACCGCGCTGTCGGGGAAGTAGTTGCCGATGAAGATGTCCTGGTGGCCGTCGCCGTCGAAGTCACCGACCGTCGCGGCGTTGGTGTTCCACAGTGGACCGGCGTATTCGCCGTTCTTGGAGTTGTTGCCCGGCACCAGTTCCACCGGCTCGTAGGCCGACGGCTCCAGCTTGGTCGCGCCCGGCTTCGAGAGGAACAGGATCGGGGTGCGGCCCCAGTAGTAGGCCAGCAGGTCGACCCGGCCGTCCTCGTTGAAGTCACCCGGCACGCAGCCCATGGGCGCGATGTACTTGCCCATCGGCAGCGGCGACGCGTCGAGCGCGAACGGCTTGTACCGGTCACCGCCCTTGCCCGGGGTCGGGGTGACGACCACCTGGTCGCTGCGCGGGTCCACGAAGCACAGGTCGTTCGCGAGCTTGTCGCCGTCGAGGTCGTTGACCGCGATCGCGGCGCCGACCGAGGAGATCCAGGCACGGATGTGCTCGTACTCCTTGTTCACCGTGCGGATCGACTGGCTCTTCGCCGCTTCCGGCAGGGCGATCGTCAGGGGTTCGAACGCGTACTTCGAGGCCATGGTGTCCGCCTCGGCGGTCGAGACCGTGGGCAGCTGCGCCACCACGAACAGTCCCGCCATCAGCAACAGCGCCACGATGCCCGCAAGCTGCTTGCGGAGCCAGCCCAAGGTCGCGGTCATTTACCTGCACCTCCAGAAGTGAGTACCTCGGCGGCGATGCGCTGTCGCCAGGTTTCGAAATGCGGGAGCTCGCCGTCGACGACCACGGCGGGGCGAACTTCCTGGGTGATGGCCGCGGCGCGCTCGGCCGGCAGCCCGCAGATCGCCTTCGTGGCGACCTCCGTCTCGGGGATCAGCAGCCCGGCACGGACGCGGGCTTCGGCGGCGAAAGCGCTGCCCTGGGCCAGGTTTCCCCGGTGCTCACCGGCGAACTCGGCCAGCTTCAGCAGCTCGTCGGAGGTGACACCGCACGCGTAGGTCGAGGCGAGCCCGATCCCGGCGTAGAGGTCTCCGTGGCGGTGCTCGGGGAATCGCGCGACGGTGTCGGCGACGAGATCGACGTCGGTGCCGCAGATGAACCACAGTGCCCGGCCGATGCCCTGGTCGATCGCCCGCAGCGAATACCCGTTGTTCCCGGGCGGCCAGGCGAAGTCCGGGTCCTGGAACTGGCCGTCGACGTACTTCGCCGTCTTGAAGTACGCCTGGTGGAACCCGTACCCGTCGAGCACCAGCCAGCGCAGCAACGGGTCGAAGTCCTCGGCGGACGGCCAGCGGAAGCGCGGCAGCCGCGCCATCGCCCAGCCGACGCCGACGTAGATGATGTAGTCGTGTTTCTCACCGGGACCGGCGAGGAAGTCCGCGATGTGCCCACGACCTCCGCCGGGAAGTCCGTCCAGCATTCCGTAACCCATTCCCGCGCCTTCGTAGGCGAAACCGCGGTATTTCACCGGAATGCGTTCGAGCCATTCTTCGGCTTGGTCGACGGAACGCGCTTCGACCGCGTGAGCGTAACCGAGCAGGAATTTCTCTCCGACGGTCTCCAGCAATTCTTGAGCGGCCGGGCTCTTCTTGTGGAAACCGCGCTTGTCCAGCGACGTCTCGGAGACGTCCGGGGTGATCATGCGACGCCTGAACGTGCGCCAACCATTGCCCAACACACTCTCCCCCTAACGGGTGGATTCGAATTCTGCGGACTGGTTAAAGGCTCACATGCGTGGCGACAGGCCAGCTACTCCACGGTTGCGCCCGCGGTTCTCCCGGTTTGCGGCACCGGGAGAACGCGGGAATAACCGCGGTTAGGCCGCCGCGCGGAGGTAGTCGGGGGCGGGCATGGTCATCCGGTTGCCGGTGGAGGTCGGGCCGCCGGCGAGGGTGATCGCCATCGGCGCGTCCGTCGGCCGCGGGGTGCGCATCGGCATCCGCAGGTGGACCCGGCCGTACCGGGTGATGTCGACGCGGCCGGGCAAGGTGCCCACGGAGAAGGAGGAGGCCGCGGTCCCGGCGGCGTGCTCGGCGACCGCGATGACGGTCCACCGGCCCTCGGGGACGTTCTGGATCTCGATGTCCGCCGACAGGACGTTCGCCCTGCCGCCGAACGCGACCGGGCCGCACTGCGGGATCGACTCGGCGAACAGTCCGATGAGGACGCTCGCCGGGCCCGCCCCGCGCGGCGTTTCGACGCGCACGCTGATCGTGCCGGTGCCGCTGCGCATCGTCGCGCAGCCCATTCCGGCGCTGTGCAAGGCTTCCAGGGTCGGCAGGCGCTGGAAGTGCGGCGCCAGCGCGACGAGCAGCTCACCGACCTCGGGGTCGCGATACTGGGTCGGGGTCATCCCGACCGCACGGGTGAAGCGGCTGGTGAACGTGCCGACACTGCTGTAGCCGACGCTGCACACGATGTCCGACACCGTCAGCGACGTCGTCAGCAGCAGCCGTTTCGCCTCGAAGAGCCGGATCGCGGTGAGATAGCGGCCGGGCGTCACGCCGGTCGCCTTGGTGAAGATCCGCGAGAAGTGGAACGGGCTGACGAAGACTTCCGATGCCAGGTCGCCCAAGGTGATCGGGTCGAAGTACCTCGCGTGCATCGATGAGATGGCCTGCAGCACCGCCGGTTGCAGGGGGGACGCCGGCTCGGGGAGCCGACCGGATTCGATGAGGCCTTTCTCGTTCGCCGCCGTGGCGACTGTTCGTAGCTGCATCAGACCAACCTCGGATTCGCTGTCGCTTTTCCTCTGCACGCCAGCAAACGCGCCGGCGGTTTCGGAGCACTCGACACGCGATCGAGATGGGGTGTGCGCTGGTACTACTCGGCCCTGCGCGATCGGCGAACGGTCGGCGCGAGGCCGCGTACACCCCCGGCGACCCGACCGCGAAAGTCCGTGAAGCCCCCTTCACTACCTTCGGTCGACATACCTCGGCCGAGGTCGCGGACGAACGCATGTCGCGAAAGCCACTTTCGCGACGTCCAGTGTCCCGAAAGTGGCTTTCGCGACACGCCCGCTCGCCTCGATGCCGGGCCACACCGAGCGCGACCAGGTGACCGAACCCGGAACTCGCGTGACTCCCGCCTGCGCGTCACGCGGGCAGGTCGAGCACGCATTCGCCGACGCCGACCTCGGCGGGCCATTCGAGCTTCAGCGCGCGGTCCACGCGGTCCCCGGCGTCGACCGGGACGGCGTGCGCGGCCAGCCCCATGGCGCGGGCGACGAGGTAGAGCGTCTGCTGCAGGGCGCCGACGTGCGCCAGAGTCGTGGCGTACGCGCCGCCACCGAGCACCGACGCCATCCGCGGCATCCGCGTGGTCACCGTGATCAGCGCCGAGGGGCGCCGGTGGTTGCCGCCGCCGATCATCGCCATGTCGAGCATCGCGTCCAGATCGGACACGTCGTCGTTGACCAGGCTGAGCCGGTGTTCGAGCGGATCGTAGTGGTAGATCCCGCGATCCAGCCCCGAGCAGCGGTTGATCGAGACGTACAGCTCAAGCTCGTACAGGCAGGCGACGCTGAAGTACGGCCGCTGCGACGCACTGTGCGCCGGTCCATTAGGGAAGTGCGCGGGCCCGATCGACCGGATCCGCGCGCCGCGGAACAGGAACTCGCCGATCTGCTCGGCGGACAGCACACCCTCGGTGAACTCGGGGCAGGTGTGGTCGTTCTCCAGCAACGCCGTCAGCGTCGGATCGGTCGCCGCGCGCTCGGTCAGGTCCGGCCGGTACAGCGAATAGACCGGTCCCTCACCGGTGGAGGCCTTGACCACCGGCGGCTTCCCGAGTCCCGGCAGATCGGCCGGGCCGCCGGGCCGCCAGGTCCGGCTCGTGGTGTGGAACAGCAGTTCGTCCGGGGACCACAGGCTCAGTTCGGGGTCGTCGTCCTCGGCGAACCGGCCGTGCTCACCGGCGACCTGGACGACACCCGCGGCGACCAGATAGGACACGATCGCGCCGACCACGGCGGGCCCGATCCCCGTCGTGGCCACGATTTCCCCGACGGATTTCGCCGTCGCCAGTGTCGCCGCGACGTGCACGGCCCACGGTTGGTAGAGCACGACCCGGTAGCGCGCGGACGGCGACTCCAGGCCCATCCCGTACGCGTCGGATCGCAGGGAACTGAAGCGGGACAACCGGATCGGCCGCGAGGCGGGGATCTCGACCGGGGCGAACACCGGCGCGAGCGCCACCGGGATCACCGACAGCAAAGGCCCCCTGCCGTCGGCGAGACCGAGTGAGTGCACCACGGAGCCGCCGAGTTCCTTGAGCGCCTGCCGCAGCGCGTCGGCTCCCTCGGCGGTCCAGCTCAGCTCGCCTTCGAGGTCCGGCTCCCGCTCGACCGGCTCCCACGAAGACGTCACGTTTGCCAGCGACACCGGCCCCAGCGCCATCCGCCGCAACGATTCCCGGACCAGCGGTTCCGCACGATCGAAGTCGTACTCCCCCCAGCGCGTGACGACCACCAGTGACCCGTCCTCACCGATTTCGACGAGACTGTCGTCGGTGAGCGACCACAAGGGGATCGTCTCGGCCACACCGCCGGGGGGATCTGTCCTCAATTGTCGCTCCAGCCGGATCTACAAGAACATGGGGAAGGGGTTCAGCCGGTCGTACGGGGTGGGTTCGGGGAGCCTGCCCAGGCGCACGGGCACGTCGAACAGCCGCCCGGGGGCGAAGCGGCTCCAGAACGGGCGCAGCCCCGGAACGACCACCCTGACCACCGGAAGATCGATGTCGGGCCTGGTCTGATCCAGCACGAGCGTCTCCATTCCCAACGCGGAAAGCTTGCGTACCAAGCACTCCACGTCGTCCCGTACGTCGGGCCGCCGGACGAACTTGAAGTCCGCGGCCCGTTTCGCCGAGCGTCCGGGCGCCGGCAGCAGATACGGCTGGTTGGCGACCGTGGCGTGCCGGAGCCACTGCGCCGCGTCGGGATCGTCGAGTTCGACATCGTTCGCGAGCACCGCCGGGATCATCTGGTTGAGCTCGCTGACCGCCCTCCGCAGCGCCGTCCTGGGATCCAGGTGGGCGCCGAATCCCATCATGACGTTCTCGCGCGGCCCGGCGATACTCCTGGACAGCGCGACCATCACCGGGACACCGAGATCCGCGGTCAGGTCGAGGACCCACAGCTCCCGGCCCGCCCGCGCGTACTGGCCGACCATCTCCTCGGCCCACGGGTCGTCGAACGACGCGATGTCGACGCCGGGCACCCCGAGCCGGTTGTACCACCACATCGCGACGGCGTCGCGTTCGACGAGTTCGAGCAGGCCCTGCAGGACGGCGTCCTCGATGCTGCTTCCGGCCGCGCAGCCGTTGGAGTCCGCGCGCATGCCGGTGATCCCGCACTCCGGCGGCACCCCGTAGTAGAGGTACGCCGTCGGCATCAGCTTCCGGCGCTGCTGCGACAGCGACCACAGCGGCGTCCAGTCGACGGCTGCCTCTTCGTCGAACCGGTCGGGGACGTGCTGGAAGATCGCGTGCTTGGCGTTCCACTCGTCGCGGGTCTCGTACTGGCGCTCGTCGAAGAGCATGCACGAGTTCGGGTGGACGGCGTCCGTGCCGAGGGCCTTGAAGGTGTCGCGGATCCGCAGTTCGTCACCCTGGTAGTTGGCCGAGAACCGTTCGATCGCCTCGCACAGCGCGCCGACCTCGGCGTCGATCGGGCTCGCGCCCTTGCCGCCGTTGTCCCCGCGCAGCCCGGCCTGCAGGCCGGCCTCGCCGCGCACCCGGCGCGCGACGTTCAGCCCGGAGCGGTAGGCGTTCACGAACGCCGGCGCCCTCGGGTCGCGGGCGATCTCCTTGACGATGCCGGTGACCGGGCTGACCAGGTGGCCGAAGCGGTCGAGCACCTCGACCGGGGTGAGCGTCCGGTGGCCGCCCCCGCCCGACGTCGCCTTCTTGGCCTCGTGCAGCACGACCGGTTCGGCCGTCCGCGCGGCGACGATCCCTTCGTCACCGCATTCCGGGCACTGCGGGCGCCGCCGCAGTTCGTGCAGCCGTCCCTGAAGGTCGAGGGTGTCCAGGATCCATACGGCCTGCTGCCCCGGATAGCGGTGGCCCGCCAGCCATTTGGACGCTTCGAGGGAGATCAGGTGGGAGGCGGCCGCGGTCAGCGGCGGCACGGCGGGCATCGGGAACGAGGCCGGGCCGTCGTGTCCGAGGACCTCCTGCACGCAGGCCTCCGCGTGCCGGTGCCCCCACAGCCGGTTGGTCAGGCAGTGCCAGCAGCCGGACCGGCCGGGCTGCATGATCGGGCCGATCCACACCTGCGAACCCGACGGCCTGGCCAGCAGCCACGGCCGCCCGGTGCGCCGGTGCTCGGCGTCGATCTCGGCCAGCCTCGGGTCGAGGTAGTCGTCACACAGCACGATGGCCAGTTCGGAGGCGGTCTCGACCACTTCGATACCGCTCGCGACCAGCGCGTTCTCCACCTGCGAGGTGTCGACGCCGCGGCCGATCGCGGTCAGGCTCGCCGTCGCCGGCTTCTGACGGCAGGCCACGGCGGACGCGTCGAGCCCGCACGCGTCCCAGTACGCGAGCGCGCGTTCGTCGCCGCTGAGCTCGTCCGGGACACGAACGGTGACCAGACCCGCTTCGACGAGCTTCGCCAGGACGCCGGTGACCTGCTCCGCGCTCATCCCCTCGGGGCAAGCGGACAGGAGTCCGTCGAGGTCACGGGTGCCGTCGAGCAGGGCCGCGACCGACGCGACCTGCGCGCCGCGCATCGCGATGACACCCTGTTCCGAGAACAGGTAGGCGCCGTTGCCCTCGCTGATCTCCGCTCGCAGATGCCGTTTGAATCCCAGACCGCCGCTGATCGAGCCGGACCCGTTCGACACTGCCTCGCGCATGGGAACCCCCAGTAGGTCGGTGCGGTCCCCCGAATCCTGCTTCGCGGGGCCGGGTACCGGCCAGTGCGCGATTCACGGGTCGGACATGAAAAACCCACGTTTTTCCGGGACGCACGCACGCGGGACCTGGTGGACGGCTCACTGGCCCGGCGCACCGCCGCTCTGTCACTGTCGACGCACTGGGAAATCAGTCACGACGCGTATCGAGCTGGAGGGCGCTTGCGATGTACCCCGGATCACGAGTAGCGGACACGCGGCACGGCTCGGCACCCAACCCGATTCCGGCCCCGTCCGCAAGTCCCCTCCGCTTCACCCTCCTCGGCCCGCTCGAACTCGTGCGGGACGGGATCGACTACGCGCCGACGACGCCGAAGCTGCTGCAGGTGCTCGCCATGCTGGTGATGAGCCCCGGGAAGATCGTGCACATCGACACGATCGTCCAGGAGCTGTGGGCCAACGAGCCGCCGCGCAGCGTCCGCACCACGATGCACACCTACGTCTACCAGCTGCGCCGCTGCATCGACGAGAACGACCTCGCCCCGTACGGCGAGACCATGCTGGCGACGAAACCGCCGGGGTACGTGTTCCGGATCCAGCCGGAGCAGGTGGACGTCTTCGAGTTCCAGACGCTCCAGAAGCAGGGCCGCGAGTTGCAGCTCCAGGGCGAGCACGCCGAGGCGGCGAAGGCCTTCCGGGCCGCGCTCGACCTGTGGTCCGGGCCGCCGCTGGCGAACGTCCACTGCGGACCCGTGCTGTCGGCGTACGCGGTCGACCTCGTCGAACAGCGGCGCAGCACCCTGCACCTGCGGATCGAGGCGGACATCGCGGCCGGGATGCGGCACGAGCTGATCGGCGAACTGCGGTCCCTGGTCACCGCGAACCCGCTGGACGAGGCCCTGCACGGCCAGCTGATCCGCGTCCTCGGCCGCAGCGGCCGCCGATCCGACGCGCTCGCGACCTACCGCCAGGTGCGGTCGAGGCTCAACAATGAACTGGGCGTCGAACCCTGTGACGAACTGCAGGTCCTGCACCACGACCTGCTTTCCGAGGGCGAACCCGCGTGAAACCCATCGCAGTCACGGCGAACGAAAGCGAGGATCGGCGGATGAGTCGTACCTATGGGCAGTTCTGCGGCCTGGCCCGCGCGCTGGAGATCATCGGCGAACGCTGGTCGCTGCTGATCGTCCGTGACCTCGTCCTCGGCCCGAAGCGGTTCACCGAACTCCAGGCCGGCCTGCCCAAGATCCCGGCGAGCACGCTGTCCGCGCGGCTCAACGAACTCGAACAGTCCGGTGTGCTCCGCCGCCGCCTGCTCCCCCAGCTCGACGCCGCGGTCGTCTACGAACTCACCGAGTACGGCAGCGAACTCGACCAGATCGTGCTGGACCTCGGCCTCTGGGGCGCGCGATCGCTCGGCCGCCCGGCCCCCGAGGACGTCTTCACCCTCGACGCGGCGATCCTCTCGCTGTACACGACCTTCCAGAGCGAGAAGGCCAAGGGCGTCCAGGCCACCTACGAACTGCACTACCCGGGCGGGATGGTCCTGCACGCGATCGTCGAGGACGGCGCGCTCAAGGTCGCCGACGGCGCGCACCCCGGCGCCGACGCGATCATCGAACCGCTCGGCCCGTACATCAAGGACCTGCTGAGCGGGGAGCTCACCGCCGACGAGGCCCTGCGGACCGGCAAGGTCCGCGTCGAAGGCGCCTTCGAGTATCTGGCGCTGTTCACCGAGCTGTTCCACATCCCCGCCGCGCCCAAGGCGTCCCAGGGGATCGTCGTCCGCTGAGCCATCCGGCGTAATACGCAGGTCGGATCAGCAATCCGGAGTAACGGAAACGGTCGTTTCGCGAGTTATCTTCGACATCCACCATCGGCCGGTCTTTCGCCCAAGGAGCCCTTTCATGGCCGCACTCGATCCCCACCGTCCCGGCCTGCTCGCTTCGCTCAACGGGAAATACCACCGCGCGGCGCTCCTCACCTTCGCGGTGGTCGTCGTGGCCCACTGGGCGGAACACCTCGTGCAGGCGTTCCAGATCTACGCCCTCGGCTGGAAGACCGCGGACGCCCGCGGCGTGCTGGGCATCCCGTTCCCCAAGCTGATCAGCTCCGAATGGCTGCACTACGGCTACGCCATCGTCATGCTGGTCTTCCTGTTCGCCCTGCGCAAAGGCTTCGCCGGCCGCTCGCGGCAGTGGTGGAACCTGGCCCTGGGCCTGCAGTTCTGGCACCACATCGAGCATCTGCTCCTGCTGATCCAGGCGCAGAGCGGCTGGCGGCTCGGCGGCGGCACCGCGCCGAGCAGCATCATCCAGCTGTTCATCCCGCGCGTCGAGCTGCACCTGTTCTACAACACCATCGTCACCATCCCGATGATCATCGCGATGATCGTGCACCGGAAGGCGCCCGCCGCCGAACGGGAGCTGACCGGCTGCACGTGTTCGCCCGAAAGCCGGCGTGAGCTGGCCACCGCCGCATCGTGACCAGGAGGGTCTTCGCGCTCCTGGCCCTGGTGGCCGCCTGGCTGGGGGTCGCGGTGCTCGTCGCGGCCCCGGCCTCGGCCCACGTCGAACTCCTCTCCTCGAACCCCGCCGACGGCGCCCGGCTCACCTCGGCGCCCGCGCAGATCTCGATCACCCTGTCGGAGAACATCGGCATCCAGCCGAACTCGATCAAGGTCGTCGATCAGCAGGGCACCGACGTCGTGTCGGGCCCGGTGTTCCAGCCCGGTGACATCGCCGAACAGGTCGCGGTCAAACTCGAACCCGATCTCCCCGACGGCAGTTACCTCGTCGAGTACGCCTTCGTCTCGGCCGACTCGCATCCGGTGCGCGGCACGCTCGCGTTCGTCATCGGCACCGGTCCGCTGATCACCTCGGCGGGCGCGGTGTCCGCCTCCACCGGCACCGATCCGGTGACCGACGCGTTGTTCACCACCTTCCGCTGGGGCTCGTTCCTCGGCGTCGCGCTGCTCGGCGGGCTGGTGTTCCTGCTGGTCTGCCGTCCGGGCGGCCGGACCGACCCGGCGGCGCGGAAGCTGCTCACCGCGGGTCTGTGGCTCTCCGGCGTCACGGCCGTGGCCGGGTTCCTGCTGCAAGGCCCGTACGTCGCGGGCCGCGGCGCGGGCTCGCTCTTCGACCAGGCGCTGATCGAGGCGACCCTGCGGGTGGCGTACGGGAAGCTCCTGCTCCTGCGCCTGGCCGCGATCGTCGCGCTCGCCTTCCTCGTACGACGGCTGCTGGCGGGCGATCTGCCGGACCGGCTGCGGTCCCGGTACGAGAACCTCGGCATCGCGGCCGGGTTCGTGGTGATGCTGAGCTTCTCCGCGACCGGGCACGCGGTGGCCGACAAGATCATGTTCCTCTCGGTCAGCGCCGACCTCGCGCACTTCGGCGCGATGGCCGTCTGGGTGGGCGGGCTGATCCAGCTGGCCGTGCTCCTGCGCGGCCGGTACTCGGCGGAGGAGGCCGAGCCGGCGCTGGCGCGGTTCCATCCGATCGCGACCACGTCGATCGTGGTCATGGTGGTCAGCGGCGCCTATCTGGGCTTCCGGCTCGTGCCGTCGGTGGAGGCGCTCTGGACGTCGGCCTATGGCGTCGTCTTCCTGCTGAAGCTGACCGGGTTCGCCGCGTTGCTGCTGGTCGCGAACATGAGCCGGAACGCGGTGCGCCGCGGGATCTCCGGCCGCGGCGGCACCGGCGTCGTGACCGCCGACCTGCGGAAACTGCGGGTCAGCGTCGGGGTCGAGGTCTTGATCGTGGCCGTGGTGCTCGCGCTGGCCGCGGCGTTGTCCTCGATGTCCCCGACAGTCTGATCAGCGTTCGGTCCCCTTCTCCGGCGGGGCGAACGGCCCCCAGGTGAAGGCCCGGAGCCACGGCTCGGGATCGCCCAGCCAGTCCATGGCGGCGATCTGGGCCGGGCTCCGGCGCCCGGCGAGCGACCGGTAGACGTCCACCGGCGCGCCCGAGAGCACCGCGGCGACCGGTTCGGTGCCGGCGATCCAGGTCGCGCCCTCGATCTCGATCCGCATCCCGGGCAGTCCGTGCTTCCCCAGCGAGGAGCCGAGACCGCCGACGAGCACTTCGAAACCCCGCAGCCAGGCCGCGTGCGCCTCGGGCGGCGGGGCGCCGAGCGCGTACCGGAGATCGAGTTCGTGGGTGAAGGCGTCCATCACCATGATGTCGCCGCGGCTCTCGCCCTCGCCGTCGGCGGCGAGCAGCGCGTCGGCCTCGGGTCCGCGCTCGGCCCACAGCCGCAGCAGTTCGGCGGTCGAAGCCGTCTCCGGGATCGGGCAGGCCTCGCCGCCGAAGCGGGTGATGACCCGGTCGCAGATTTCGGTCAGATGCGCGAGCAGATCCCGGACGGTCCACTGTGGACAGGCCGGGACGACCCGTTCCCCCGCGCCCGGATGATCGGCGATCAAGATCGCGAAGTTCTCTCTGACCTGCCGATATCCTGCGGCCGCCGTCGCCGTATTCCAGCCAGGGACCCGAATTCGGCTGCTCGTCACGCGGCCACCTCCATAAAGGGTGAAACGATGGTCGTCCATTCTCCCACCGTGGGCGGGATGCCACTTCTTCCCGATTGCGCCCGACCGTTCAGCGCAAGATCACCCACCCGTGACGCGTGTCCTCACGGCTTCGGGCACACTGGTCGGGGAAAGCCCCGTGTGGCAAGGACTCTGTCCTCCCAGCAAATGTCGCACCGGTGACGGATCGCCCACTGTGGAGGTGACCAATGGAGATGCCCGGCTTCGATCTGGCGTGGCGTGGTTTCAACCGCGCTCAGGTCCGGGAATTCGTTCGCGAGGTGGAAACCGAGCTGCGACGCGTCGCCGCCGAACGCGACGAGGCGATCCGGCGCGGGGAGGCGCTCGCCGCCAGGCTCACGGCGGCGCAAGAGGAAAACCGCGAACTGAAGGACAGCGTCGATCGGATCAGCCGCGTGCCGATCGCGCCGGACGCGCTACAGGAGCGGTCGCGCCGGATGCTCGAACTCACCCGCGAAGAAGCCGCCGACATCACCGCGCGTGCCGCCGAGGAGGCCGCCAAGGCCGAGGCGGAGCGGAAGAAGGTCGCCGAAGACTTCGAGCGCGCCATGACGCTGCGCCGCGCGGAGGCGATGCGCGCGCTCGCCGCCCGGGACGAAGCGTCGCAGGCGAAGGCGCGGAAACTGCTCGAAGACGCCGCAGAAAAGGGCGAGCGCCTGGTCGCCGAAGCGCGACAGAAGGCCGATGTGGCCCTCGGCCTGCGCGACGACGTGCTGAAACAGCTGGTCGGCTGCCGCGAACTGCTCGCCAAGGCCGGAACCGTTTTGACGATCACCGCGGAACCGGAAGTGCCCGTTCAGCGCCGGAGCAGGCCAGGGGCCCGCGCCGGCACCGAAGCGGCCGCCACCTAAGCGTCGTCTCCTGAAGAAAAGACCACGGGCCGGATCTCCATCGCGTTGATGTGCGCGTCCGGGACCTGGCCCGCGATCTCGATCGCGCGCTCCTTGCTGTCGCATTCCACCAGGTAGAAGCCCGCCAGGTACTCCTTCGACTCCGCGAACGGGCCGTCGGTGACCACCGGCACGCCGTCACGCACCCGGACCACCGTGCTCTCCTTCGGCTCCCCCAGCGCCTGTGTCCCCAGCAGCTCGCCGCTCTCGGTGAGCTGCTTCATGAAAGGGTCGATGCGGGCGACCACCTCGTTGCGCTCCTCCTCGGGGAGGGCGTCCCAGGCGGTCGGGTTCATCGTGATCATGATCATGTACTTCATCGGGTGTTCCTCCTGGTCGTCCGGCCGGTGCCCGGCCACTCACGCAGGAGTCGGAGCCGCCGGATCGTCCTCGACATCCTGGCACCCACGATTTTCACCCGCCGGGGGCGGATACGTGGGGAGGGTATAGTGGACAGCGGCAGGGAACGACGAGAGAGCGGGTGCGGGATGACGGGCTACGGCAGCGAGCGGGAGGCCTACCTCAAGCGCCTGCGCCGGATCGAGGGGCAGATCCGCGGATTGCAGCGGATGGTCGAAGAGGACAAGTACTGCATCGACATCCTGACCCAGGTGTCCGCGGCCACCAAGGCGCTCCAGTCGTTCTCCCTCGAACTGCTGGACGAGCACCTCGCCACCTGCGTGGTCCAGGCCGCCGCCGCGGGCGGTGAAGAGGCCGACCTCAAGGTCCGGGAGGCGTCCGACGCCATCGCCCGGCTGGTCCGCTCCTGATCAGGCGAACCCCCGGAACCTGCGCAGCCGCAGGCTGTTGGTGACGACGAAGACCGACGAGAACGCCATCGCGGCCCCGGCGATCATGGGGTTGAGCAGGCCGAGCGCGGCCAGCGGCAGCGCGGCGACGTTGTAGGCGAACGCCCAGAACAGGTTGCCCTTGATCGTGCCGAGCGTGCGGCGCGAGAGCCGGATGGCGTCCACGGCCGCGCGCAGGTCGCCGCGCACCAGCGTCAGGTCACCGGCCTCGATCGCGGCGTCGGTTCCCGTGCCCATCGAGAGGCCGAGGTCGGCCTGCGCGAGCGCGGCCGCGTCGTTGACGCCGTCGCCGACCATGGCGACCACGCGGCCTTCGGCCTGCAGCCGCTTGACGACGTCGACCTTGTCGGCGGGCAGCACCTCCGCGACGACCTCGTCGATCCCGACCTCGGCGGCGACCGCTCGCGCGGAACCGGTGTTGTCGCCGGTCAGCAGGACCGGCCGGAGCCCAAGGGCCTTCAGTTCGGCGACGGCCTGGGCCGACGTCGGCTTGACCGTGTCGGCGACGACGACCACACCTCGCGTCTCACCGTCCCAGGCGACGACGACGGCGGTCGCGCCGCGTTCCTCGGCTTCGGCCTTGACCTGGGCGAACGTGTCGCCGACAGTGATGCCGTACCGGTCGAGGAGGGCGGGTCGCCCGGCCAAGACCTGCTTGCCTTCGACCTCGCCGGCGACGCCCAGGCCCTCGACGTTGCGGAACCCGCCGACCGGCGGCAGTGCACCCAGCCGATCCTCGGCGGCCGTGACGATCGCGCGGGCGATCGGGTGTTCCGAGGCGTGCTCGACGGCCGCGGCGAGCCGGAGCACCTCGGTCTCGTCCTCGCCGTGAAGATCGGTGAGGCTCATCGTCCCGGCGGTCACCGTGCCGGTCTTGTCCAGGACGACGGTGTCGACCTCGCGAGTGGATTCGAGGACTTCGGGGCCCTTGATGAGGATGCCCAGCTGCGCGCCGCGGCCGGTGCCGACCAGCAGCGCGGTCGGTGTGGCCAGGCCGAGCGCGCACGGGCAGGCGATGATCAGGACCGCGACGGCGGCGGTGAAGGCGGCGTCCGCGCCGCTGCCCGCACCGAGCCAGAAGCCGAGCGTGCCGACCGCGAGCGCGATCACGACGGGGACGAACACGGCCGACACCCGGTCGGCGAGCCGCTGGACGCGTGCCTTGCCGTTCTGCGCGTCCTCGACCAGCCGCGCCATCTGCGCGAGCTGGGTGTCGGCGCCGATCCGGGTGGCGCGGACGACGAGCCTGCCGCCGGCAGCGACAGTCCCGCCGACGACGGTGTCCCCGGTGGTCACCTCGACCGGGACGGCTTCCCCCGTCAGCATGCTCAGGTCGACCGCGGATCCGCCGTCGGTCACGACACCGTCGGTGGCGATCTTCTCCCCCGGCCGCACGACGAACTCGTCGCCGACCTTCAGCAGGCCGATCGGGACGCGGCTCTCGACGCCGTCCTTGAGCAGGGCGACGTCTTTCGCGCCGAGTTCGAGCAACGCTCGCAGAGCGGCTCCGGAGCGACGCTTGGAGCGGGCCTCGAAGTAGCGGCCCGCGAGGAGGAACGTGGTCACCCCGGCGGCGACCTCGAGGTAGAGGTTGCCCGCGCCGGTGCCGCGCTCCATGGTCATCGCGAAGCCGTGCCGCATCCCGGGGACCCCGGCGGTGCCGAACAGCAGCGCGTACAGCGACCAGAGCGTCGCGGCGAGGACGCCGAGGGAGATCAGGGTGTCCATGGTCGCGGCGCCGTGGCGGAGGTTGGTCCAGGCCGGGCGGTGGAACGGCCACGCGCCCCAGGTGACGACGGGCGCGGCCAAGGCCAGTGAGACCCACTGCCAGTAGGTGAACTGCCAGGCCGGGACCATCGCCAGCACGATCACCGGCACGGCGAGCACGGCCGAGACCAGGAGACGCGTCCGGAGCGAGCCCGCCTGGTCTTCGTCTTTGTCGGGCGTCGGCGGCTGGGCCGTGTAGCCCGCGGACTCGACGACACCGACGAGGTCGCCGACCGAGACCGCGGCGGGGAAGTCGACCTGCGCCTTCTCGGTGGCGTAATTGACCGTGGCGGAGACGCCGTCGACCTTGTTCAGCTTGCGTTCGACGCGCGAGGCACACGACGCGCAGGTCATCCCGCCGATGGCCAGTTCGACGCGCTGGGACGTCCCGACGTTCACGGCGTGCCTCCCGTGTGTCCCTCGTGATGCCCTTCATGCCCGCTGGTCGGCGCCGGCGGAGGAGGCGGCGCCTCGTCCAGCGGTCCGACGGCGGACCCGATCGCCCAGGCGACGACGAACACCGCGACCAGGGCCGCGGCGAACGCCGACACCTTGACGGCGGTGCTCACGAGACGAGCTGGTAACCGGCCTCGGTGACGGCCGCGTCCACGATCTGGACATCGAGCGCGGTGTCGCTGGTGACGGTTACCTTGCCGCTGGCGACGTCCACGTTCACGGCGCTGACGCCCGCGATGCCGCCGACCTCCTCGGTGACGGAGGAGGCGCAGTGCCCGCAGGACATGCCCTTGACGGTGTAGGTGGTTTCGGCCATCGGTACGAACTCCTCTACAGGACAAACGAAGCGATCACTTCTTTTATACCCCATGGGGGTAGGGGTGTGCACGGAGGGTGCGGGCACACTGCGGAAATGAGGAAGATCTCCGCCATCGGCATCGGCGCCGGCGACCCGGGACACCTGACCGTCCAGGCCGTCCGGCGGCTGAACGAGACCGACGTGTTCTTCGTGCTCGACAAGGGGTCGGAGAAGCAGGATCTGGTGGGGCTGCGCCAGGAGATCCTCGACCGGTTCGTCGAGCGGCCCGGCTACCGCGTCGTGCGGGCACCGGACCCCGAACGCGACCGTACTCCTGACGACTACCGGAAGGCCGTCGCCGACTGGCACCGGCTCCGCACCGACGTCTACGAGAGCATGATCGCGTCCCTGGGTCCCGATGAGCGGGGCGCGTTCCTGGTGTGGGGAGACCCGGCGCTCTACGACTCGACCCTGACCTTGCTGGACGCCGTGCTCGCCCGGGGGAACGTCGAATTCGAGTACGACGTCATCCCCGGGATCAGCAGCGTGGCCGCGCTGACGTCACGGCACCGGACCACGATGAACCAGATCGGCCGCCCGGTGCTCGTCACGACCGGCCGCCGTCTCGAGGCCGGCTGGCCCGCGGACGTCGACGACGTGTTCGTGATGCTGGACGCGCAGTGCACGTTCTCACGGTTCGTGGACACGGGACTGGAGATCTACTGGGGCGCGTACCTCGGGACGCCCGACGAGCTCCTGCGCTCCGGCCCCCTGACCGCCGCTCTCGCCGAGGAGATCCAGGACGTTCGCGCTTCGGCGCGGTCACGCAAGGGCTGGATCATGGACATCTACCACCTGCGGCGCCCCGCCCTCTCCCGCCCGAACCCGTAACCCACGTGCCCAGCCCCGTGTTTCGCGTGTCGGGGGCCGTCACTGGCGTGTTTGGGGGCGGATCTCGCGTGTCCGGTCGGACGGCACCTGTGCTTACCGGGACGTCTCGTGTGATCAGACGGACGACACGACGGCACCGGCATCCGGGGCCGTGTCGTCCGTCTGATCACACGTGCCGTCCGTCTGATCACGTGTGTTCCGTCTCTGGTCACGCGTGTCACGCAGGTTGGGGTGTGTGTTGAGTTCCTTGAATGAAGAAAAAGGGTCTGGGACCTGGGAGAACCTTGCGGGTTCTCGACCAGGTCCCAGACCTTTATCAATGTTAGTCCGGCGGTGTCCTACTCTCCCACAACCCTTCGGTTGCAGTACCATCGGCGCTGTCAGGCTTAGCTTCCGGGTTCGGAATGGGACCGGGC
>NZ_JBFBGL010000006.1:0-176366 GCF_040684635.1 Amycolatopsis sp. NPDC089917 | reverse complement strand
CCGGTGGCGAGTTCGCGTGCGACGCCTTCGGTGGAGAAGCGGCCGAGATGCCGCACCGAGCCGCCGCGCCGGAGCGGCGCTAAAGCCACTTTCGAGACGCCTGATGTCCCGAAAGTGGCTTTCGCGACACCCCCCCCCCGGCCCTCCAACGACCCTTCCGCCAACTCGTTCGACAGGCTCAATGTTAGATATCGAACGATTCGATGTCAAACCCTTCGATTGATGCGCTAAGCTGGTCCCGTGCAGAAACCGACCACGGCACCCATCGGCGTCGTCCTCGCCAAGACCGCGAAGACCGTCGGGCGCGCCTTCGACCAGGCCTTGGCCGCCGACGGCGGCTCCCAGCCCGTGTGGCAGATCCTGATCACGCTCAAGACCCGGCGGGTGGCCAACCAACGGGAACTCGCGGCCGCGGTCGGCATCCAGGGCGCGACGCTGACCCACCACCTGAACGCCATGGAGAGCGGCGGGCTGATCACCCGGCGGCGCGACCCGGACAACCGGCGCGTGCACGTGGTCGAACTCACCGACGAGGGCGAAACGGTCTTCCACCGGCTCGCGAAAGCGGCGATCGCACACGACAAACGCATCCGCGCCGGATTCAGCGACGAAGAGATCACCACACTGGCCGGACTGCTGTCCCGGCTCGCCGCGAACGTGGCCGGTGGTGGCATCGATCAAGAAAAACAGTGACTGGACGCACCCGAACGGCGACTCGGGACAGGACTAGCATCGCGGTACAAAGTCGATGTCGCCTCAAGCTGGAGAACCGCAATGACCCAAGCCCCTGTCAACGTCACCGTCACCGGTGCGGCCGGCCAGATCGGCTACGCGCTGCTCTTCCGCATCGCGTCCGGTCAGCTGCTCGGCCCGGACACCCCGGTGAAGCTGCGGCTCCTGGAGATCCCGCAGGCGGTCAAGGCGGCTGAGGGCACCGCGATGGAACTCGAAGACGGCGCGTTCCCGCTGCTGTCGGGCATCGACATCTTCGACGACCCGAAGCAGGCCTTCGAGGGCGCGAACGTGGCCTTGCTGGTCGGCGCCCGCCCCCGTGCCAAGGGCATGGAGCGCGGCGACCTGCTCGAAGCCAACGGTGGCATCTTCAAGCCGCAGGGTGAGGCCATCAACGCCGGCGCGGCGAGCGACATCAAGGTCCTCGTGGTCGGCAACCCGGCCAACACCAACGCCCTCATCGCGCAGGCGCACGCGCCCGATGTCCCGGCCGACCGCTTCACCGCGATGACCCGCCTCGACCACAACCGCGCCCTCGCGCAGCTGTCGAAGAAGCTGGGCGTCCCGGTGACCGAGCTGAAGAAGGTCGCGATCTGGGGCAACCACTCCGCGACCCAGTACCCGTCGATCGCGCACGCCGAGGTGTCCGGCAAGCCCGCGACCGAGGTCATCACCGACCAGCAGTGGCTGGCCGACGACTTCATCCCGACCGTCGCCAAGCGCGGCGCGGCGATCATCGAAGCCCGCGGCCTGTCCTCCGCCGCGTCGGCCGCCTCCGCGGCGATCGACCACGTGTACACCTGGGTCAACGGCACCCCCGAGGGTGACTGGACCTCGGCGGCGGTCGTGTCCGACGGCTCCTACGGTGTCCCGGAAGGCCTGATCTCCTCGTTCCCGGTCACCGCCGCGAACGGCGAGTACAAGATCGTCCAGGGCCTGGAGATCGACGACTTCTCGCGCGCCCGCATCGACGCTTCGGTCAACGAGCTGGCCGAAGAGCGCGACGCGGTGAAGAAGCTCGGCCTCATCTGAGCCTGAACCACCTCACGAAGGCGGCCGCGTCCCCCGGGACGCGGCCGCCTTTTCGCTGCCGATGATCGTGTCGAGATTCGCGCGGGTGGTCTCCAGCTCGCCGATCGCGTCGTCGATCCGGTCCCGCTGCTGCCGCAACGCGTCGACGAGCTCCGGGCAATCAGGCGTCAGCCAGCCGTCCTCGTCGACGATGCAGGGCAGGATCTCCAGGATCTGCGCGGTGTTCAGCCCGGCCGCGAGCAGGATCCGGATCCGCCGCACGGCCGCCACATCGGCGTCGCCGTACACGCGATAACCGCTCGGCCGCCGCTGCGGGGTGAGCAGCCCCTGCTCCTCGTAATACCGCAGCGCGCGCTCGCTGACGCCAGTCCGCCGTGCGAGTTCCCCGATCCGCATCCGCGCTCCAGACTTGACTCTCACGTCAATGTCAAGGTTTAGCTTAGCCGCCATGACCACCGTGACCGTCCTCGGACTCGGCCCCATGGGACACGCCCTCGCCGCCGCGTTCACCGCCGCCGACCACCCCACCACTGTCTGGAATCGCACTCCTGGCAAGGAAAACGGCCTCGACGCCGACGTCGCCGCCACCGCGGCCGACGCGATCACGGCCAGCCCTCTGGTGATCGTCTGCGTGCGGGACTACGCCGCGGCACGGTCGATCCTCGACACCGACGCGCTCGAAGGCCGCACCCTGGTGAACCTCAGCGGCGGATCACCGGAGCAAGCCCGCGCGATGGCGCACTGGGCGACCGAACACGGCATCGAGTACCTCGACGGCGTCATCATGGCGACCACCGACGCCATCGGCGGACCGGACGCCGCCCTCTTCTTCAGCGGACCCGCCGACGTCTACGAAACACACCGGTCCACCCTCGCCGCGCTCGGCCGGAACACCCACTACGTCGGCGCGCACCCAGGACAGGCCGCCGCGTTCGACGCCTCCCTGCAGGACATGCTCTGGACCTCGATGAGCGGCGTGGTCCACATGTTCGCCCTCGCCAAGGCCGAAGACATCGCACCCGCCGACATCGCCGGACACGCCAAAGCACTACTCGGTTTCTTCCCGGACATGATCGACCTGCTCGCCGACCAGATCGGCGCGGACCACTACCCCGGCGACCACGGCACCCTCGACTCCACCGCGGCCACCATGGACCACATCCTCGACGCGATCCGCGCACGAGACTTCGACAACGGCGTCCTGTCCGCCGCCCGCGCCGAAGTGCAGCGAGCCCTTGACGCCGGACACGGCTCCGACGGGTTCGGCAGGCTCGCCGCCCTCTAGGAACGGAATTGCCGCGCCTTGATGCCGTACTGACCCATCTTCCGGTACAACGTCGCCCGCCCCATCCCGAGCTTCTCCGCCGCACCGACCACAGTGGACCCCGGCTCGGCGAGACAACGCACGATCTCGTCCCGCTCCATCGCCTGCAACCGGCTCAACCGATGACCCACCCCGGAGAACACCTCCGCCGGCAGATGACGGCCGTCGATCACGTCCGACCGCGACGCCGCCTCGTGCACCACCCGGCGCAACTGCTTCGCGTTCTCCGGCCAGTCACAGGCGGCCAGCGCCCGCACCGCGGCCGGGGTGAACACGACCTCCTTGCCCCGGTCGCGGCGGGCGAAGTGATGGGCCAGCGGGAGCACGTCGTCCGGCCGGAACCGCAGCGGCGGCACCTCGACCACGACCTCCACCAGCGGACCCAGCGCCTCCGGGATCGCGCCGGGATCCTCCGCGGTCAGCACGAACGGCGGCGGCTCACCCTCCCGATGCGCCTGGGCGAACAACCCCGCCAGCTCGGCGGCCGCCCACGCCGGAAGCGTGTCCACCCCGGAGACGATCACGCACGTCTCGTCCTTGACCAGCTCCGGCGTCCACAGCGTCAGCCAGGTGTCGACGTCGTCCGGAGCGGGCGGACGCGCGTTCAGCACCCGGTCCCTCGGCCGCACCGACCGCCGCGCCGCCGAAGCCAGCGCCGTCTTCCCCGCCCCCGCCTCACCGACGACGGCGACCACCCTGCCACGCCCCAACGCCGACGCCGCCTCGTCGAGCGCGTCCTCCCAACCCGGCGACAGACTCGGGACATCCGCCGGATCGAACCGGTCGGCATGAACCCGGAACACCTCACCGCGCGGCGCGGGCCTCGGCGTCCGCCCAGAGGCACGCGCCAGCATCAACGCCGCCGTGTTCCCGGCAGCCGCCTGCGCCAACGCCAGCAGCAACTCCGACGACTGCTCAGACCACGTCGTCAGATTCACACTTCCGGCCAGCGCACCGGTCAGCGGATCCAGCACCGGCACCGCCGCGCACGTGTATCCCCGCAACCCCGTGCAGTAATGCTCCGCCGCCCGTACCAACGTCGGCGCGCGATCGGCCAGCGCCAACCCCAACCCGTTCGTCCCGGCGTTGCTCTCCGCGAAGTAGAACCCCGGCGCCAGATGAACCCGATCCAACGACCGGTTGATCGACGCATCGGTGCACAACCTGCTCAGCACCAGACCCTCACTGTCAGTGATCATCAAGCTGACCGGCTCATTCGCCAGCGTCGCCTGCAAACCCCGCAGCACCTCGTTACCGCACTCGTAGAGCAGCGAACCCGTGTCCAACGACCCCGTGAACACCGGCCGGACCTCGTCCTCGGGCGCGCCGTACCGGGCGCTGCGCTGCCACGACGCCCGCAACCGCGGCGCGATCACCGCACTCGCACTCTTCGCGTCGAACGCGCGGCTCGCCGACACACGCGGGTTATCCACATCGACCTCCCGGGACGCCACAGTGCGTTCGGACCTCGGCTCAGCGTACGTCCGCGACCACCACCCCACAGCACGGTCGGTGTCTCAAACTGAGACACCGACCACCTCCCTGACCTGCGTCGACACCCCTACCGTTCACCACCGACGTGCCAACGGCGGCCACGAACGCGGAGGAAACCCATGTACACCAAGGACGGCGAGAACTACTTCATCGTGGACGCGCACATCGCGCTCTGGGACGCCCGGCCGGAGAACCAGGCCAACATCCACGGCAAACAGTTCATCGACTGCTTCTACGACTACCACCGCAACCTCAGCCCCGAATCCGAGCTCTGGTCCTACGAGGAATACCTCTACTACGGCGGCGCACGCCTGATGAAGGACCTCTTCCAGGACGGCTACGTCGACCACGCCATCTTCCAGCCCGCCCACCTCGGCGCCTTCTACAACACCGGCTTCGGCCAGACCGAAGAAGCCTTCGCCCTCACCCAGGCCCACCCCGACAAACTCACCTACAACCACTGCTTCGACCCACGCCTCGAACAAGCGGGCCTCGACCAGCTCCGCCGCGACGCCGAACGCTTCGGCCTCAAAGGCGTCAAGCTCTACACCGCCGAATGGCGCGGCGACTCCCGCGGCTACAAACTCGACGACCCCTGGTGCCGCCGCTACCTCGAAACCTGCCTCGAACTCGGCATCCGCAACATCCACATCCACAAGGGCCCGACCATCCGCCCCCTCGACCGCGACGCCTTCGACGTCGCCGACGTCGACAAGGTCGCCACCGACTACACCGACCTCAACTTCGTCGTCGAACACTGCGGACTCCCCCGGCTCGAAGACTTCTGCTGGATCGCCACCCAGGAACCCAACGTGCACGCCGGACTCGCCGTCGCTATGCCGTTCATCCACACCCGCCCGCGCTACTTCGCCCAGATCATCGGCGAACTCCTCTACTGGCTCGACGAAGACCGCATCCAGTTCTCCAGCGACTACGCCCTCTGGACCCCGAAATGGCTGGTCGAACGGTTCGTCGACTTCCAGATCCCCGAAGACATGACCGAATACGCGCCACTGACCACCGACCAGAAACGCAAGATCCTCGGCCTCAACGCCGCCGCGATGTACGACCTCCCGGTCCCCGAGGAACTCCAGGTCCGGCGCGTCGAAACCCAAGCCGTCTCGGTGGCCTGACATGCGCGAACACGACGCCTACACCGCACTCCACGCCGTCTACGACCCCGAACTCGACGAACCCATCACCGACCTCGGCTTCGTCCGCTCCCTCACCGTCGAAGACGACCACGTCACCGTCCACCTGAGGCTCCCGACGTCGTTCTGCTCACCGAACTTCGCCTACCTCATGGCCTACGACGCCAAAGACGTCCTCACCGCACTCGACGGCGTCTCACACGTCCTGGTCGTCCTCGACGACCACCACGACTCCGACCTCATCAACCGCGGCCTCGCCGCCGACGCAGGCTACCGCGGCACCTTCGGCGACGAAGCCGGACAAGACCTCGACGAACTCCGGCTCACCTTCCGCCGCAAAGCCCACACCGCCGCCATGGAACGCGCCCTCACCCTGTTCCTGCGCGAAAACCGGGAACTCGCCGAGGAACAACTGCACGACGTCACCCTCTCCGACCTCCCCGCCCACCGCACCACCCACGCGCTCCTGCGCCGACGGGCCGCGCTGAACCTCGACACCGCACCGGAAGCACCGGTCCTCGTCGACGACCACGGCACGCCCTACCCCCGCGAAGAAGTCCCCCTACGACTGCGCTTCGCCCGCTCCGTCCGCATCTCCGTCGACGGCAACGCCCACTTCTGCCGCGGCCTGCTGCGCACCCGCTACCCGGAATCCGCAGCCGACCAGACACCCCGCAACCAGGAGGTCCACGCATCGTGAAAGCGATCCAGGTCGTCGGCTACCACGAGAAGCTCCAGCTGACCGAGGTCGCCGAACCCGAACCCACCGGCCCCCACGACGTCATCGTCCGCATCGGCGGCGCCGGCGTCTGCCGCACCGACCTCCACATCCTCGAAGGCCAATGGGCCGGGAAATCCGGCGTCACCCTGCCCTACACGATCGGCCACGAAAACGCGGGCTGGGTCCACGCCGTCGGCAGCGCCGTGACCAACGTGGCCGAAGGCGACAAGGTCATCGTCCACCCCCTCATCACCTGCGGCCTCTGCCGAGCCTGCCGCTCCGGCGACGACGTCCACTGCGCGCGATCCCAATTCCCCGGCATCGACACCTCCGGCGGCTACGCGGAGTACCTCAAGACCTCCGCCCGCAGCGTCGTCAAAATCGACGACTCCCTCGAACCCGCCGACGTCGCCGCCCTCGCCGACGCCGGACTCACCGCCTACCACGCCGCCGCGAAAGCCGCCCGCAGGCTCAGGCCCGGCGACCGCTGCGTCGTCATCGGCGCCGGCGGCCTCGGCCACATCGGCATCCAGGTCCTCAAAGCCCTCACCGCCGCCGAACTCGTCGTCGCCGACCGCAACCCCGACGCCGTCGAACTCGCCGTCACCATCGGCGCGGACCACGGCATCGTCGCCGACGGCACCCAGATCGACCAGGTCCTCGACCTCACCGACGGCGAAGGCGCCGAAACCGTCATCGACTTCGTCGGCGAAGGCGGCGCCACCAAGGACGGCCTCGCCATGCTCCGCCGCGCGGGCGACTACCACGTCGTCGGCTACGGCGAGAACATCGACATCCCCACCATCGACGTCATCTCCACCGAGATCAACCTGATCGGCAACCTCGTCGGCTCCTACACCGACCTCTGCGAACTCATGGTCCTCGCAGCACAGGGCCGGGTGAAACTCCACACCGCGCAATACCCGCTCGAAGAGTTCCAGACCGCGCTCGACGATCTTGACGCCGGACGCATCCGCGGCCGGGCCATCCTCGTCCCCTGATCCTCGTGAGTGGCTGGGACGGCTAGAACCGTCCCAGCCACTCACGACACAATGGACACGTGCACCTCGACGCGCTCCTCACCGGCCAACCCTCGGACGTCCTCACCCGGACCCTCGAACTCCCCCGAGCCGAGCGAAAAGCCCTCATCACCGAACTCCTGGCCGCGTTCAAGGACAGCAGCGAGTTCGTCGAGATCGAACCCAACACCTACGGCGCCCGAAACCCGCTCAAAGGCCAGCAAGCCGCGACCGCGCTCTGGGCCGTCCTCCCCGCAGGCGACCCTCTGCTCCGCAGACTCTGGATCGCCTCACCCACGATCCTCGAACGCGTCCTGCAAGACCGATCGCTCGCCGAACGCAAGACCATCGCCCTCCGCATGATCGGCCATCAAACCGCCTGGGAAGCGATCCGCCGCATGATCCTCGACGGCGACCTCGAACCCATCCGCACCCCGGACTACCACGCGGGGTGGTTCCGCTGGGCCGGCCGCTTCGGCGGAAAACCCCTGGCCGAACGCCTCCGCACAGAACCCGAAGCACTCACCGAACTCTGGGAACTCCTCGAGATCGAAGGCAACGGCGACGCCAGCTTCGCCGCCTTCGACAAATACGTCCGCGACGAAGACAAATGGTCCACCGCACTCCTCCAACTCACCGCGACCGGCGAAGTCGACCGCACCAGACTGCTCGACCTCACCCTCGACATCCTCGCCCGCGACTTCGCCGCCTTCCGCGCCCAGTGGTTCGCGGCACTCCACGAAGCGCTCACCCCGACACCCGACGAGCGCGCGGCAGCACAAACCCGCTACGCCCGGCTCTGTGGAAGCAGCCTCCCCCGCACCGTCTCCTTCGCCGTCAAAGCACTGTCCCTAGTGGACAAACAAGGCGACCTCGACGACGAGATCGCCCTCCAGCACCTCCCCGCCGCCGCGGCCGGACGCGGCGCCGCCACCGCCAAACTCGCACTCAAGCTCACCACCCGCATCACCGACCGGCGCCCCGAACTCACCGACCTCGCCAACGAAGTCTTCGAAGCGGCGCTCACCCACGAAGCCTCCGACGTCCGCGCCCTCGCCACCGCACGACTCGGCATCACCCCCGACGCGCCGACGACCGTCGACGTCGCCGACTACCCGGAACCCGTACCGCCACCGTGGGAACAGCGCAAGACGCTGACCATCCCGCTCGACATCCCGGACACCTCGGCAGCCGTCGCCGAAGCCTTGTCCTCCCTCCTCGCCGACCCAGACCAGGCCGACCTCTTGCTCGCCACCCTCGACGGCGTCCACCGCGTCGCCGAAGACCTCAAGGACGCCCTCAAACCGCTGGTCAAACGCGCCACCAAGATCGCGGGCGAGAAACACGCCGCGGCCGTCCCGAAACTGATCGCCACCCTCGTTCTCGGCCTCAGCGGCCGCGACGTCGCCCACCCACCGCGGGTCGACGGCTGGCGCCGCCCACTCCACCACCGGGTCACCGCCCTCCTGGAAGGCACCGCCTGCCCCGTCTCCGCCGCCACCCACCGAGGCGGCTGGCTCGACCCCGTCGTCTTCGTCACCCGCATGCTCGAACACCCGGAAGCTCCCGAGGACGACGTCGTCGACGCACTGCTCCGGCTCGCCCCGGACACCCGGCCCGAAGCCCTCGCGCTCGCCACGACACTCACCGGCCCCCACGCCGAAACCATCCGCTACGCCCTCGGCGGACCGGCCATCGGCGACACCGGCTGGACCGCACTCGCCGCTGCCCGCGCCCGCCACCCGGAATCCTCCGACCCCGCCGCCACACTCCGCGGGAACCCCGGACCGCCCATCACCTGGACCGCGAAGGTCGGCCCCGCCGACTACGGCATCACCTCGCTGGACGTCGAACAAACGCCCGAACCCGTCGTCGCGCCGAAGACACCCTGGCTCGGCATCCGATTCGACGAACCGGATCGCCAATGGCTCGGCTTCACCGAATGCCATGAAGCCGTCTCCTCGCCCTACGACCGCGACCATCTCGAAGCCGCCGTCGCCGGAAACCTGTTCTACAACGACTACGAAGTCGGCTATCCGGTGGAGAAGGCGACCTTGCCGCCGTTCCTGGACAGTCCTTCGATCCCCGGCTACCCCGGCACGATGCTCATCGCCACCACGCTCGTGCTGAAACGACCCACCTCGGCACAGCTGGGCACCGACGCCGCGCTGACCTTGCTGGACCGGCGGATGCTCGGCCCCCGCGCACTCGGCGAGGCGCTGGGAGTGTTCGGCCCTCAGCTCGTCCCGACGAGGCTGGCTCCCCGTCTCTCGGTCATCGCGAACGAACACCCGATCGCCATCTTGTCCACATTGGACGCATTGCTGCCGAAGCTGGAACCCGCACAGCGTGGCCTCTTCGCCTTGCTGGAACTCGCCGCCGACCTGGTGGACCGAGGCGCGGGCACGATCAGCGCCGAAACCAAGGACTGGCTGGCGGGCTTCAAGGGCAGCTCGAAGGCAGCGAAGGCGGCGTCACGCCTCAGCCGCTGACATCCGGGCCGCCAGCACGTGGGAACACGGTCCTCGGCTCTCCTGATACTTGGCCCACCAAGTACAGGTACAACCCGCCGGGGACAACCGCACGCGCTGCACCGACCCGGCGCGCGTGATCTCGTAGCCGCCGTCGGGCAAGGACCGAACGGCCCCGTCCGCCACGAGCTGACGTGCCTTCGCCAGCCTGCCGTTCGCCGGAGCACTCCCACTCGGCAACTCCCGCGGGAACCACGTGCCGTCGACGACGTCGTGGCCGGCGCGACCCGCGACGAGTTCCGGCACGTCGAGCCCTGCCGCCAAGGCGTTCAGCCAGCCGCCCTCACCCGAGAAGCCCCGGGACGCCTCCGGGGACAACGTCACGACGAGCCGCGCTCGCTCCAACTGGAGCACCCAGCTCGCGACCTCGCTGCCCGGTCGCGTGTGGACAGTCAGCCCCTGGGTGAACCGGATGAGCGGCTCGACCACTCTCAGCCGATGCAGCCCGGACGCCGGGATCGAGTCCGGGCCGGACCGCGACGTCAACCGTAACCCGCCCCCCGACCGCACGGCCCACGATCTGCCGACGGCGGTGGGCAACCGTCGCAGGAAGGCCCGCGCTTCGACCTTGCTCAACTCCGCCTTCTTGACCGCGCTCGCCGTCACAGCGGCGACCTCGGCGAAACCCGCCACCCAACGATCCGGCAGCGGCACCACCGACTCGTCGTTCTGCCCGTCGAGGGTGCGCAGATGGATCCCCTCGCCGCGAACGGTCAAATGCAAGGGATCCTGCGCCACGACTCCGGCCAGGACGGTTCGCGTCGCGTCGGACAGGTCGACGTTCGTACAGCCCTCGCCGGCACTTCCCGTGTCCGGGAGATCGAGCCTGGCGTAGACACCACAGCACGGCGAGAAGGCCTCCGCTCGCAGCGTCGTCCGGTCCGCTGTGAACACCGGGTCGGACTCGGCGATGAGCCTGTTCACCATCGAAGGCGGCATCCAGAACCGCGTCCGCGCGACCTTCCCCAGCACGAGCAGCGCTTGAGCGGCCTGTGCTCCGGGTTCGAGGAAACCGTCGAAAAGCAGCGGTGTCCCGACTGTTTCCTCGACCGGCTCGAGCGAGATCTCGGTGATCATCGGGCAACCCTAGCCAGGCCCCCCGACATTCTTTGCGGTGTATTTCTTCAGATCTGAGAAGTTGATCTTGTTCACTGCTCTGCGGTATAGATCGTTATACACTTCTTGATCGAAGAGAGTTCCGACACTGTCGGCGGCAGGCCTCGAACGTGGCTTCGAGACCTGCCGCCGCCCTCCCCCGACCCGGAGGTTCGACGCATACGGCGCACTCCCCTCCCCTGGGGTCGACTATCTGGCCGGCCCCCAAGTGGCGCCCACGTCCGGGGCAGGGTCCTGATATTCCGAAACCAAGCCGGGGCGAGTGATCGTCACTCCCCCGCCCTGGAAGGACGCACGCTCGTCCTGGCCGCAGGTTCGTCCGGCCGCGTAGCCGATCGCCAGGCCCAGTGGCAGCAAGGCCAGTTCGGCGATTTGGATCCAGTTGGCGAACATCGGTCTCCCCGCTCTTCCGTCTACCTCGTCTCTCAATGCTATTCGCCAGCTATGCGCCCTCAAAGCGGCTATTCGTGTACTATTCGCGCATTAGTGCTGAGCCGGAGTAGCATGATCGCGCACCGAGCAGCAGCCGAACCCCCTGCGAAAGAAGACCATGCCCACGTCACCGCCCCACCCCGGCTCCGACCGCGCACGGCTCGCCACGAAACTCCGCGAGATCCGGGCCGCCACCGGACTGTCCGGCAACCAGTTCGCCAAAACCTTGGGCTGGCCTCAATCGCGAGTGTCCAAAATAGAGACCGCGACACAGTTCCCGACCGGCGACGACATCACCAGCTGGCTCGCCGCGGCAGGCGCCGCCGACGAAGAGGGCTTGGTCGCAGAGCTGCTCAAACGCGCTCGTGTGGAGTCGGTGTCGTTCCGCCAGGAATTCGGCAAGCCCGGCGGAGCGACCGCCAAGCAACGATCGGTCCGCGAGCAGGAGCAGCAAGCCGCACGTGTCGCCACGTACCAACCGGCGCTGCTTCCCGGACTCGTGCAGACACCGGACTTCATGCGGAAGCTGCTCGCACTCCCCTCAGGCCCGGCGCATACGGGCGGCGCCTCCCACGTGGACATCGAACAGATGGTGGCCGTCCGGATCGAGCGACAGACGCTGCTGCACGACCCGCGCAAAACCTTGCCACTGGTGATCGGCGAAGCCGCCTTGTGGACGCGTATCGGCGACCTGGAGACACAGCTCGGCCAGTTGGACAGGCTTCAGACCCTCGCCGGCCTCCGCACGGTCGACCTGCGAGTCGTGCCGTTCGCCACCGCCACGCCGATCGCTCCCTTGCACGGATTCAAGATCTTCGACGCCGAACTCGTCGTCGTGGAGACGTACGCCGGCGAGCAGCTGATCAGGGATCCGGAAGAGATCGCTTTGTACGAGCACATGTTCAGTCTCTTGCGAGCTGAAGCCGTGTCCGGGGCCGAGGCGGCCCGGCTGATCCAGAACGTGTCGCGACAGCTGGCGGCAGACTCTTGAGGAAGATCACCCGGCTGCCCGGCACGTCCGGCATTCCGCGTGCGGTGTTTCCAGGCTCGTGACGAAACTGTGGTCCATGGTCACGAGGCTGAAGCCGTACTGACAGTTCAGAGCGAGCTTCGGCGCATCGGTGATCAGGCACATCACAGCGTGCGCCACCAGGTTGCCCGCGACTCCGGCCGTCACCGCATTGGCGGCGTGCGCCGGAATCGTCGCGGCGGGCCGCCACGTCGCCAGCGGCGGCCGCGCGGCGTCGCGATCCTGCTCCGCGAGACGGGCGCATTCGTAGCACGGTCCCGCACCCGGCCGGTAGACGCCCAGGTTGACCTGAGGGCCATGGTATCCGCCGTACACCCAGGGCGTGCCCGTCGACGTACACGCCTGGTTCGTCCAGGTCCGGATCTCCGACGGGTGATCGGCGGTCATGATCAGCACGTCACAGTCCGCGGCCAGCCTCCGCAGCGACGCCACGTCCCCTATTCGTGTCGGCTCTCCGGTGACTTCGACATCCGAGTTGGCCGCTCTCAACCTGTCCACTGCCACGTCGACCTTCAGGAGACCCAAATGCTCTTCGGCGTAGAGGATCTGACGGCCGAGGTTGGACAGCTCGACCACATCCGGTTCGACGCAGTGCAGCCGTCCCACCCCTGACATGACAAGGCTCAGGGCGGCCGTGCAGCCGACGCCACCCACGCCGACCAGCACCACTCGCGCCTGAGCCAACAGAACCTGGAAGTCCCAGCTCGAACTTCTTCGCCTCAAATCGATCCACCGGTAGAGCGACCGGCTTCGCGAATGACGCTCGAGTTGTCGCGGGGTCAGCGCGACAACCGCCGGCTCGTCGGCGTCTTCGACATAGCCGAGCTCGGCCAACGTCTCGATGGCCGCGACGACCTCGTCGGGACACGAGTCCGGGAATCGATCAGCCAGATCTGTCACGACCCGGCTCACCGTTCGGGTTCCGTCGAGAAGGTCCAGTAACGCCCACACCGCACCGTCCCGGTCTCTCAACTCGGCGGCGATGCCGAACACCTCCCCGCCGATCCGGATCCAGCCGTCGCCGAACCGGACCGGACGATGCTCATCTTTGATTCGTGGACGCACCGGAACCCCTCCCAAGGTCAACCGTTGTCTCCGCTGTAAACGTGGCGAATCGCGTCGGTACGCTCCACCATCACGATCTCGATCATCGCCGGCCACCCCCTTTCCCCCGACCACGCCGAGCGCGAGCCGGACCCCGCCGACCCGCCCTTACCGGCGGAACCTCTACAATGTAGAGAGAGCTGTTGTAGACGCCTCAAATGTAGAGCTATACATTTGAGGCGTCTACATGCTTCTGCGGGGCCATGCGGGTGATCCTGGGGTCACCCTCCGTGATAAGACTATGAGGAGGTGGTGACTTCGTGGGCACACTGACCCCCACCGCCATCAAGCGCTGGATCGCACTCGAGATGAAGCGCCTCCGGGAGGCGGCGGGCTACGACCGGGCCGCCGCGGCCGAGCGCATCGGCAAGGCGACGACGGTTATCGCACACATCGAAACCTCGCGAAACCTGCCCGCCCCCGCCGATCTGGAACTCCTGCTCGATTTTTACGGAGTACCCGAAAGGGCGCCGCGATTCCTCGACCTGACCAAACGAGCGAAACGCGGCCGCGACTGGTGGATCAATTTCGACCATGGGGTGTTCGACTGGTTCAACCTGCATCTCGGCCTGGAAACCGGTGCCGCCCGGATCAGCACCGTTGACCTCGTCGTACTACCCGGCTTGTTCCAGACCCGCGACTACGCTCTCGCCATCATGAGAGAAGGCCGTCGCTGGGACAACCAAGCCGAACTCGAAACCATGGTCGACCTGCGGATGGCGCGACAAAAAATACTCGATCGCCCTGGGGACGCGCCGCAGATATGGTCGATATTGGACGAGAGCGTCCTCCGCCGTCAGGTCGGCGGACCGGCAGTGATGCGTGATCAGCTGCAGCATCTGATGGATTTGTCCGAACGGTCGAACATAGACATCCAGGTGCTTCCTTTCACCGCCGGCGCCCATGGCGCCTCGGATGGCATGTTCATTATTTTCGACTACCCGCCCGAATTCAGCGGTGACCCCGGAACCGTGTACGTCGAAAATCGACGCGAAGGCCTTTATTACGACGACAAAGAAGACCTGCGTCGATTTCGGAATACTTTCGAACGCCTCCAGGCGCAAGCGGAGCATCCGGGACGTACACGGAATTTCATACAAAACTTGGCAAGGGAACTCAATGAACAGTGACACCACCCGTCCTACCCTGCTCGGCCTTTCAGGTTGGTGGAAGTCGAGCTACAGCGCCGGCACAGGCGGCTGCGTCGAGGTCAACGACTCCGTGACCGGCTATGTGGGAGTGCGGGACTCGAAGCTCGGCGACAACAGCCCGGTCCTCGTCTTCGAACCGCACGAGATCCGGGCCTTCGTCCTCGGCGCGAAGAACGGCGAATTCGACCACCTGCTCACGTGATGCGCAGTGATCCGCTCCGGCAATCGGGTGATGGCCGGAGCGGAACACTCCGCGAGTGCGAGCTTCAGCCTCGAGCCTGACGTCGGCGATAGGCGCGTTGCTGGCAAGCCCTCGAGCAATAGTCCCGAGGCCTGCCCCGTCCTCCCCCGCCCAGAGGGTTGCCGCAGACAACGCACTCCCCTCCTTCACTTTCGTCACGAGTTACCTCACACCCCTGGTCTTCGATGAGCATCCGCACTCCATCGAGGGTGCGATTCAGCCCGAACTCGAAGGCGTCGAGCGGCGTGTCCATCCCCCCGCTCTTCCACAGCGCTTCCAAAGCCGGGTAGCGGTCGAGGCGCTCGAAGAGGGACTCTCGTTCGCTCCACCAGCGTTCATGGGACACGCCCGTGCGTCGCTGAAGTTCCGCGGCCTCCCCCGCCTGGCGTGCGACGGACTCGACGAATCCACCCACCAGGTTCACCACGGCGATCACCTGAGCAGGCTCCAGGCCACTCCGGGAAGCCACGTCCAGCGCGTGGTCGTAGCCGGCCATGATGTTCGGACCCGGGAGGCGGCGAGTTCCGGCACTGTGGACCAGCCAAGGGTGACGACGGTGCATCTTCCACGCCTGTCGCGCCCAGCGTTCCAAGCCTTCCCGCCAGCCGAGTCCGGCGGATGACTCCATCGGGAACTCGCCGTGCACGGCGTCGCGCATGAGTTCCACCAGTTCCGCCTTGCCGGGGACGTACCGGTACAGCGACATGGTGGTGGTCCCGAAGCGTTCCGCCACCTTGCGCATCGACAACGCGGCCAGCCCCTCGTCGTCCGCGACTTCGATCGCCGCCGCGACGACGCGGCCGAGGCTCAACCCGGGCCGATCCGGTTCGGGCGCGCCCCAGAGCAGCTCGATAGCGCGCTCCGGATCCGGCTGCGCGTCGTCTTCCGTCACCAGTGCTCCTTGACGCTCGTCACTCGGTCGTGTTTAGGTAATAAACCTCAGTGTATCTCATAAACCTTGTCGCAGGAGTGCTTCAGCATGCCCGAAATCAGGTTCTTCGTATCCCTCGACGGCCAGGACGACTGGCCCGGGACCGCCGACCGGCCGTTCGCGACTCCCCACGCGGCACAGGAGGCCGTTCGCTCCCTCACTCACGGGATGACCGGCGACATCGTCGTCACGTTCACGGCCGGCGTCCACCGCCTGGCTCGACCTCTTGCTTTCGATGAATCCCAGGGCGATTCCGGCGCGAACGGCTACCGTGTGATCTATCAGCCGCACGGCTACGGGACGCCAGAGCAGGCCGAGGTCGAACTGAGTGGAGGCCGCGAGATCACCGGCTGGTCAGCAGGCGGCGACGGCGTCTGGACGGCACCGGCCGGAGACCTGGCACCACGACGGCTCACCGTCGGCGGCCGCCCCGCGACGCGAGCGGCTCGCGCTATCGGCTTACCCGGAAACGTGACGAAAACAGCGGCTGGTTACGTCACGGACAGCGTGGAACCCCGATCATGGCCGGACCCGTCCGGTCTGGAGTTCGTGTACCCCGGCGTCTACCCGTGGTCGGAAGCCCGGATCGCCGTCGCGTCGATTTCCGGTGACGCCTCGTCGACCACCATCACCATGGCGCAGCCTGCCTTCGACAACGCCAGATCGCTCTATGACTCGAAGTGGTACGGCGCCGGCGGAGACGGGACTTGGGACGGGCTCGCCGCGCCGTCCGTGCTCGAGAACAACGTGGCCTTCCTGACCGAGCCAGGCACTTTCGCGGTCAGCCGCACCGAGTCGGGCGAGCACGTCCTGCACTACCGCCCGCGCGCCGGCGAGGAGATCGGCAAGACCATCGTCGTCGCCCCTGTGCTCGAAACGCTCCTCAGCGGACACGGCGTGCACGACCTCGTGCTGCGCGGCTTCACCTTCGCCGACGCGGCCTGGACGGGCCCCACCCGCACCGGCGGCTACCTGCACTATCACGGCAACGCTCGCTACGAGGACGGCGAGTTCCAGAAGATCGACCTCGGCGAGGACGTCGGCTACGTCCACGTCCCGGCAGAGCCCGTTCAGTTGCCGGCCAACGTCAGTGTCACCTCGGCCAGCCGGGTCGTGGTGGAGGACAACCACTTCACTCGCCTCGGCGCGGGTGGACTGCTGATCGAGGGCGGCACCGACGTCGAGATCCGGGGATGCGTCTTCGACGAGATCTCGGGCAGCGGAATCGCCGTCCACACGAGCACGCGGGTCTCGATCGAGGACAACCTCGTCCACCACGTCGGCACCGAGTACCGCGGCTCGCCCGCCGTCCTCGTGGTCGAGTCCGCGGAGACGATCCTCGCCCACAACGAGATCCACGACGTCCCGCACAACGGCATCGTGGTCACCGGCGGCGAGCGGGCCAAGGGCACTCAGGTGGTCTCGAACCTCGTCGAACGCAGTATGGGGAAGCTGATGGACGGCGGTGGTATCTACCTTTCGGCACCGCAGGGCTCGTCGTTCGCCGGTGGGGCGATGGTCCGCGGCAATGTCATCCGCGACGTCCTCACGTCCTACAACTTCGGGCTTTACGCCGACTACGGCGCCGCGTGGATCACCTTCCTCGGCAACATCGTGCACGGCGCCGACACCCCGATCGTGCTCCAGGTGGGCCCGCCGATGGAGAACGTCGCCTTCGTGGGCAACTTCTGGGATGTCCGGCCCGACGGCTACGACGCTCCGCCCGAGACGGTGACCGTGGCCGCGAACACCGTGCTTCCCAAGGAGACCTTCGCCGAGGCTGTCCGGGCCGATCCGGCGGGCGCCGACATCCTCGCGCGAGCGGGACGCCGCGGTCTGAAACGATGATCACCGCTCTTTCACCGATCATCGAGGAGTCCACGGACCATGCCGACCCAGTCCACCGAAACGCCCGGGACCCGCCGACGGCTCGCGCGGATCGCGACCGAGGTGCTCGCACCGTGGGTCTGGGTGCTCGGCCTGCCGCTGATCGTCGCCTGGAAGGTCACCGGCTTCCACTTCGGCGAGACCCTGCTCTGGGGTCTCATCGTCGGTGTCACAGGCTCGTTGATCCCGATGGCGGTGATCGTGCGGGGCGCCAAGAAGGGCAAGTGGGACAGCCACCACGTCACCGATCGGGCCGGACGGCTCGTCCCGTTCGCGGTCTGCATCGGCTCGCTGGCGGCAGGCTTCGTCCTCCTGGTCGCGGGCAGCGCCCCGCACGAGATGATCGCGCTCGCGGCCGCCGAGCTCGTCTGCCTGATCTCCGCGCTCGCGATCACCTTCGGCCTGAAATTCAAGATCTCGATGCACGCGATGGTGGCGGCAGGCGCGGCAGTGATGCTCATCCGCGTCTACGGCCCTTGGCTCACGCTGGTCTTCCTCGGCGTCGGCTGGGTCTGCTGGTCCCGCGTCGAGCTAGGCGATCACACCAGGGCCGAGGTCACCGCGGGGGCAGCGGCCGGCATCGTCCTCGGCGGTGGTGTTTACCTGGCCCTTGAAGCCGTACTGGCCTGAGCCCATCCGTATAGGTCGTTATACGACATTCCCGAGCCGCCGGACACCCTCGACGAGCTCGGCTACGTCGGCCGTGGCGGCGAATCCGAGTCGCAGGAACGGCCCGGCGGGCTCGGCGGCGAAGAAGCGCTCCCCCGTGCCGACCACGACTCCTCGCTCTCGCGCGGCACGGGCGAGAGCGTTCGCGTCACTGCCCTCCGGCAGCCTCACCCACAGGTGCAGGCCTCCGGAGGGCAGTCGCGTGACAGTCCATTCAGGACATTCCCTCGCCAGTGCCGCGGCCGCTTTCCCGCACCGTTCCCGTAGTTCCGCGCCCAGTTTCCGCACGTGGCGTTCCCACGACGGCGCACTGAGCAGTTCGAGCGCGGCCTCCTGCAGCGGCCGGGAGACGAAGAAGTCGTCGACCCGGCGAATCGCCTGCATCCGGCCCAGGACCGGTCCTCGCGCGATCAACGCTCCGATCCGCAGACTCGGCGCGGCGGCCTTGGTGACCGAAGTCAGGTGGACGACCGTGCCGTCGCGGTCGTCGGCGATCAGCGGACGCGGCGCCGTCGTCCCGTGCGACAGATGGCGGGCGAAGTCGTCTTCCAGCACGAACGCCCCCGCCGCCCGCGCCACCTCCAGCACTCGGGTCCGACGCTCGGCCGCGAGCACGGTGCCGGTCGGGTTGTGGAACGTGGGCTGACAGTAGAAGAGCCGGGCTTCGGTCATCGCGAACGCCTCGGCTAGCAGGTCGGGGCGGACCCCGTCGTCGTCGATCGGGACCGGCACTGGGCGGAGTCCCGCCGCCCGCGCCGCGGCGAGCGCTCCCGGGTACGTCGGTGATTCGACGAGCACTGGGCTTCCGGGCGCCGCGATGGCCCGGAACGCCATCGACAACCCGCTTTGCCCACCGGCGGTGATCAGGACGTCGTCCGGCGAGGCCGCGGCCGGACCCGCGAACACGGATCTCAGCGCGGCCAGTCCGGTGGCGGGCGCGCGATCCCAGGCGTCCGGCCGGCGGCCCGCCCGGGCGAGCGCCGCGCTCAGGAACCGGGTCGCCTGCAACGAGCGATGCGGATAGCCGCCGTCGAGGAGGATCGCGCCGTCGGGTGGCGGCCCAAGTGTGCCGGTCAGGGACCTGGTGTCGACGCTGCGATCGGTCAACGCGACGGTCTGCCACGCCGTGTCGAGCGGTTCGCCCGTCGCCGACGGCTTGTCCGCCACGTACGTCCCGCTGCCCGGGCGGGTCACGACCACGCCTTCGGCCGCCAGCTGGGCGATCGCGCGGGAGACCGTCACCGGGCCGACGCGGTAGCGCTCGATCAGCTCCCGGCTACTGGGCAACCGGTCCCCCGACGCCGCCGCGCGAACCAGTGAACGCAGCTGGGAGACAAGCGCGGAAGTGCTACTATCCGACATGAAGGAACATGATAGTGCTACTGAAGCCGGCACGGAATCACTACTGGACGTCCCAGCTCTGCGGGCGGACACGCCTGGCAGCGAGAAGGTCGTCCACTTCAACAACGCGGGCTGCGGGCTCCTGGCGAAGCCGGTCCTGACGACGATGCTCGATCACCTGGATCTCGAAGCCGGGATCGGTGGCTACGAAGCCGCTGCCGCACGGGCAGACGAGGTCGCCGGGTTCTACCGTGAGATCGCCGCTTTGATCAACGCGCGGGCACGCAACATCGCCTTCGCGGCGAGCGCCACGCACGCCTACTCCACGGCGCTGTCCTCGATCCGGTTCGAACCCGGCGACGTCGTCCTCACCACCCGCAACGACTTCATCTCCAACCAGATCGCGTTCCTGTCGCTGCGGAAGCGGTTCGGCGTCGAGGTGGTGCACGCGCCGGACGTTCCCGAAGGCGGTGTCGACGTCGAAGCGATGGCCGCGCTGATGCGCGCGCGAAGGCCGAAACTGGTCGCCGCCACACACATCCCGACCAACTCGGGACTGGTCCAACCGGTCGCCGAGATCGGGCGGCACTGCCGCGAGCTCGGTCTCACATACCTTGTCGATGCCTGTCAGTCGGTCGGCCAATATCCCGTCGACGTCGAGGAGATCGGCGCCGATCTGCTCACCTCGACCTGCCGCAAGTTCCTCCGCGGCCCTCGTGGTTCGGGGTTCCTGTTCGTCTCCGACCGATTCCTCGAAGCCGGGCACGAGCCACTGTTCATCGACATGCACGGCGCCCGCTGGACCGCACCCGGCGAGTACGAGCCCGCGGCGTCGGCCGCCCGGTTCGAGGAATGGGAATTCCCTTACGCCACGGTGCTCGGCTGCGCCGCCGCCGCGAGGTACGCCCGTGAGGTCGGCCTGGAGGCGATCTCACGGCGCACCCCCGCGCTCGCGGCTCGGCTGCGTGAGGGCCTCGGCGCCTTGGCGGGAATCCGGGTGCTCGACCGGGGCCCGAAGCTGGGCGCCCTGGTGACGTTCTCGATCAAGGGCTGGGAAGCGGTCCCCTTCAAGGAGGCGCTGGACGCCCGGCGGATCAACTCGGCACTCAGCCACCGGGAGTTCGCGCAGTTCGACTTCGGGGACAAGGACGTCGACTGGTGCCTGCGGTTGAGCCCGCACTACTACAACACCGAGCGGGAAGTGGACGACGTGATCGCGGCCGTCGCCGAACTCGCCGTCTGAACGCGGTTCCCCCGCCTGGGCACTGGGGGTGTCCGGGCAGGGGAACCGTCAGTGGGTCAGGCCCCGGCGAGACCACGGCGCTTCAGCAGCGGCTCGATCTCCGGGTCGCGGCCGCGGAACGCGCGGAAGGCGGCCATCGGGTCGATGCTGCCACCGCGGCCGAGCAGCTCCCGGCGGAAGTGGTCCCCGTTCTCCCTGCTGAGCCCGCCGTTCTCACGGAACCACTGGACGGTGTCGGCGTCGAGGACCTCGCTCCAGATGTAGGAGTAGTACCCGGCGCTGTAGCCGCCGCTGAAGATGTGCGCGAAGTACGTCGTGCGGTAGCGCGGCGGCACGGCCTCCAGCGCGACACCGGCCTTGGTCAGCGCCTCGACCTCGAAGCGCTGGACGTCGTCGACCTTGTCCTCGGTGCCGAGCCCGTGCCACGCCTGGTCGAGGAGGGAGGCCGCGAGGTACTCGGTCGTCGAGAAGCCTTCGCCGTACTGCTGCGACGCCAGGAGCTTGTCGACCTGCTCCTGCGGCAGCGGTTCGCCGGTCACGTGGTGCTTGGCGTAGTTGGCCAGCACCTCGGGCCAGAGCATCCACATCTCGTTGACCTGCGACGGGTACTCGACGAAGTCACGCGGGACGTTGGTGCCGGAGAACATCGGGTACTGGACGTTCGAAAGCAGCGAGTGCAGGGCGTGTCCGAACTCGTGGAAGGCGGTGACGACCTCGTCGAAGGTCAGCAGGGTCGGCTCCC
This sequence comes from Amycolatopsis sp. NPDC089917, assembly GCF_040684635.1. Lineage (NCBI taxonomy): Bacteria > Bacillati > Actinomycetota > Actinomycetes > Pseudonocardiales > Pseudonocardiaceae > Amycolatopsis > Amycolatopsis sp. NPDC089917. The sequence goes on along the minus strand of NZ_JBFBGL010000006.1, from coordinate 154,475 downwards.
CCGCCGGCGGCCTGGCGACGTTGAGCACGTTGACCACGACGGTCTTGGTGCCCAGGAGCTTCGTCTGGTCGACGAAGTTGTTCATCCAGGCACCGCCGCGCTTCGAGTCACGGGCGTAGTAGTCGAGCAGGAAGAGGCCGAGTTCCGCGCCGTCGGCGTCGAAGACCTCGAAGATCCGGACCTCGGGGTGGTACTTCGGCAGGTCTTCCCGCTCGGTGAAGCTCAGGCCGTACAGCTTGGACGCGGCGAAGAAGACCCCGTCGGCCAGCACCCGGTTCAGCTCGAAGTACGGGCGCAGCGCCGCGGTGTCGACCTCGAACCGGTCCTTGCGGACGCGTTCGGCGTAGAACGACCAGTCCCACGGCCGCAGGATCGCGCCGGGGATGTCGGCTTCGAGGTAGCGCTGCAGTTCTTCGGCCTCCGCCTTGGCGTTGGCGGCCGCGACCGGGGCGAGGCGTTCGAGCAGCCCCACCGCGGCTTGCGCGGTCTTCGCGGTCTCGTCCTCGATGACGTACGAGGCGTGGTCGGGGAAACCGAGCACGGCGGCCCGTTCGGCGCGCAGCCGGACCGTCTGCGCGACGACGTCGTTGTTGTCGAACTCGTTGCCGCGGTTGCCTCGCGAAACCGAGGCGGTGAAGATGCGCTCGCGCAGCGCGCGGTCCTCCAACGACGCCAGCGCGGCCTGCGCGGTCGGCAGGGTCAGCTTGAGGACGTATTTGCCCTTCTCCCCCGCGGTTTCGGCGGCCGTGGCGATCTCGTCCTCGCTCAGCCCCGCGAGTTCCGCGACGTCGTCGACGACCACGGCGAGTTCGTTGGTGTCCTTCAGCAGGTTCTGCTGGAAGCGGGTCGAAAGGGTCGAAAGCTGCTCGTTCAGCTCGCGCAGTCGTTTCTGGTCGGCTTCGGGAAGCCCCGCGCCGGCGCGGCGGACGTCGGTGTGGTGGCGCTCCAGGAGGCGGAGCGACTCGGTGTCGAGGCCGAGTTCGTCCTTGCGCTCGAACAGCGTGTTGATCCGGGCGAACAACGCCGGGTTCAGGTTGACGGCGTCGGCGTGCGCGGCCAGCCGCGGCGCCATTTCGGCCTGCACACGCTGGATCTCGTCGTTCGCGTTCGATCCGGCGAGATTGAAGAACACGCTGGAGACGCGGGACAGCAGCCTGCCGGACTTCTCGAGAGCGACGATGGTGTTCTCGAAGGTCGGCGGCTCGGCCGAACCGGCGATCTCCTCGATCTCGGCGGCGTGCTCGGCAAGCCCCGCTTCGAAGGCGGGAAGGAAGTGCTCGTCGGCGATCCGGTCGAACGGAGGAAGGGCGTAGGGCAGCTCACTCGGCGCGGCGAACGGGTTGTCCTGCGAAATCATCGGTGTTGCTCCCGGGTCGTCGGAACTGCTGTTCTGGCCACCTTACGGGCAGTGAGGGGCCGCTGGATGCCGTCCGTGGCGGTGACGCCACCGTCGGCGTGGTCACGCTCCGGTGGTACCGCCCACCACCGCGTCGGAGCTCTGCTTTCCTTTGCCGCGCTTGGCTTTCGCCTGGGGTTCGGGTGGGGCGATACCGGCCAGGTCGCCGCCGTTGTCGTTGACTCGCAACACGAACGGACGAGTCTCGGTGTAGCGGACCACCGAAACCGACGCCGGATCGACCACGATCCGCTGGAACGAGTCGAGATGCTGGCCGAGCGCGTCGGCGAGGATCGACTTGATCACGTCGCCGTGGCTGCACAGGAGCCAGACGGCGTTGTCGCCGTGTTTCGCGGTGATCCGGGCGTCGTGCGCGCGGACGGCCGCGACGGACCGGGCCTGCATCTCGGCGAGCCCTTCGCCGCCGGGGAAGACCGCGGCCGAGGGGTGCGCCTGCACTACCCGCCACAGGGGTTCCTTGACCAGATCCTTGAGCGCGCGACCGGTCCATTCGCCGTAGTCCACTTCGGACAAACCGGGCTCTTTGACCTTGTCCAGACCGCGCGCCTCGGCCAGCTTCGCGACCGTCTGACGGCAGCGGAGCATGGGCGACACGACCAGTGCGGCGAGTGGGACCGGCGCTAGGCGCTCGACGAGCGCGGCGGCCTGCGCCTGCCCGGTTTCGTCCAGGCCGACCTTGGGCGTGCGCCCCGCGAGGACGCCCGAACCGTTCGCCGTGGACTTGCCGTGGCGCAGAAGGATCACAGTACTCACGTGGCCCACCCTACGTGTCGTGCTTTGCCCCTCTCCCGCGTTTCGTCGTCTGGAGGCGGCCAGGCTCGTGAGTGGCAAGGCTGGTTCCAACCCGTCCTTGCCCTTAAAGACCACCATGCGAGTGTTCGTCGCGTGTATCCGGAAGGCCATTTGTGGTGCTCGGTGGCGATGGAGCCGCGGAAGCGTCGCGAAAGCCACTTTCGCGACGTCTGACGTCCCGAAAGTGGCTTTCGCGACCCTCGAAGCCCGGCAGGCGGGTGAGCGAAACAGCACGCCACACTTGCCTTACCCCTCGGTAGAACCACCCGTCACATGTGCGGGCCCGCGCCGGGGTCCAGGACACCGGCGAAGATCAGCACGAACAGCAGCACGCCGAGCACGAGCCGGTAGATCACGAACGGCACGAAGCTCTTGGTCTTGATGTAGGACATCAGCCAGGCGATGACGGCGTAACCGACGCCGAACGCGACCAGCGTCGCCAGGATGGTCGGCCCCCACTGCGCCGGAGCGCCGTCCTTGCCGATGTCGGTCAGCTTGTACAGACCCGAGCCGAACACCGCCGGGAGCGCCAGCAGGAACGAGTACTCCGCGGCCTCGGCGCGGGTGTAGCCGAGCAGCAGCCCGGCGCTGGTGGTGCCACCGGACCGGGAGACACCCGGGATCAGCGCCAGCGCCTGCGCGAACCCGAAGCCGAGACCGTGCGGGACGGTCAGGTGGTCGAGCGTGCGCTGCTGCTTCCCGATGCGGTCGGCCAGCAGCAGGATCAGGCCGAACACGATCAGCGTGGTCGCGGTGATCCGCAGGTCGCGGAAGCTCTCGTCGATGGCGTCCTGCAGCAGCAGGCCCAGCACCACGATCGGCAGCGAGCCGACGATGATCAGCCAGCCCAGCCGGGCGTCGGGGTCGTGGCGCCAGTCCTTCTTGTAGATCGAGAAGAACCAGGCGCGAAGGATCTTCCCGATCTTGCTCGAGAAGTACAGGATGACCGCGAGTTCGGTGCCGATCTGGGTGACCGCGGTGAACGCGGCGCCCGGGTCGTCCCAGCCGGCGAGCGCGGCGGTGATCCGCAGGTGCGCGCTGGAGGAGATCGGCAGGAACTCGGTGAGGCCCTGGACAAGGCCGAGGACCAGTGCTTCGAACCAACCCATCAGGCGGCACCGGCCAGTTCGATCGCCTCGGCCGCGACCTCGAGAGCGTGTGCGGAGCTCTCGGGGTCGGGCATCGAGGGCGCGACGGTCAACGTCGTGACGCCGGCTTCGGCGAAGGCCCGCATCCGCTCGGCGATGCGTTCCTTCGGTCCCAACAGCGACGTCGCGTCGATGAACTCCAGCGGGACGGCCGCCATCGCGCCCTCGTAGTCCCGGCCCAGGTACTTCTGCTGGACGTCGGCCGCTTCGCTTTCGAAGCCCATCCGGCAGGCGAGCTGGTTGTAGAAGTTCTTCTCACGGCTGCCCATGCCGCCGATGTACAGCGCCGCGTACCCGCGGACCGCGTCGGCGCAGGCCTTCCAGTCGTCACCGACCACGAGCGGGACGGTCGGGACGACGTCGAAGCCGTCGAGGGAGCGCTCGGCCTTGTCCGCCCCCGCCTGGATCAGCTTCAGCTGCTCGCCGGCGTGTTCGGGCGAGAAGAACACCGGCAGCCAGCCGTTCGCGATCTCGCCGGTCAGTTCCAGGTTCTTCGGGCCGATGGCGGCCAGGTACACAGGGATCTCTTCGCGGACCGGATGCACGGTCAGGGTCAGCGCCTTGCCGGGTCCGCCGGGCAGGGGCAGCTGGAAGTGCTCGCCCTCGTACTTGACCCGGTGACGGCCGAGCGCCTTACGGACGATCTCGACGTACTCACGCGTGCGGCCGAGCGGCGACGCGAACTTCACGCCGTGCCAGCCCTCGGAGACCTGCGGGCCGGAGACGCCGAGGCCGAGGCGGAAGCGGCCTCCCGAAAGCGTGTCCAGGGTCGCGGCGGTCATCGCGGTCATCGCCGGGGTCCGCGCGGGGATCTGGAGCACCGCGCTGCCGACGTCGATCCGTGACGTCTGCGCCGCCACCCACGACAACACCGTCGGCGCGTCCGAGCCGTACGCTTCCGCGGCCCAGACGACCGCGTAGTCCAGTTCGTCCGCCTTCTTCGCCAATGCCAGGTTGGCCGCGTCGTTTCCCGCGCCCCAATAGCCCAAGTTCAGTCCGAGTCGCACGGCGTGAATGTATCCATCCGGGTGTCCCTCCTCCGTTCAGGGTGTTGACAGCCGATGACCCGCCCGGTGGTACTCGATCACGACACGCTCACCTGCTCCGCGTCCCGCACCGGCCTTCCGGCTAGGCTCGCCCGTCGTGGAAAAGCGACAGCTCGGCCGGTCGGGACTGCGGGTCTCGCGGATGGCCCTCGGGACCATGACGTGGGGCGGCGACACCGACTCGGAGGAGGCGGCCAGCCAGCTGGTCGCGTTCGTCGACGCCGGGGGCACCCTGGTCGACACCGCCGACATCTACGGTGAAGGCGAGAGCGAACGCGTCCTGGGCGGGCTGCTCGGCGACCTCGTCCCCCGCGAAGACATCGTGCTCGCCACCAAAGCCGTCGCCCGCCGCACCGACGGCCCGTTCGGCGGCGGCGCCTCGCGCGGCGCCCTGCTGAGCGCCCTCGAAGGTTCGCTTCGCCGGCTCGGCACCGACCACATCGACCTGTGGCAGCTGCACGCCTGGGACAACACGGTGCCGGTCCACGAAACACTCGCCGCCCTCGAGTACGCCGTGACCAGCGGGAAGGCCCGCTACGTCGGCGTCTCCAACTACTCCGGCTGGCAGCTGGCGACCGCCGCGTCCCGCAGTTCCGCCGTCGCTCCCCTGGTCTCGACACAGGTCGAGTACTCGCTGCTGGAGCGCGGGGTCGACCGCGAGGTCGTCCCGGCCGCGGAACACCATGGCATCGGGATCCTGCCCTGGGCGCCGCTCGGCCGAGGCGTTCTCACCGGCAAGTACCGCACCGGGACGCCCGCCGATTCGCGCGGCGCTTCGAGCGTTTTCGCGGGCTATGTCGAACATCACCGGACCGATCGCGCGGCCCGGATCGTGCAGGCCGTCGCGACGGCCGCCGACGGCCTCGGGACCTCGCCGCTCGCCGTCGCGCTGGCCTGGGTCCGCGACCGGCCCGGAGTGGTCGCGCCCGTGGTCGGGGCCCGTGACACGGGTCAGCTGACCGGTTCGCTCACGGCCGAGGAAATCACGCTTCCGCCTGCCATCCGGTCTGCGCTCGACGACGTCAGCGCGATCGAGGTCGGGTACCCGGAACGCGGCCTCTGAGCCTCTCGAATACTGGATTAGGTGACTGTTGGGTGACACAGACGTGACGCGGTGGGGTTCCTGGAGGATGCTGGACAGGTCCGTTCGACGAATAGCAGGTGGAGGCACCAAGGTGGGTCGGCTGTCCGCCGTTTCCCGGATCGCGATCCCGCTCGCCGGTGTCCTGGTGCTGTCGTCCTGCAGTTCGGACGACACCCCGAACGACACCCTGCAGATCGTGCAGAACCCCGTCGCGGTGACCGCGGCGGTCTCCCCCGCTGTCGCGGTCAAGCCCGCGGGTTCGGTTTTCGCCGCGCCCGGTGTGAAGGCGCTGGTGATGGACGAGGCGACCAAGACCCTGGTCGTCGCCGTCTCGGAGCCGCCTTCCCTGCGCATCTACGACCTCGCGGCACTGGATGCCCCGAAGGCGACCGTGGCCCTGCCCGGCCCGGCGGAGCGGCTCACGGTGTCGGGTTCGCAGGTGCTCGCGAGCGTTCCCGGCAAGAGCCTGCTGGCGAAGGTCTCCCTGCCCGGTGGCTCGCTGGAGACGGTCCCGGTCGCGGGGCAGCCGTCGGCCGGTCTCGCCGACGGCGACGCGACGCTGGTGTCGGTCCGGGACCGCAAGGTCGTCGAGGTCCTGTCCAAGAACGCGGGCCCGAGGACCATCACCGGCCAGATCTACAGCGCCGACGACGTGCTGAACACCGGTGACGGCGTGGTCGTGCTCGACAAGCTGCGCACAGCCTTGTTCGCCGTCGACGTCACCGAAGGCAAGATCGGCGAGGGGCTGCGAGCCGGTGACGGCGCCGCCAACGCCGTCACCGACGATCTCGGCCGCGTCTTCGTCACCGACGCGCGGGCGGGAGCGCTGCTGGCGTTCTCCACGACGCCGTTGCTGCTTCGCCAGCGCTACCCCGTCCCCGGCGGGGCGTACGGCATCGCCTACGACCGCACCCGTGGCCTCGCCTGGGTCACCCTCACCGAACGCAACGAGGTCGTCGGCTTCGACGTCCGCGGCGGGGAGCCGATCGAGAAGCACCGGTTCCCCACCGTGCGGCAGCCAGATTCGGTCACCGTCGACGAGCAGGGCGGCCGTGTGGTCGTCGGCTCGGCCATCGGAGAAGGGATCCAGGTGATCACGCCATGACAGTTGTGGACGAGGCGGTGGTCGAAGGGGATTGGGAATACCGGCGGCTGCAACTGCCTCCCGGTGTTTCCCGGCGGGCGGCGGCGACGCAGCTGTCGATCCACGCCGAGTTCGCCGGCTGGGAGCTCTCGACCGTCCGGCTCTACTCCGACGGCACCAGGAGGGTGTGGTTGCGCCGCAAGCGCTCCGCCACACCCCTGCCCGGCATCATCACCTGAACACGCGGCCGAGCCAGTCGGCCCAGAGCGCGTCCTGTTTCGCGGCGTCGACGTCGCCGAACAGGTGATGCATCGCGACCATCGGCCCGACGAAGCCGCGGACGAACCGCAGGAGCGCGTCCGGGGTCCGGATCCCGACCGTGTGCGCGTTCGCGAAGTAGACCTCGCCATCCACAGTGGACACGCCGCTGGTGGACAAGCGGACCCGGTCCCCCGTCTCCGGCCGTCCGGCCAGGCCCAGTTCCCGTCCCAGTGCCAGCCACGCGCGGTCCCAGTCCTCGATCATCGGACCGAACACCGTCACCGGCGCCGCCTTCCGGCCGGCGAACCGATTGAGGTACTCGACCAGGGTGCGGAAGAACAGCTCGCCGCCGGCGGTCATCGCCTCGAACTCGTCTTCCCAGTCGTCGCCGGGAAGGAAACCGCTCGTGACGGTGCGCAGTACGGTACTGCCGCCGGATCGGCCCTCGATGAGGAACTCGTAGGCGACGAACCGCCCGTCCGGTGCCGGTTCCGTGCCGTAGACGAGCCGCTCCAGCGGGTCCCAGGACGTGATCGCCGACGTGGGCTCGTAACCGCCGAACGCGGTCTTCACGGTGCCGCCGACGCCGCCGTCGACCTCGTTGCGCCCCATGAACCAGGACGTGATCCCCGGCCCGGTCGCGATGGCGTCCCAGACCTGTTCCGGCGTCGCGTCGACCTCGACCCGGTCGGCGATTTCGAATTCGTGGCCCATTCAGCGCTCCTCGGGCTCGGTTTTGACGCTCGGGTGGACGGCGACGACGATCCGGTGGTCGCGGCCCTGTTCGGCGCCCTCGTCGTGGTACTTGCTCACCAGGTTCGTGATCGCGACGGTGAGTTCTTCGGCGAACGCGGCCCTGTCCGCGGCGGAGGAGAAGCGCACTTCGCCGTCGATCGCGAACGTCGCGACTCGCTTGCGTGCCTTGGTGGAGCCGGTGATCAGCAGGCCGACGTCGCGCACCAGCCTGCCCGCGACCGCGAGCAGCCACCGGGCGGAAAGACGGTCCGGGGACTCGGCCGGATCGGGCTGTACGGCCGAAAGCGCCGTCGGCGAGATGACGTACGAGGACGCCGTCGCGCGCATCATGCGCTCGGTGACGTTGCCCTTGCGCCGTTCTTCGACGAGTTCGACGAGCCCGTGCTTCTCCAGCGCGCGCAGGTGGTAGTTCACCTTCTGCCTAGGCAGGTCCACCCGCGCGGCCAGCATCGTGGCCGACGCCGGTTCGGCCAGTTCGGCCAGCAGCCGGGCCCGGACCGGGTCGAGTGAGACTTCGGCCGCTTCCGCGTCCTCGATCACCGCTACGGAGAACATGGCAGAAAGGTCCCACCGAAAACAGAACTTGTCAAGAACGTCAGTCTTGTCGGCGAGCTCCGTTCGCCAGCGCGAGGAGCCGGGGTACGACCTGCGGAGCCGCTTCCAGCGGGATGACATGCCCGACACCGGGTAGCACGACGGACGTCCCGTTCTCCACCGCGCTCGCCAGCTCCTCGACGTCCGCCGTGGGGACGAGTTTGTCCCGCTCCCCCACGATCGCCGTCACGGGCACCGCCCCGACCTGCGACAACGCCGATTCGCGCGTGTAGGCGTCCAGGGCGGGACGGAACGCGGACACCGTCTGCGGCCAGTTGCCGCGGATCATCCGCACCGCCAGTTCGACGTCGCCGGGGACCGGGTCGTCCCCGAAGAGCCACCACCGCAGCCCGGCGGTCACCGCCTTGCTCGTGTGCTCGCGGACGAGGCCGATCAGCTTCGTCCCGAACACCATTTCGAGGTCCCGGCCGAGCTTCCCGAGCGCGTTCGGCCAGATCGCGTCCGGGGTGACGCCGCCCGCCGACATGGCGAGCAGCCCGATTCCCGCCACCCTGGCCTCGAAGACGTCCGAGTGGCGCTGGGCGAGAGACAGGATCGCGAGCCCGCCCATGTCATGGCCGACCAGGACGATCTTGCCGTCGGGGATCACCTTGTCCAGTACCTCGGCCAGGTCGTCGGCGAGATGGCCCATGGTCGCCGACGCGGCCCGCACCTCCCCGGACTCGCCGTGTCCGCGCTGGTCGTAGGCCAGGACCGCGAGGGGCTCCTCCGCGGCGTCGGCCAGCACCGGCCCGATGGCGCGCCAGCTTCGCCTGTCGAGGGCGTAGCCGTGAAGGAGCACGACGGTCACCGGCGCCGACGGATCACCCCAGCGCTCGAAGTGCAGGGGTGTCCCGTCGGCGGCCAGCAGACCGGGCATCAGGCCGAACGGAGGAAGCGGTCGAGAACGCGCACGCCGAACTTCAGCGCGTCGACCGGGACGCGCTCGTCGACTCCATGGAACAGCGCGGAGAAGTCGAGGTCCGCGGGCAGCTGCAACGGGGCGAACCCGAAATTGCGGATCCCGAGCGACTGGAACGACTTCGCGTCCGTGCCACCGGAGAGCATGTACGGGAGAGTGCGGGCACCCGGGTCTTCGGCGAGGACCGCGTTGGTCATCGCGTCGACGAGGGCACCGTCGAAGGTTGTCTCGACCGGCGGGAGCTCCATCCACTCCTTCTCGATGTCCGGGCCGAGGATCTCCTCCAGCTCGGCGTTGAAGGCTTCGAGACGGCCGGGAAGGATCCGGCAGTCGACCGAAGCCTCCGCGACCGACGGGATGACGTTCGACTTGTAACCCGCGGTGAGCATCGTCGGATTCGCCGTGTCACGCAGGGTCGCGCCGATCATCCGGGAGATGTTGCCGAGCTTGGCGACGGAACCCTCGATGTCGTCCTCGGGGAAGTCCCAGCCGGTGATCTCGGTGACGCCGTCCAGGAACTCGCGGACGGAGTCGGTCATGACCAGCGGGAAGCGGTGGTTGCCGAGCCGGGCGACGGCCTCGGACAGCTTGGTGACGGCGTTGTCGCGGTGGATCATCGAGCCGTGGCCGGCGGTGCCGCGTACGCGCAGCTTCATCCAGCGGATGCCCTTTTCGGCCGTCTCGATGAGGTACGCGCGGACGTTGTCCTTCAGCGTGATCGAGAAGCCGCCGACCTCGCTGATCGCCTCGGTGACGCCCTCGAACAGCTCAGGCCGGTTCTCCACCAGCCACTGCGCGCCGTACTTGCCGCCCGCCTCTTCGTCGGCGAGGAACGCGAAGACCAGGTCGCGCGGCGGGACGATGTTGTTGATCTTGTAGTGGCGGGCCAGTGCGAGCGCCATGCCGCACATGTCCTTCATGTCCACGGCGCCGCGGCCCCAGACGTAGTCGTCCTGGATCGCGCCGGAGAACGGGTGGACCGACCACTCCGAGGCGTCGGCGGGCACGGCGTCGAGGTGACCGTGGATCAGCAGCGCGCCACGCGACGGGTCGGCGCCCGGCAGCCGGACGATCACGTTGTGGCGCTCCTTGCCGCCGGACTCGACATAGGTGATCTCGTAGCCCGCGTCGGTGAGTTTCTCGGCGACGTACTCGGCGGCGGCGCGTTCACCGACCAGCGTGTCGGGGTCACCGGTGTTGGTGGTGTCGATGCGGATCAGTTCACTGGTGAGGGTGACTGCCTCGTCGGCGGCGGCTTCGATCAGATTCGGTTCGGTCACCAGGCATTCCTACCATTGGTCACGCCCGCGGACCGGATGCCACCGCGTGGTGGACGGCGTGCGAAGACCCACTCCCCCGTTAAGAGCGCGCACTCGCCGGAAAGCCCCGCCAGGGCTCCGGGCGGCACGCGAATCCACCGGCGGCGGCATCCCCATCGACCTCGCCCCCGGAACCTACGCCGCCACCGTCGAACACCACGGCCGCGACACCGCCGGCCGCTCTGAAGACTGGCCGTCGTGTTCGACACCGACTTGCTGGTGACCGAACGTGGCCGCCGGTGTGGCATGGGGGCGCGTCAGCGCCGACGGCTCAGCGGCAGAGGGCGGTGACGACGAGCTTGCCCTCGGCCTCCGCGACCTTCCGCTGCCCCGCCGTGTCCTGATAGTCGAACTGTCCCTGGGTCGCGGATATCTCCAGGCGCCGGCTGCCATCCGGGGTGCTGAGCAAGTAGGTCTTGTAGCCGGGGATCTCGCCGACGTGGCCGACCGCGACGCAGCCGGACCCCAGTTCGTACCGGGCGAGTCCGAGACCGTACTGCGTGCTGGCGCTGTCTGTCTCCCGCATCCGGCCCATTTCCGCGTAGAGCTTCGGGGGCAGCAGCTTGCCGCCGGTCAGCGCGGTGATGAAACGGTCGAGATCCTTCGTGGTCGTGACGATCTCACCGGCGGCCCACGCCCAGGTGGCGCTCTGCCGGGTGATGTCGACGGTCGTCAGCCGTCCGTTGTCCTGGTAGGCCTGATAGGCGTGGGCGTGGTCGCCGGGGATGGTCGTGCGGGTGCCGGGAAGGCTGGTGTCGTGCATCCGGAGCGGCTGGAGGATACGGCGCTGCACCTGGGTGGCGTAGGAGGTGCCGGTCGCCTGCTCGACGAGGAGCCCCGCCAGCACATAGTTGGTGTTGGCGTAACTCCACCGGGTGCCAGGGGCGAACCGTGCCGGTTTGGCCAGCGACAGGCGGACGAGTTCGTCCGGCTGGTAGCGATGGAAGCGGTTCGCCACACCTTCCTTGCCGACCATGGGGATGCCGGGTTCGAACGTGGTGCCGTCCGGGCTGGTGTCGCCGATGTAGTTGAACAGGCCACTGGTGTGCTGCAGCAGCATCCGGACGGTGATCCGGCGGTCCAGTCCGAACCTCGGAAGGTAACGGCCGACCGGGGTGTCGAGGTCCAGCTTGCCCTCGTCGACGAGCTGGAGCACGACGGTGGCCACGAAGGCCAGGTCATCCGTCCCGCGAACTCGACCCGAACCTGTCTCGACCGCACCGAGAAGCAGCGGCCGTACCTGCTCCTGCCCCGGATCCCGCGCACCTGAGTACCGCCTCAAAACTGTGGAGCCCACGGCCATCCAGGGGACCACGGGCTCCACAGTTCCGGCGAAGACTCAGCGCCCCGCCGGGGCGGACGTCATCGGACGGTGAGGGTGTAGTCCGTCGTCCCGGTGGCGCCGGTGCTGTCCGTCGCGGTGATGGTCACCTTGTAGGTGCCGCGCTGGTACGGGCCCATGATCGTCATGCGCGAGGTACCACCGGCTTTGACGGTCTGCGGGCTGAAACTCGGCGGGTTGGGCAGGCCGGTGGCGCTGAGCCGGACGGGACCCGTGCCCCCGTTGACGGTGATCGTCGCGTTGGCGTAGCCACCGGGTGGGACGGTGCCGGAATTCGACGACAGGGACGGTTTCGGGCCGGTGGTGCTGCCGCCGTCGCCGACCGTGAGCGTGAACTCGGCGGTCTTGGCTCCGGAGGCACCCGTGGTGGTGACGACGACCTTGTAGACGCCCGACTGAGTGCTCGTCGCGGGTTGCAAGGTCAGCTTGGCGACGTCACCGGAGTTGACGCTCGACGAAGGCTGGAAGGTGGCGGTCGTGCCGGCGGGCAGGGCGGACGCGCTCAGTTCCAGCTTCTCCGGCCCTTGATCGCCTGCCTTGGTGGTGACGCTGGTGGAGACGTGCTTGCCGGGCTCGGCCTTGCCGGAGGACGGGGACAACGCCATCGTGAACTTGCCGTCGCCGGGCTGGGTCCCGCCGATCTCGGCGCGGGCCCAGTCACCCATCGCGTTGGTCAGGCGGGCCATGATGCTGTAGCGGTCGCAGGCGCTGGAGCCCCACGACGAGACGCCGACGACGACGCCGTCGACGATGAACGGCCCGCCGCTGTCACCCGAGCAGTCGGCGGTGCGCCCGTCGTTGTAGCCGGTGCACACCATGAGGTCGCCGTTGACCCGGATGTCGAAGACCTGGCAGCCGGCGGGGTCGTTGACCGGCATGGTGGTCTTGCGGAGTTCACCGGAGCCGCCGCCCGACGACGTCTTGCCGTAGCCGAGCGACGTGCCGGACTTGCCCGGCTGGGTGAGCGCGCTGTCCCCTGAGCCCGCCACCTTGGCCCACTGGCTCTCCGGCACCGGGATGTCGTCGACGGTGGTGACCACCGCGACGTCGTAGCCGGTTCGCCAGCCACCGGAGCCGGTGTAGCCGGGATGGGTCTTGAACGAGGCGACGGCCGTGCGGAACGTTTCGTCGCCCGGGGTGTTCAAGTCGTCGTCACCGTAGAAGTAGCTCTTGGCACCGGTGGTGTCGACCATGCAGTGCGCCGCGGTGAGTATCTTGCGCTTGCCGACGACGGAGGCGGTGCAGGACTGTCCCTGCGGACCGCCGCCCCCGACACGCATGCCCGCGATGACGAACGGATACTCCTTCACGGTGGTGCGTTCCCCGTTGACGATCCGGGTTCCCCAGTCTCCCGTGCGGAGCTGGTCGGTCGGGGTCGCGGCGACACTGACCTTGTCGGGCGGCGCGGCGACGGCGGTGGTGTTCAGGACCGGCAGCGCCACCGTGGCCAATGCCGCGGCGAGGACTACGGCGAACCGTGGTTTTCTCATCATTCTCCTTCGAGGAAAAGGGAACGGGGATGTCCGTCCACTTAGGTCAGAACGTGATGGACCAGCCCGTGAGCGTGCCGGCGTCGAAGCGGTAGATGTCGCGGACCGAGAGCCGCCACGTGCCGTTCGCGTCCTCGCGTGACGCGTCCACGGTGAAGCTCTGGTGCACACCGCCGGATTCGCCGACGCCGCCCGCGCGCTTGAGCGGGTAGGCCGTCCCGCTCGGTCCGATCAGGTCGAGGTCGAGGTCCGCGGTGAAGGTGTGATCGATGTCGACCCGGACCGCCAACGCGGCCGATGCTTTGCCCTGGCAGGAGTCCTGGCTCACGGAGGTGTCCACGGCCGGGCCCGCGTCGGGGATGGCCACGTCCTGGTCATTGCTCTTCACCCCGCATCGGGGCGGCGTGCCCCCGCCGATGTCTCCGACGTAGAGCACCTTGTTGGGCGAGTCCGTCCCGGGGTTGGTGATCAGGTCCGGGCTCGCGCTGCGCACCAGCGCGTCACTGACCTGCTGTGGGGTCGCACCGGCGTTCGCGGCCAGATACAGCGCCGCCGCGCCCGCGACATGCGGGGAGGCCATGGACGTACCGCTGCCAGTGCGGAACTTTCCGGTGTGGTCACTGGAATAGATGTTGCCACCGGGAGCGAAGAGGTCGATACAGCGACCGTAGTTCCCGCCGCGGGTGCGGTCTTTGTTGAACCAGCCGACGGTGAGCGCCTCGGGAACACGCGCGGGGCTGACGCCGCACGCGTCCTGACCGTTGTTCCCCGCGGAGACCGCCACTACGATCCCCTTGGCCACCATGGCTTTGACCTGATCGTCGCCGACACCGGCGACGTCCATGCCCAGGCTCATGTTCACCACGGCGGGCCGCACGGCGTTCTTGGCCACCCACTCCATGGCGCTGACCGTGGCCGAGTCCGGGCCGGAGCCCTTGCAGTCCAGCGAGCGCACGGCCACGACCTTGGCCTTCTTCGCCACCCCGACCGTCGCGCCCGCGATGGTTCCCGCCACATGCGAGCCGTGCCAGTAACAATCGCTCGCGTCGGTGTCGTTGTCGAGCGTGTCGTAGCCGTGGCTCGCCCTGCCTTCGAACTCGGGGTGCTGGGCGTTGACCCCGGAGTCGATGACGTACGCGGTCACCCCCTCACCCGAGTTCGGGAAGGTGTACTTCTTGTCCAGGGAGGCGGTCCGCTGGTCGATCTGGTCCAGACCCCACGAAGGCGGATTCGGCTGCTCGCCCGCCGCCCTGGTCGTGCCGTCCTGCTGGACCGATTCGACCGACGGATCGGCGGCGAGGCGTCGCGCTTGCCGCTCGGTCAGATTGCGGACCGCGAAGCCGTTCAGGGTGACCGAATAGGTGTCGGTCACCTCGCCGCCGTAGCGCCGGCTGAGCGCCACGGCCTGGCCCTCGGCCGCGGCGCGGGCGCCGTTGCCGAGGGTCACGATGTACTGCCCGGGATAGGGATGGCCGGCCTGCGCGACGGCGGCTTCCGCCTGCAGTGCCACGGCTTCGCCCGCCGTGGACGCCACCGCGGCAGCGGCGACCGCGACGGTGAACAAGCTCGAAAACCAGCGTTTCCTGCGCTCTTGCATCGATTCCTCCATCATGCGTTCGAGCGGCCGTCGGCAGGGACTGGAGACAGCGGGCCGCTCGGGAATCCACTTTTCGGCGCGGGAGGCAGGGAAACAAGCGTGGTCGAGACCCGTATGCGTACGGAATCGTGCGTACGCGCCGAATGCGGGTACTCACGGGGTTACGCCGCCCCGGTGGCCGACCTACCCTCTAGGACAGTCCTTTTCGCATGATCACGGGCAGGAGTGAACATGGGTCGTGGTGGCCAGAGACCGCTTCTCCCGCGCTCCGGCTCTGTGCCGATGGTCGGCCGGGACGAGGAACTGGCCGTCCTGCTCGGCGCGGTGGACCACGCGCCGTCGGTCGTGTTCGTGGAGGGACAGGCGGGGGTGGGCAAGACCAGATTGGTCGCCGAATTCGTTGCGACCGCACGCGCCCGTGGAGCGCGCGTGGTCGTGGGTGTGTGCCAGCCACCGCCCGAGCCGTTCCCGTACGGAGTGCTTTTCGACTGTCTCAGCCAGTGCGGTGAGTACCTCGACGACCCCGGGCCGGTGGCCGGCGCCCTGCGCGATCACCTGCCCGAACTCGCCGGGCTCCTGCCTCCCGCGCCCCGTGCGCTCGCCGACGCCGGCGCCGAGCGGCACCGGATCTTCCGCGCCGTGCGAGAACTTCTCCGTTCTCTGGGAGCCACCGTGCTCGTGCTCGAAGACCTGCACTGGGCGGACGAGGAGACCCGCCGGGTTCTGCGGTTCGTGCTGGCGAGCCCGCCGCCGGGCCTGTCGATCGTGGCGACCTATCGCCGCGAGGACCTTCCCACCGTGGCCCCGCTCGGCTACGCCTCGCACGTCCCGCACGGGGTCACCGGCGTCAACCTGATCCTGCGGCCCCTCGGCGCGGCGCAGGTGCGCGCCATGATCGACGCACTCGTGGCCGAGGAGGCGACCTCGAACCGGTTCGCCGAGGTCGTCCTGCGCGAGACGGCCGGGATCCCGTTCGTGATCGAAGAAACCGTCCGTGCCTTGCGCGACCCGCTGGCGGGCGTACGCGCGGAAGGTGACCTCGCACAGCGGATTCTGGAGGGCGTCGACGTACCGGTGCAGGTGTCGGACGCGATCAGGGAGCGACTGGGCAACCTGCCCGGCGCCGCGCGGTCCGTCGCCGAGGCCGCCGCGGTGCTGGGCGTACCGGAGACGATCGATGTCCTGAGCTCCGTGGCGGGTGAACAGGAGGTCGAGCACCTCGTCGCGCTGACGGACTCCGGGGTGCTCGTGGAGGAACCGGCGAACAGGTTCGGTTTCCGGGACAACGTCTCCCGGCGCGCGGTCTGCGCGTCGCTGCCCGGCCCTCGGCGACGGGAGTTGCACGAACGCGCCCTGGCGGCTCTGTCGGCCCTTGACCGGGTACCCGCCCGCCGCCTGTCCGCGCACGCCAAAGCCGCAGGCAGGAAAAGAGAATGGTGGTGCTACGCCGAACTCGCCGCCGAGGCCGCGGAGGACGTCAAGGACATGACCCTCGCGGTCGACCTGTTGTCCGAGGTGCTGACCGATCCGGAGATCGGCGTCGAGGACACCAACCGGCTGGCCGTCAAGCTGTGCGGCTACGCCTTGATGGGGCTGCCCGGCGGTGCGGTGACGGCGCGGGTCGAGAACCTGCTGTCGGACCCCAGGCTCACCCCGGAGGTCCGGGGCGAGGTGCGCCTGTGGTTCGGGCTGCTGCTGCAACGCGAGACCGGAGAAGTGGACCGCGGCGCCGACCAGCTCGCCCGCGCCATCGACCTGCTCGCCGATCAGCCGCACCGCACCCTGCGCGGGCTGGCCGCCATGGCGGGCCCGTACCTGGGGACGGCCTCCATCGCCGAGCACCGGTCCGCGCTCGGCCGGGTGGAAATGATCACCGACCACCTGCCCACCCAAGCTTCGCGGACCGTCCTGCTGGCCACGACACTCGGCGGGCGGCTCGTCATCGGCGACTCCAGTACCTGGGAGCGCGTCGCCCAGCTGCCGTCGCCGTCCGAAGTGCACGACCCCGACGAGATCCATCATCTGGCCCGGGCGCACTGCAACGTGGCGGACGCGTGCTCGTGGATCGGGCATTACGCGCGAGCGAGGGAGTTCCTGCGCAGCGGGATCACCTTGGCCGAGCGAGTCGCCTCTTCCTACGTGATCGGTACCGCTGAGGCCACCGCCGTCCGGCTCGACTGGCTCGACGGGCATTGGTCTGGCCTGGAACAGCGGATCGACCGGTTGGCCGGGATCTACGCGAACCTGCTGCTGACCACCGACCTGAACCTGACGCGAGGCTGGCTGGCGGCCGCACGCGGCGAATGGGTGCGAGCCGAGCGGGCTTTCGCGGCGGCGGGCTCGTATCCGCTCACCCAGGTGTTCCCGGTAGGCCTATCGGCGGCCGGGGGCATGGCGGGCATGCTGCTCAGCCAGGGCAAGGTCGCCGAGGCGGAGGAACACGTGGAACGCGGCGTGGCGATGCTGCGGAGCAAGGGCGCGTGGGTGTGGTCGGGCGACCTCTTGCCCCAGGCCGTCGACTTCTACCTGGCCGTCGACCGCGTCGACGCCGCGCGTCGGCTCATCGCCGAGACCATCGCCGGCCTGAGAGGTGTCGACGCCCCGCTGGCCGCCGCGGCGTTGACCGGCTGTCGCGCGAACCTGGCCGCGGTGACGGACGACCGCGGCGAGGCGGACCGGCTCTTCCGGAAGGCGATCAGCCTGCATCACGACCTGGGCCTGCCCTACCGGGCCGCCCAACTCGCCGAGCAAGCCGAAGGCGGAGACCTCCCCGACGCCACGGTGCTCGACGTGCTCGCCCAGACCTACGAATCACTCGGGGCCACGGTCGACGCCGCCCGCTGCCGCCACCGCCTCCGCAGCACCGGCGTCCCCACGCCGTCCCGGCGCGGGAGACGCGGCTACGGCGACGAACTGTCCCCCCGTGAACAAGATGTCGCCCGCCTCCTCGCCGGCGGCCACACCAACCGCGAAATCGCCCAGGCGCTGTTCCTCTCCCGCCGCACCGTCGAGGACTACGTCGCCAAAGTCCGCCGCAAACTGCACGCGTCCTCCCGCCATGACATCCGCCTCTGACCGTCGAAGGCCACCGGTCCGCGAGAGTGGCATATGTGATCTATCTGGCACATTCGGTGATGATCTTTGCTGACGATGGCAAGGGATCTCGGGCGACGGGCGACCTTCGGAGCGGCGGCGGGGCGTTGCTGGCCGGCGACCCCGCGGGCGCGGCCACATCCTCGGAACCCTCTGCCGGATCGTCACTGGCCACGCTCGCGACCTGAACGCCTGCGCGCCTTGAGCTTCCCGGCACTCCGGAAGGCGCACCGCCTCACCACCCGACAGCCATGATCGGTACACCCGACCACAGCACCGAGCGGTCGTCGGATACGCGCACCACGACATGTCTAATTTGTCCGGCTAGACGTTGTAGGGTGCACTCATGATCGACGCGTCCCAGCTGACCCCTTCCGAGGCCTTCGACCATCTGCTCACCGGTAACCACCGATTCATCGCGGGCACCCCGGAGCACCCGAACCAGGACGCCACCCGCCGCGCCGAAACAGCCCCCGGCCAGCGTCCCTTCGCCGTCCTCTTCGGCTGCTCCGACTCGCGGCTGGCCGCCGAGATCATCTTCGACCGCGGACTGGGCGACCTGTTCGTCGTCCGCACCGCCGGCCACGTCGCCGGCTCGGAGGTTCTCGGCAGCATCGAGTACGGCGTCAGCGTCCTCGAATGTCCCCTGGTCGTCGTTCTGGGCCACGACTCCTGCGGCGCCGTCGCCGCGACCCGCGCTGCGCTGACCGAAGGGCTGGGCACCAACAGCTTCGTCCGCGACGTCATCGAACGGGTCACCCCGAGCGTCCTCGCCGCCCGCGCCGCCGGGCTCACCAGTGACGACGACATCATCGACGAGCACATCCGCCACACCGTCGACCTCCTGGCCGACCGCTCCCGCCTGCTCGCCGACAAGATCGAAGCCGGGGAGACCGCGATCGCCGGACTCTCCTACCGCCTCGCCGACGGCAGCGCCCGGGTCGTCACCACCCGCGGATTGAAAACCGACGACGTCACCGGTTGACCCCCACCGGTACCGAGATGGGTATCCGGCGAGATTGTTCGTTTGGGCTCCGTTGACGGTGATCGGCTGACGGAGGCGGAGTCGGCCGAGACCATGATCGAACGCTACGGGATGTCCTGAGACAGACCCGGCATTACTCGTACGCGTACGAGTAATGCCGGGTTTCGCGCAGTCGTCCGACGCGTCCACGGAGTGGCTATCGCGTGTGCTTGTCCAGTTCGTCCATCGCCTGGTTCGCGGTCTTGCCGACCAGAGCCGGGGTGACGTCGGCGCGTTCCTCGGTGACGGTCCTCACGACGTCGGGCCGTTCGTTCTTGGTGCCATAGGCGACCATGGCGTCGAAGAGCGCGTTGCTCTGGTCGACCATCTGCTTGGTGACGACGACAGTGTCGCCTTCGTCGGTCAGCACGGACACGAGGGCCGGCGACAGGGTGGTCATCGTCCTGATGAATTGATCGCGCAGTGCCCTGTCCTTGTTGAAGATGTCCATGATGTCTTTCCCGGTGTCCATGATCACCCGCCCGTAGTGCGTCAGCGCGGGACTGGCGTTGCGCTGCATCAGGTCACGGACGTGCCCGGCCCCCGCGAGGATGTCGTCGGCGGGCACGTCGATGTCGGGGAACTGGTCCATGTCGGTGTCGCTGATGATGATTGGGATGAAGCAGATGCACAGCAGGAACACGTACTCGTGCTCCCGGCCGAGCACGCCGACCTGTTGCCAGGATTGTTGTGCCGCCAGGGTTTCCGGCGTGTTCTGCCCGTACAGGTCCCGGGCCGCCAGCACGGTGGCCTGCGCGGCGCTGAAGAACGCCGAGGTGGGGACGAGGTAGGTGGTCAGCGCGCGGAAGGCGATCTGCTCTGCCCTGTCCTCGCCGATCGCCTGGGCCATGATGACGTAGGCGCGGTTGGCGATCCCGCTGTTGTAGTGCACACCTCCGTTGTCCATGCAGGTGTACACGTACTCGTCCATGTGATCCGGTTGCCAGAACTTGGTTTCGTCGTTCCCGTCGTTGCCGTTGTTCGGATCGGCCATGTTCCGGATGACGCCCGCCGCGGATCCTGCCCCGATCGTCCAGTCGGTGGTGACGACCTTCCCGGTCGCGTGTCGTTGCACCATCTTGCCGAAGATGTCGGCATAGCTTTCGTTGAGCGCACCGGGTGAGCCGAGGTAGTCGAGATTGGCGGTGTACTGGATGACGCCATGCGTGAGTTCGTGCCCCGTCACGTCCGGGGTCACCATGTTGTCGCCAAAGTACATCGCGTCCCCGCCCCACCCCGCGTTGACCCAGTCGACCGCGTGGCGGACGTGCGAAAGGATGGTCATGCCCTTGCCGTCGATCCCGTCACGGCCGAACTTGTCCCGGTAGTAGGTGTAGGTGGCGCCGGTCCAGTCGTAGGCCTTGTCCGCGTCGAGCACGTCGTTCGGGCCGACGTGATGGCCACCCGCCCACACCGTCTCCGGGTTCGGCGCCTCCTCGCTGTCGGTCCCCTGGTGCTGGTCGTCGAGGACCTTGATGTCGCGGCCGGTCTCGAACTTGTTGTCCGACCACCGCAGGTGACCGTTGTGCGCGTCGACGTAGTAGTCGTTCGAGGTGTTGCTCGACGGGTCGGACAGCCACACCCGCCACACCAGCCTGGTGTCGGTCTTCCTGTCCTTCGCCGGACGCTCACCCCGGACGAACAGCTGGATCGGCGCGATCAGCTTGCCCTTGGGCAGGGCCTTGCGGGCGACCGCGAGCGCCTTGTCCGCGCCGACGTCCGGGGTGGTGGACACCGGGGTAAGATCGGGCCGGGCACTGCTGCTGATCGCCCGCACGCTTTCGCCGCCCGCGTTCAGGTGCATGAGGACCACGGCGTTGTGCACCGGGACGCCGTCGACCGTCTGCTGGTAGCGGATGTGCTTCTGGCCCAGCCGGTCGGTGTCCTCCTGGATCCGCTGGAGCTGCCGGGCCGGGTCGGGCAGGCCGAACAGGGCGGCGTGATCGTTCAGCCAGCCGCCGGTTCCATTCCTCAAGGGACTGTTGACCCCGATCAGGGACGGCACGTCGAGCTGGGTGTCCATGGCCAGCAGGAAGTCGCTGCCCGATTCCTGGCGCAACCGGTCGATGGTGGCCGCGGTCGCGGACGGGTAGCCTGCCCCGGCCGGTCTGCCTCCCACCGCCACCGTCGTACTCGCCACGAGCGCGATCACCATCGCGAGCACGGCGAACCTGTGCCTCGGCCCCGCCTGCGGGATCCGGGTGATCGCGAGCGCGCAGAGCTTGCCCAGCGACGCGATCACCAGTACCCACGCTCCCGCGAACCCCGCCGCCACCAACCATGGCGTGCTCAGGGCCAGCAACGCCGGGCTCGCCTCGGTCCTCGCGACCTCGACGATCAGCAGCCCGCCGCCGACCGTGACGACGTAGCCGAGGCCGATGCCGAGCACGCCGGCGAGGCCGCAGCCGCGCCACCGGGCGAGGAATGCCGTGACCAGCAGAGCCACCGCGGGGCCGAGCAGCACCCACAGCAACGGCGAGGCCTGGCCCAGCAGTTCGACCGGCCAGATCCGCCCCGCCCAGCCGGTGCCCGCGAACCGCCAGTCGACCGGAGCGCCGAGGCCCGCGCCGAAGGCGGTGAACACTCCCCCGGCACCGCGGCGAAGCTGGTCGGCCGCCGAGGCGTCGAACCCGGAGCCGGTAGCCGCGATCAGCAAGCCGAGCCAGGTCGCCCCGAGACCGGCGAGCGTCCCGATGACGGCTTTCGCGGCCCCCAGCCCGAATCTCGACAGCCACGCGTACCCGGCGCGTGATGACTTGTTGTCGTTACGCATTCGCATAGTCCTTGTCCGTAGTCAGGCGTGGAGTTACCGGACCTGCGTGGCGTCCGGGACCCGGCGCCATTTCTGCTGGGCCGATCCCGTGCATGCCGAGATCCGCAGCGCTTCACCGACCGCGGCCGAGGTCAGGCAGCCGCCCGCGCCGTTGGCCAGGCTCAGCCAGCCTCCGCCGGCGTCGGCCAGCGACCACCGCTGACCGGCGGCGCCTTCGGAATAGGCGACCAGTTGTGCCTGATCGCCCGGCCCCCTGCCGAGCACCTTCGAGCCGCCGTAGCCGGTCTCGATCACCCAGCTCCCCGTACCCTGCTCCCGCAAGAGCCACGCCTGGGGCTGCGGCCACCAGGGCTTGGGCTTGCGGGCCTGGATCTTCGTGCCCGGTGTCCGGTCGCCGAAATCGAGATCGACGGCGAACCCGTCGCTCGAGACCAGGGATTCGGTCGGTTGCTTCGTCGGCGGCAGGACGGCGCTCAGCTCAGCGGGCTGCCACCGCTGCGCGGCGCGGCCGTCGCATTCCGCGGCGACCAGTCCCGCTCCCGCGTTGCCGGCGGTCAGGCAGGTCCCGTCGGTGTTGTCCATCAGGTTGTACCAACCGGCACCGGCCGGGCGGAACATCCAGCCCTGGTAGCCGCCGCCCGGCACGTAGTCGACCAGATTCGCCTGGTGCGAGGCCGAACTGTCCAGCATCAGGTCTTTCCCGTCCGGGTTGCCCGAGTTCGTGACCTGGGTTTCGATCAGCCAGTTGCCGTTGCCCGCGTCGTGGAACGCCCAGCTCTTGTCGTCCCCGGCGAGCGTCGTCGCGCCCGCCCCGGTGACCGGCGCGCCCGCGCTCGAACCCGGGGTCGCGAGCAGTCCCGTGGCCGACTTCAGCTTGCCCGACTGCCCGTCCTTCACCGGCGCGTCGGCCAGTTGCCCGGGAGTCTTGCCGTCCTCTCCCTTGGCGGGGGTGTTCGGGGCGAAGATCGTGCCGCAGAGCACCTGCCACGTCTCGCACACCGAACTCGGCCCTGATTCCAGGGTCTCGCTGCCCGGCTGAGCCTGGTATCCGTGTTTGCCGAAGCGGGCGAGCTTGCCGTCGCTGATCATGACGAATTCGCTCCACCCGGACGAACACGCCCATTGCGTGGGCACCGGACGGCGGCAGCCGCCCGGGATCCCGATGCCGAAGGCGGCGTCGACCTTCTTCCGGAACGTCGTCCCGGCGGGATCGGCCTGCTTGAGCGTGTGCCACATCTCGCCGGTGCCACGGACGGTGCCCGCGACGGTCTGGAGCGGGAACCCGCCGAACCGGACGTCCACCACCTTGTCGCCCTTGATCAGGTAGGCGGTGTCCAGGGACTGGCCATCGGCGAACGCGGCGTCGACCCCGGTGTCGAAACCGGTACCACGCAACGAAGGCCAGCGTTCCGCGATGGGCGCCGGGCCCTCGCGCAACCAGTCGGAGCCGCGGTCCCCGCCCAGGCCTAGAACGAGGTACTGGTCACCGCTGAACAGGTATGCCTGCCGGTTCTCGCCGGGGATGACGAAGCCGCCGTCGATCTTGTTCGCGAACCTGGTGCCCCGGAGGGCGGGCCAGGTTTCGTAGATGCCCTTGACACCGCCGTCGATGTGGGTGCTGCCCTCGACCTTCGCGTACGCGGGACCGTGGAACACGTACACGTCGTTGTGGTCCAGCGTGAGCGCGGCGTCGATCGGCCGTCCCGGTGTCGGGCCGGGATCGGTGATCGAGCCGAGGCGCACACTGTCCGGTCCTTTACCCGGGGTGCCGACACACTTCAGGGAACTGCCCTTGGGTGTGCGGGCGAACTGGGTGAGGCAGGCGCTCAGCGCGCGCTGGCCGAACGCGTTCGGGTGGATGGCCTCCTGCGCCGCACCCTGGAAGTTCGGCTGCGGCAGCCACGGCTTGTCGATGCCGGGTACCCAGCGCACCCATTCCGCCTTCTCCGCGGGCTGCGGATTCGCCGCACTGTTCGCGGCCGTCGCCTGGGCGGCCCTGTCCGCGCACAGTTCGTGGCCGTCGAACGCGTCCCGCAGATCCAGGAAGTCCGCGCCGACCGACGAGGCCGCGCCGCGGAGCATCCCGCCGATGGCGGGGATCACCTTGTCGTGCGCCCAGGTCGCGTCGTCGTTGTAGAACGGGCAGCCGTCCCTGGTGTATCGCTGATAGTTCTCTTCCTTCTCGCGGAACCGGGAGCCCACCGGCATCGGCGCGGGATAGGACTGCAGCACCAGCCGGTAGGAATCGCGCTGGTAGCCGAGGCCCGCCATCGTGTCGATGATGTTCTGCAGGGTGGCGTGGATCTTCGGCTGCGTCTCCCGCAGTCCCTTGTCCAGCTTCTCCTGCTGGGTCTTGTTGCACCTCGCGGAGGTGGCCGGGTTGAGATAATTCGTCGCGCAGGTCGTCACGATGTCCGAGAAGCCCAGATCGTTGCCGCCGACCGAGACGGTGATCAGCTTGATCTCGTTGTCCGCCGCCACCTTCTCCAGCTGCTGGATCTGCGGTTTCTCACCCTTGAAGGTCTCCGCGAGGACATGCTGGGTCAGCGCCCCGGAACAGGCCAGGTTGAACCGTCGTTCCGGCGGCACCCCGGCGACGTCGGCACCCTTGATCTCGGCGACATCGGACCGGTCGCATTTGTTGCCACTCTGGTAACCGGTGTTGTCCACATAGGCGCTCATCCCCCGGTCGGTCCCCCAGACCGAGTCCTTCTCCGGGGTGTTCGCGTTGCCCGCCCAGCGTCCTGCCTCACCGGAGATGTACGAGTCGCCCATGGACACGATCGCCGGGGACCTCAGCGAGCACGAGTAGTCGTCGGCCGCCGCCCGGAGATTCGAGGCGGGTGCCGGGAGACACTTGTCCTCTCCAGCTTTGCGGAGGGCCTTGTCGGTCTCCTTGCGGAACACGACCGGGTAGTGATCCGAGTCCGTCGAGGTGATGTAGCTCTGGCGGAATCCGGTGTACTCCTGCCTGTCCCGCTCGGGAGACGGCATGTGCGGAGTGGTGGCGGGGAAGCCGTTGGCGATCATGTAGTCGTACTTGCTGCGTTGTTCCCTGCCCACCTTGAAGGTGTTCTTCGTCGAGCCGACCGCGGCCTCACCAGGATCCAACGGGAGATCCGGTTCGAGACGATTCCCGTTCTCGTCGAAATCCCCGAGGACGAGGGTTTCCATTTCCCGGTTGTAGTCCCCGACGACGGCGTAGCGCTCACCGAGCCGCGTGGAGACTGGGGCGACCAGCTTGTCCACGTCGTTCTCTTTGTCGCCCTTGGACTCCGCGTGCAGGTTGTAGACCCAGGTGTCCCCGAACTTCAAGCCGAACAGGGGCTTGGCGGCGAACATCAGCCGCCAATCGCCGCGCGTCTTGAGCTCGGGATACTTCTTGGCGTCCTCGTCCAGTTTCCTCGGCTCCACCAAGGCGGGCTGGATCCGGCACGCGCTGGCCGGCTGATCGGAGATCATCGCCAGCGTCCGCTCGCTGCTCTTGGTCTTCAGCAGGTACACATGGAACGTGTCGCTGCGCGGCGCGGGGAACTCGATCTTGAGGTGCGCGTACCGGGTCTTGCCGAACTCGCTGGTCTTGTACTTGTCGGAGGCGAAGGCGTCCATGCACCCGCGAGGCGAGTCGGCGTACTGATCCTTGGGATCGGCCGAGGTGGTCAAGTCACCGGTACCGTCGTCGGCAGCACCGTTGCCTTCGACGTCGGTGACTTTCGCGCCGGTGTTCTCCAGCGATTTATCCCAGTTGTCCGAGTGTTCCTGCAGTGCCATCACGCGCAGTCCGTGCGCGCGCATCATTCCCGGAATGATGCTCCCCCACTTGTTGACGCCGCTGACACTGCCGCGCATGTTCCAGGTGGCCACCCGGAGATCGGTCACCGCGGCGACCGCCGGTGCCGCCGCGGACACCAGAGCGGGGAGCAGGCCCGCGATCAGGGACAGAGCGAGAACCACGGAGACTCTTCGTCTCTGCGCAGGAGCAGGTAGCACAAGTCCTCCAAAATCACGGAATCGCCGGCAGCAGCGCAGCGAAAAGATCCGGGCAGCGTCGGACACGACGCTGATCCGGGAATCGACACTCGACGGTGACGCGAAGACAAAAAGTGCGAGCCGTGCCATTCACGGCATTCGCTCAGGAAAGAGGGTTACTTCCGGATCCGGTTTCGCCCGGCGGGGGAATCGTCCGCACAGCACAAGGTCGTTCGCATACAGACTCTCCCGCGTTCCGACGCCCCAGGACGCCGACCGCACCCAGCGCGCGGTCAGACCTACTCACGGGTCAAGTAAACCGGTGAGCAGGTCGAGCCAAACAGTCAAATGCCCTTCGGTTCAGAGAACTGTGTCCGTCGGGGAAGATCGACTCCTGGCCCGTCCCGCCCACCGGGAACTCTCCCGGTCGCGATCACGTCGGCCGAGTCTCGACGGCGAGGTGACCTTGCAGTGCGGCGTGGCGGAACTGGTGGAGCGAGCAGACTCGGGGCATCGATCTCTTCCGCACACGACGGGACAGATCGGTTTCGGGATCCCCACGATCGCGCGTGCTCGGCAAGACACAACGCGTCCATGCTCGGTAGCTGGGTTGCACGGCTGTAACCGCATGCAA
Source organism: Amycolatopsis sp. NPDC089917 (assembly GCF_040684635.1). NCBI lineage: Bacteria > Bacillati > Actinomycetota > Actinomycetes > Pseudonocardiales > Pseudonocardiaceae > Amycolatopsis > Amycolatopsis sp. NPDC089917. Next base: position 128,130 of record NZ_JBFBGL010000006.1, on the reverse strand, counting down.
CACCGCGCCGGGATGAGCAGTCACACCGCCAGTCTGGGTTCGCACACTCGAGTCGAGCTGGGAGGTCAGGTGGACAGATTCCACGGAAGCAAGCCTGGTAAGCGCATGGTTCGTACCCGTCTGCTGCTGACAACGCTGGCGGTCACCGTCACCGCTGTGAGCAGTCTGTTCAGCGGTGCAACGGCGACGGCCGCGGCCGGGGACAAGAGCCGCGTGGCAGACGGCTGGAACCTCCGCACATGCGGCTACGCATACTGCGGCGTCCACGGCTACACGGTCGGAGACCAGGACAGCACCACCTGGTGCTGGAAAGACGGCGACGGCCGTTGGTTCAAGGTCGACGCTTGGACGCAGAACGGGTGGAAGACGGGCTGGATCCACGCCAACGGCGTCCCGAGGCAGGCCAGCGTGCCGGGGTGCCAGAACTGGTAACACACCACTGCCGGGGGACGTCGACGCACGTCCCCCGGCCACCGACCATGGAATCTTGTGGTTTGCCTCGTGACGGTCCCCTTCACCACGACTCACGACTGATGTGCTGTTCACCCTGTTCGGATGATTGACCAGTCGCGGCGCGGAGAGAAACATCATCGATGTGGCGAGCAAGGAGGGCAGGCGGCGTCTCGCATGGATGTTGCGTGCCAACAGAAAGCTGGCCTCATCCGAGAATTGTCGATCAGCCCGCCAATTCACAAACCAGCTTCGCAAACTCCGTCCGACGCTGGCACCATCACAGGTGACTCGCTGGGAAACCGGCAAGACCTCTGCCGGCGCGGCCACAGTCCGGCACTATGAGCAAATACTCGGACTTCCCGACGACAGTCTGGTGTCCGCGTATGAAGCGGTCGGCCGTTTTTGGAACTGTTCCGACGCGATAGCACCTGCAACAGCGACTGAATCCTCCAAAGATCTTCACGAACTCATCGAAAAATCACATACCTCTGGTGCGATGACAGGAAGAGAATGGCGCCGCCTTTCCCGCATGATCCAGGCCCGACCAGGACTGGTGCTCCACCCACCACGGTTATGGACGACGATAATGCACAACCTGCTCAATGAACTCGCCACCGCCGAGGACAGGGCTTGGCTCGTCCGGCAAGAAGCCATCAGCAGACTGGCCGAGCATCCTGTCGCCGCGTCCTTCGCCGTCCGGGCGTGCATCGACATCGCAGACGATCCAGCGACCCCTGTGTGTATCGAGCCTATCTCGCTCCTCGACGCGTCCCGCTTGCCTGAAGCTACCACTTACCTGGTCGACTTGATCCGTGCCGCCCCCGACCGGCGGCCCCTGACCGGCGCGCTCTTGGCGATCACCGCGAAGGCCCGACGCGGGCACTTCACCCTCAAAACCCACGGGGCACTCGCGGATGCTCTACGCGATCTCACCTCCACCGCTGTGCACCACCGAGCCCTCAACGCGTTGGTCGATGACACGCGGTTGATTCTCGGCCCCAAACCGTACTCACCTTATGACGCGACAATTGTCACTGCGTGCCGGACGCTGGGACTCGCCACCCAGCGGCGAGTCGATGCCCACCTCGACACGGAGGACACAGTCCTCAACGACATCCTCCAGGACGCACTTTTCAGTGCTAATCCCGACCGGCGCTTGTATGCCGCGTTCCTCCTCGCGGCGACTCCCTATCGCACGGCATTGGCGCACGCCTTGGTCGATGTTCACCTCGGCGTATCCCTCGGCCGAGATCTCCCCTTCGAACACGGGCTGCAGTTATTGGCCAAACTGCGGGTTCCCGACCATCGAGCCCTCGCGCGACGGCTGTTGCTCAGCCGTGCGCAGCCGCACCAGGTGAGACACGCCGCCGCATGGGCATGTGTACACAGCCAAGGACGTCTCGACGACATGACATGGCGGCGCATACTCGCGGTCCAATTCGAGCTGGCCTCGGTACGCCCAGGTGCCTTGGACACGGATATCCTGCTTGGACTTGTGTACAGTATCGGCACCGATTCCCACGTACCATTACTGCGGGAACTGCGTGACGATCGACGACTTCCTCCTCGATCTCGACACCTCGCCAACTGGTGGATCGACCGAATCCACGCGACGCGAAGCGGTTCTTGAGAAGTCCACGCAATCCGGCATGCAAGGTGGCGCACCGGTCGTGTGGCACCGAACCAGAGCACGGAACACCGCCGTGGGGCGAAAAGGCACCCCACGGCGGTTCCAGCCGACGAGGGTCCGCCGACGAGGCTGGCGCGACAACGACCACTACCTGCCGCTCACCGAGTTCTCCGACGTCCCTGCGTGTGGTGACCGAGTCCGTGCAGTTGCCGCGTACTGGGTTCCTGGAGCGGGCCCCGTCAGCACTCGAGAGGACCGGTCGAACGAGGCAAGCTTCGAAACCGTGCGGTCACATCACGGTCGCAGACGGCGGGAGCACCGCGCGTACAGGGTTCAGTGCGGTGACGACCTTGTGTGGCAGCGCGCTCCTCGACCGCGATCGGCCATCACTCGACGACACTGGCTGCCTGAAGGAACCGATGGCCAACCGTCGAGCTCGACTATCCACCGCTCAGGCTCACGATGTCGGTGGCGGAGGTGGTCCAGGCGATCTGTCACGGGACCGCGACCGCTCGGCGAGACCGGGTTTGGCTCCTGGAGGCGATTCCGACGCCTTGACGCGATGAGGTGGGACCGGTCGCCAAGCCCGGCCCCACCTCATTTCCTCGCCCCCGGGTCAGAACGTGACGGTGAACCCGTCGATCGAGCCGGTGTCGAACCGGTAGACGTCCTGGGCGCTCAGCTTCCAGGTGCCGTTGGCGTTCTCACCGGAGGCGTCCACCGTGTACGTTTCGTGGACACCGCCCGCCGTGCCGACTCCGCCGGAGCCCTTGAGCCGGTACGCCTTCCCACTCGGCCCGATCAGGTCGAGTACCAGGTCCGCGGTGTAGGTGTGCGAGATGTCCACCTTCACCGGCAGCGACGAGGACGCCCTGCCGTCACAGCCGTCCTGCGTCACCGTGCTCGTCACCGCGGCACCGGCGTCCGGGATGGAGACCGGGGTGGTGTTCGACTTCGTGCCGCACTTCGGCGCTGGGCCACCGCCGCCGATGAACGAGACGTTGAGCAGTTTGTTCAGCGAACCGCTGCCCGGGTTCTTGACGACACCGTCGGAAGCGTTGTTGACCAGCGCGTCCCGGACCTGTTTCGGGGTCGCGGACGGGTTGGCCGCCAGGTAGAGCGCGGCCGCGCCGACGACGTGCGGTGTCGCCATCGAGGTCCCGCTCATTCCGGCGGATCCGCCGTTGCTCGGGCTCAACGAAGTGATGTTCGTGCCCGGCGCGAAAATATCGGTGCAGCTTCCGTAGTTGGAGAACGACGAGCGGTTGTCACTGGAGTCCGTCGCGTTCACCGTGATGGCTTCCGGTACCCGCGCCGGGCTGGTGTTGCAAGCGTCGGTCGAGGCGTTGCCCGCGGCGATGCCGTAGACGACCCCGGACGCGATGGATCGCTTGACCGCGTCGTCACCGACACCCGGCGCGTCCGTGGTGAGGCTCATGTTCGCCACGGCCGGTTTCGTCGCGTTGGCCGTCACCCAGTCGACGGCGTCGATGATGCCCGAGTCCGGTCCGGTGTTGTCGCAGCCCAGGACCTTCAGACCGACGATCTTGACCTTCTTGGCGACCCCGTAGGTCTTGCTGCCGATGGTGCCGGCGGTGTGGCTGCCGTGGCCGTTGCAGTCCTTGCCGTCACCGCCCATGAAGTCCTTGCCGAGGCTCGCCCGGCCTTCGTACTCCGGGTTGCCGGGGTTGATGCCGCTGTCGAGGTCGTACGCGGTGACGCCCTCACCGCTGTTGTTGTAGGTGTACTTCTTGTCCAGTGGCAGGTTCTTCTGGTCGACGCGGTCCAGGCCCCAGGTCGGGTTGGCCTGCGTGTCGGCGCCGCGGGCCGTACCGTCCTGGTAGACGGCCTTGACCGACGGATCGGCGGCGAGCCGCCGCGCCTGCTTCTCGGTCATCTTCTTGACCGAGAAGCCGTTCAGCGCGGCAGACCAGGTCGAGCGGACTTCGCCGCCGAAGCGCTGGGTCAGCGACGCGGACGACGCCTGCGCGGTCGCGAGGCCGTCCTTCAGTACCACGATGTACTGGTCGCCGTAGTGCTGTTTCGCCTGGATCACCACACCTTCGGCTTCCGCGGCGACGGCGTTCCCGACGCCGAGCGCCAGCAGCGGTGTCAGGACGCCCAGTGCCAGCAGGAGTTTTCGTTGGTTACGCATGGTGGGTCACCTCCATGGTCGTCGTGGTCACTGGACCGTGAGCGTGTACGTGGCGGTCGAGGTCTTGCCGGCGCCGTCCTTCGCCGTCACGGTGATCGGGTACGTGCCGGCCTGGAAGGGCGGGAAGACCTGCATCGTGGACGTACCGCCGCTGGAGATGGTCTGCGGGTTGAAGAACGGCGCGAACGGCAGGCCGGAGCCGGAGGCCGAGAGCGTGATCGAGCCGCTGCCGCCGGTCACGGACACCTTCGTGCTGACCATGGAGCCCGCGCGAGCGGTCCCCGAGGCCGGGTCGAGCGTCACCTTCAGGTCACCTGGCTCGCTACCGCCCTTGCCGACGGTCAGCGTCAGCGTGGTGGTCACGGTGTCGGTCGTTCCCTTGCCGGAGACGGTGATCGTGTAGTCCCGCTCCGGGGTGCCCGCCGCGGTCTCGATCGTCAGCTTCGCCGTGTCGCCCGACTTGATGCTCGACGGCTGGAAGGTCGCCTTGGCGCCGTCGGGGAGCCCGGACGCGGTCAGCGCGACGTTCTCGCTGCCGTTCTTGCCCGGCTTGCTCGTGATCGACGTCGAGATGTACTTGCCGGGGTCGACCTTCACCGAGCCCGGCGACGCCGCGAGGGTGAACTTGTCGGCGCTGGGCGCGTCGCCGATCTGCTGTTTGACCCAGTCCCCCATCTCGTTGTTCAGGCGGCTGTAGACGCTGTACCACTTGAAGTCGCTGCGGCTCCACGAGGTGATGCCGACGACCACGCCGTTGACGATGAACGGGCCACCGCTGTCGCCGGGCAGCACGGTCTTCCGGCCGTCGGAGTAGCCGGCGCAGATCATCGTCTTGGGGTCGACGCCGTTCTCCACCCCGGTGCACTGGTTCGCGTTGACGATCGGCAGGGTCAGCTTCTGCAAGGTGACGTCGGCGGGGCTGTCGTTCTGGGTCTTCTTGCCGTATCCCAGGCTGAAACCGTCCTTGCCCGGGGTCTCCAGGCCGGTGTCGGCGGACGTGGCGACCTTCGCGTAGCCGCCCGCTGGGACCGGGATGTCCGCGTCGGTGGTGATGATCGCGACGTCGTAACCGTTCCAGGGCTGGGTGAACTTGGGGTGGAGCTGGTAGTCGACGGCCTTGAGCTGGGTACCGCCGGTGCTCTTCAGGTCGTCGAGTCCGTAGAGGACGGACTTCTCGCCCGCGAGTTCCTTGCAGTGCGCCGCGACCATCACCTTGCGGGGCGCCACGACCGAACCACTGCAGCTCTGTCCCTTGGGGCGTGATCCGCCTTCACGCAGGGCCGCGATGGCGAACGGGTAGTCCTTCACCGAGGCCGGTACGCCGCCGATCCCCTGGGCGTGGGCGCCGTCGGGGATCCGGACGTCACCGGTCGGGGCGATGGCCGACGTGACCGGCTGGGGCGCCGCCCCGGCGGTTCCGCCGACGACGGGGACCGACAGCGCCGTCATCCCCAGCGCCAGCAGGCCCAGGATTCTTTTTCTCTGCACGGTGTTTCCTTTCACAGGGAGGGAAATCAGAAGGTCAGGCCGAAGCTGTCGATGGCGCCCGCGTCGAAGCGGTAGACGTCCTGGACGCGCAGCTTCCAGTCGCCGGAGCGGTTCTCGGCAGAGGTATCGACGGTGTAGGTCTTGGAGAGGTCGATCGAGCTTTCGCCACCGGCCTGCTTGAGGTTGACGACCTTGCCGCTCGGCGTCACGAGGTCGATCCTCAGATCGCCGGAGTACGGGTGCTTGATCGCCACGGCGACCGAGGTGCCCGAAGTGCCCTTGGCGTCACAGGAACCGATGGTCACGGTGCTGGACACGGCGTCACCGGCGTCCGGGATGGCGACGTCGTCGGTGCTGCTGCCGCCCGCGCAGGACGGCGGATTCGGCGTGCCGCCATCGAGGAAACCGGTGTACAGCAGCTTGTTCGGCGAACCCTTGACATCGGAGATCTTGCCGGGGGTGGTGTTGTCGAGCAGCGCCTTGGTGACCTGCGCCGGGGTGGCCGACGGATTCGCGGTCAGGTAGAGCGCGGCCGCGCCGGCGACGTGCGGGGTGGCCATCGACGTGCCGCTCATCTGCTGCGTGCCGCCGCCGTTGCGGGTGGAGGTGATGTTGCTGCCCGGTCCGAACAGGTCGGTGCAGGTCCCGTAGTTCGACGACTGCGACGAGTTGAAGATCGACCGCTTGTCCTGCGCGTCGCTCGCGGCGACCGTGATCGCCTCCGGTGTGCGTGCGGGCGAAACGTTGCAGGCGTCCTGCCCCTCGTTACCCGCGGCGACCGTGACGGTGATCCCCGCCCGGACAGCGCCCTGCACCGCCTGGTCCACAGTGGACGTCGCTCCGCCGCCGATGCTCATCGTGAGCACCGCGGGCTTCTTGGCGTTCTTGGTGACCCAGTCGATACCGGAGACGATCGTCGACCACGGAGCGCTGGAATTGCAGCCGAGCACGCGGACGGCCACGATCTTCACGCCCTTGGCGACACCGTAGGTCGTGCTGCCGACAGTGCCCGCGACATGGGTGCCGTGACCATGGCAGTCGGAGGCGTCGTTGTCGCTGTCGACGAAGTCGTATCCGCTGCTCGCGCGGCCGCCGAACTCGGATTGCCGGTAGTCCGTCCCGGTGTCGAGGACGTAGACGGTGGCACCGTCGCCCTTGTTGGCGTAGCTGTACTTCTTGTCCAGTGGCAGATCCTTCTGATCGATCCGGTCCAGGCCCCAGGTGGGATCGTTCTGGGTGTCGGTGGCGTGGGCGAGGGCGTCCTGCTCGACGGTGGCGACGGCCGGGTCCGCGGCGAGCTTCCGGGCCTGCGCCTCCGTCATGCGGCCGGCGAAGCCCCGCACGGCCGCGTCGTAGGTGCGGGTGACCTGCGCGCCGTAGCCCGAGGCCAGCGAGCGCGCGTCGGCGGTGGTGGCCTGACCGGGTTTGAACGTGACGAGGTAGGCGCCCGGGATGGCGCCGGGACCGCCCTTCAGCACGGCCTGTTCGCCCGCGGAAGCGGCGGCGGGGAGGACGAGGGTGGCGGCGGACAGGGCCGTGGCCAAAGCCAAGGTCCATCGAGGACGGAAACGTTCACGCATCGGCATACTCCTGAAGGTGGGGAATCGGCGCCGGGCGGGGAGAGCGCGAAGGCGACCGCGACGCTGTGACAACAGTGAATTTTCCGGGAGCCGAGAACAATAGTGGTCGTCCACGATAGACTACTCATTAAATTCACAGGGTCGCCACCAGCACTTTTACCGCAAGTCATGCCGGTTCGAGCGGACTGGAATCACTAAGGCCCGTATGCCGAAAAAGTAAGTGACCTCATCAATCTGCGCGGACACGAAAAGGTCAAGTCGAGTAAATCACATGATTCAGATGGTTTTCGACAAGGCGAGCCGGTCCCGCAGCAATTCTTCACTCAGCACGGCGCGCGAAGGCAGCTCGAGTTTGCACAGCGCGCGGCCGAGATGGACCTCGACGGTACGTGCCGACAGGAACAGGCGTTCGGCGATCTGGCGATTGGTCAGGTTCTGTGCGGCGAGGCCGACGACCTCGAGTTCACGCGGTGACAGCGCCTTGCCGTAGCCGCGACGGCCGCGTCGCGGGACGTCCGGACTGTGAGCCGCGAGTGCTCGGCGGCACCGCTGCGCATCGGCGAGGGAGTCCAGCGCCCGGTAGGTCGTCTCGGCCGAGGTGAGCGCGCCCAGTACCCGTTCGTGCTCGCCGAGTTCGGCGTAGCACTCGCCCGCGAGCTCCTCTGCGCCCGCGGCCGCTTGAGGTCGCGGCAACGCTTGGTAGGACCGCGCCGAGCGGCTGAACAGTTCAGCGGCTTCGGCGGCGCGAGGCCGGGCGAGCAGTCCCCGGCAGAACAAGTCCGCCGCGACAGCGAGTGGCGCGTCGCGGCCGGCGATCCCTTCCTGATACTCGGCCAGCAGCTTTTCGGCGGCTTCGGTCTCGTGCGCACCGATCAGGATCCGTACCGCGAGCGGAAGCAGTTCCGCCGCCCACACCCAGTTGTTCTTGCGGCGGACGTTCGTCAACCCGTACTCGACGAGACGACGCGCCCCCGCCAGGTCCTTGCCCGCCAGCCGGACCGCCGCCCGCCCCGCGAACGACGAGGCCTGCAGGGGAACGCTGCCCGCCGAAAGCCCGAACGCGGCGTCGAAATCGCGCAACGCCGCCGCCCGCCGTCCGCGACCGAAGTGGTACCACCCGAGCGCCAGCAGCGGCTCACCGGCCAGGGAACTGTCTTCCCCCACGCGCGCGATCAGGTCACGAGCCCCGCTGTCCACAGTGGACAACAGGCCCATCGCGACGTCGAGTCGCAGGTCCGTACCCGCGGCCAAGGCTTCCAGATAGGGCTGGTGCTCGTCCTGGATCAGCCTCCGTGCCGTCGCGAGATACGACCTGGCCACCGGGTAGTAGCCGTTCCACGCCGCCGCGTCGGCGAGGTTGATGTAGGTCCGGCAGACCTGGCGGCGCACATCGGCCGACCGCGGCGAATCCGGAAGCGTGCCGACGTCGAGCCAGACACCGGGATCGGCCACCTGCATCCGGCTGGACATCCGGTTCGCGGTGACCGCGGCGAGCAGCTCGACGTCGCGGATGCCTTGGCTGGCCCGCTCGGCCTGATCGAGCCAGCGCAGGTTCTCCTCGACCGGGATCGCGCCGAGGTGCGGGAGCGCCAGCGTGACCAGGCCACGCGCGAGCAGGGCGCGATGGTCGGAGAGGTCGGCGACGGCCAGCTGGATCTCCGAGCGGCCGGCGTCGACCTGCCCGTTCTGGTTGATCAGCACCCGGCCGAGGTTGATCCGGATCTCACCGCGGGCGGTCTTGCTCATCGGCCACTCCCGCACCGCCGTGCGCAGCAGGCGGACCGTCGGCTCCTTGATCAGCTCGTAGGCGGTTTCCCTGCTGAGCCTGACCGCGAAGTTCTCCCGGTCGGCGCGGGAAAGTCCCTCGTCACCGAGCGCGGCTTCGAGCAGGCGCACGGCTTCGTCCGGCTTGCCGTCGGCCACCGCGGTGTCGACGGCCTCCGAGGTCCATCGCACCCATTCGCCGAGTTCACCGGCCGACCGATGGTGCTGCGCGATTCTCGACGCGTCCGGTTCACCCGAACCGGAGAGAAGCCGGGCGACGCGACCGTGCAGGCGGCACCGGCGGGGGCCGGGGATGGCGGCGTGGACGGCCTCCGCCACCAGAGGACTGCGTGCGGCGTACCGCCCTCTGCCCAGATCTCGCAGAAATCCCGCGTCGAGAGCGGAGAGCAGCGCGTCGTCGACGGCATCACCGTCCAGTTCGGACACTGTCGCCAGCTCGGCGCCACCGGCGGAGCGGCCGAAGACCACAGCCGCCTCGGTGACCGCGGCGCAATCCGGATCCGCTTCCGCGAGTCTGGCCGCGAGCGCGGCGGACCAGGCCTCCGGCATGGATGTGCGAGGCGATTCCAGGACCGCGTGAACGGCTCCGCGCACACCGCCGGTCCGTCGATGAACCCGTTCGCCGAGCTCCCGCGAGCCGGCCAGCGACACGACGTCGTCGGCATCCAGCGGCGCCAAGGTGAGGATCGCGGTCACTCCCGATCTCGGAGGCCACCAGGATTCCCCCTGCCCGGGCCGATGCGCCCGGATCGTCGAGGTGGTGACGACCGCCAGCCGCGGAGAAGGGTTGTCCGCCAGGAACCGGAAGAGATCTTGGGTCTCCTCGTCGGCTTCGTCCGCGTCGTCCGCGAGCAGGACCGTGCGGTCGTGCGCGGTCAGCAGTTCCCGGAGCGCCCGGAAGACAAGGTGACGGCCGTTCGTGTCGGCAGGCGCGGCGGGGAGCACTCCCCCCAGTTCGGGAAGCAGGGGCCGGAGGACTCCGGCGAGCGGCGACAGGAGACCCGCGACCGCGGTCCACCTGCCGAGGTCGGCGCTCAGCGCTTCGAGCACCGGGCCGAGCGGGACGGGTCGACGGCGTTGGGCACAACGGACCCGGAGCACGGCGCACTCCCCGGCTTCGCGGCGCGCGAGCTCGTCGAGCAGCCGTGTCCGGCCCGCTCCCGGTTCGCTTTCGACCACGGCGAAGGCGGGACACCGGGCGATCGCCCGTGCGGTCCCCGAGACGAGATCCGCTGCCGCACCGTTCATGAAACGACTCTAAGCGCGAACCTCCCGTCCGGGATTTCTCTAAGGGCCCTCATTTAATGCGCAGTAAGGCAAGGTGTCCTGTCAGGTGCCAAGTCCGTGAAGGCCTCCTTGAGGGACTCTGGGTCCCTCAAGGAGGCCTTCACGGACCGGTGTTCGGTGGCGATCAGCGTGGTCCCGGAGCGTTGCGAAAGCCACTTTCGCAACCTTCAACGTCGCGGAAGTGGCTTTCGCAACACCCGAGGCCGGCGTACGGGCGAGCGACTGAACACGCCACCTTTGCCTTACCCCTCAATGCGAGGCCGGACGGGCCAGCTCGACGAGACTGTCGAACAGCACCTCCGCGGACCGGCACACGGCCAGCGGGGGCACCTCGAACGGGCCGATGACCTCGGTCAGCTGTTCCCAGGCGAACCGGCCCAGCACCCTGGCCAGCACGATCCTCACCGCGGCGGGCTCTCCCTCACGCGACCGCAACGCGTCTTCGCCGCCACTGAGCCGTCCTTCGGGCTCGAGCGCGTCGAGGCACCGCGAGAGCACCTCGCCGGTCAGCCGTACCACCGCCGCGCGTGACGACCCTCGCAGGTAAGGGGCGACGTCCGCCAAGCCCGCCATCCGGTGAAGCACGCCGGCCACCATGCGGTCCCGTACATAGCGCGGTCCGAGGGTGGAAACGGTCGCGGGCTCCTCGAATCGCTTCGACACGGTCCCCAGCTTTCCCGGGCGCCGAGGCCCCAGCCAGGTCCGCAGCGATAGATGAGGATCCGTAGCTATTGGGCGGCCGCGCCGAGTCAGAGGTTGATGGCCGGCCAGAGCGGTGATCGACGCCGCCTGGCCCAGAGGCGATGGTCAACGCTGTCGGCGCCTCCGCATCTTGAAGGCCACCACGCCCACCACGGCGAGGACAGCCACCGTCAGCCACAACGCGGTCGGCACACCGGACAAGAGGCCGGCGGCGGTCACCAGGGATCCGATCAACATGGGTGATGCTCCTTCGATGGTCACTATCGCGACGGCCTAACCGTTGATGACGACGCTACGAACGCCGCCCGGGTGTGTCGTCGGTTCGCGGGAGGAACCGCGGTGGAGATTTCCCAGGCAGATATCCACCCCGTCTACACCTCCAGCACCAGGACACCTGCCCGGAAACCGGTTAGCGTCACCGCCGATCGCCTCAGTGACCGCACGGGATCAGGGAGGGTGTGATGGCGAACATGCATGCCGCATCGGCGCCGGCGGTGCGCCAGGACGGTGACCGGTGACCGACGTACTGATCGCGGGCGCCGGACCCACCGGGCTCACGCTGGCCATCGAGCTGGCCCGCCGGGGCGTCGACGTGCGCATCGTCGACCGAGCCGGCGAGCACTTCCCCGGTTCGCGCGGCAAGGGGCTCACCGCACGCACCCAGGAGGTGCTGGACGACCTCGGTGTCGCCGACGAGGTGCTGCACCACGGGTTCCGGCACCTGCCACATCGGCGGTACCTCGACGGCGACTTGATTGCCGAGGCCGACCCGCACGCCCAGCGGGCACCCACACCGGATCGGCCCTATGACGGCGGGCTGCTGATCCCGCAGTGGCGGATCGAGCGGATCCTGCGCGCACGGCTCGCCGAGGACGGCGTGCGGGTGGAACTGGCCGCGGGCGTCGCCGAGTTCAGCCAGTCCGCGAACGGTGTGCGTGCGGTGCTGGATACCGGCGAGCGGGTGGCTGCGCGCTACCTGGTCGGCTGCGACGGCGGCCGCAGCACCGTGCGCAAGACACTCGGCGTGCGCTTCGAAGGTGAGAGCGGGGAGCAGGCCATGCTGCTCGGGGACGTCGAGCTCGACGGGCTCGAACCGGACGCCTGGTACCAGTGGACCGTCCGTGGACGCGGGTTCCTGGCCCTGTGCCCGTTCCGCCACGAGCGGTCCTGGCAACTGCAGGCCGTACCGTTCAGCGACTTCGGTTCGGGCGGCAGCCTCCCCGAACCCTCCCTGCCGTACTTCCGGCGGATCGTGGACGATCTCGCCGCCGGGCACGGCATCCGGCTCTCGAAGGCAAGCTGGCTGTCCACGTACCGGGTGAACGTGCGGATGGCCGACCGGTTCAGAGTGGGCCGGGTGTTGCTGGCAGGCGACGCGGCGCACGTGCATCCGCCGGCCGGCGGCCTCGGCATGAACACCGGTATCCAGGACGCGTACAACCTCGGCTGGAAGCTCGCCATGGTGTGTTCCGGCGCGCGGGAGTCGCTGCTGGACAGCTACGAGGAGGAGCGGCTCCCGGTCGCCTCGTGGACGCTCGGTGTGAGTGCCGAGGGGCTGCGCAGGGTCGCGGAGCGGTTCGTCGACGGTGGCGGCACGGACATCGCGGACGGCGCGCCCCCGGACGGCCAGCAGCTCGGGCTCGGCTACCCGGCCGGCTCGCTGTCCGTCGACGGCGACTCCGGGAACGGACCACGCGCCGGTGATCGGGCCCCCGACGCGCCCTGCGTGGACAGCTCCGGCACGCCACGGCGGCTGTTCGACGCCTTCCGCGGCCCGCATTTCACCCTGCTCGGCTTCGGCGAGTCCTGCGCCGGTCCACTGCAGGACGCCGGCACCGCCCACCGCGGACTCGTCAAGCCGGTGGCGGTCGGCGCGCCCGGCAGCGGTGCCGATCTTGTGGACGTCGAAGGGCACGCGCGGACCGCGTACGGCGTCACCGGGGACACCCTCGTCCTTGTGCGGCCTGATGGGTACCTCGCGCTGCGCGCACCCGGCGCGAGCAGGACTGCCGTGCGGGACTACCTGGACCGGGTCGGCGCCGGGGGGCAAGCGGTCACCAGCAAAGGGTCAAACCCTGTCTCCGTTCACGAACGGCCAGCGCGACCGAGGCCGCGGCGAGCCCGCTCATGACCACCGCCGTGGCCGCCAGCCGTCGGAGCCGCCACGCGGATCGGTTCGCCCGGGCCGTCTCTTCTTCGCGAGCCCGGACGCTCGCGTCGAGGAACTGGTGTTCCCGGACGGTCAAGCTCACCCGTCCGGCCAACATGATCGTTCCCTTATCCGGGGTCGGGCCGCCGTCACCCGGCCACGCCGGGCCGGTCGGCGCTACTCGCCGGACGCGGGACGTCGTGGCTCACCTTTGCGGCGCCTGAATCACCCGCGCGGAAGGGTCCCGTGCGTCAGGGTCGCGTACGCGGTCAGTGAGCAGGAAACCTGGTAGCTCCACCCCATGCTCTTCGGTGAGCCGGAAAGTGCCGCCGAGCGCGCCGGGGTCCCAGCCGAGGGCGAGCGCGCTCTCGATCAGGAACCGGACGTCGGCAGGCTCCGGGTAGGAACCGTCGGTCGCGGCCGGGGTCCAGCCCACGCTCATGGCCTTCGAGAGCAGATCCGCCTCCAGCGCACGGCCGTTCTTGCCGGCGCCCCAGGCGCGCACTCTGACGCAGCGGCGGCTGTCGACGCCGTCGCCGTCGACCTGACCGATCGTGGCCCGCCACGTGTAGGCCCGCTCCCCGATGCGGAGCGTCCGCAGCCTCTTTCGCACTGGATCACCCGTTCACCGGCCAGTCCCGGGGTGAGCGGTTACATCGACCGATCTCCGGGCGCGGTGCGCGCCTGTCGCAGATCACGTTGGCGTCGTCGACTTCACCCACGCCGTGAGGCACCGGAGGACGCCTCCGCGTCCTTCAGCAGATGAACAACCTCACTGGCGGGCACCACACCGGCCTGCCTGCGCTCGATCACCATGGCCAAGGCGGCGACCTGGTGGATCGGCCTGGCCGTTTCAGCCTGCGCCGCGAGAAACAATGCGAGCAACCGGATCTGCCGGAACTGCGCTGTCGTCCCTCGCGATGCGTCGGCGATCTTTTCGCAGGCGTGGACCAGGCGCTTCCACATCTCCCGCTCCCAGGAGTTCTCGGATCGCTGGCTGTCGCACACCGCCTGCGCCGTGCTCATCAATGCCCGAGGCTCAGGCCACACCACGAGGTCGTCCGGCCAGGCCCGCGCGAACTCCAACCGCAGTGAGTCCGCGTCGTAGTCCGCTCTTCCGTGCGCGTAGCGATAGAAGCGACGGATCACCTTGCCCGCAACGAGGGTGAAGTCCGCGGTGTCCTGCTCCCAGTCGAACAGCTCCCGGACGGCCAGGCTGGTTTCCTGCAGCGCGGCATCAGCGGCCTCGATGATCTCTTGCCGCATGACGGACACATTCGTGTGCAAGTAAGGCGTGCGGAGCTGCGCACGAGTCAGAAAGGGCTTCATCCACCGCTGGTAGTCGGTGGCCTCTTCCCGATTTCCCATGGATTTCGCCTCGGCGCGCACACGCAGCAGGGCGACGACCCGCTCGAACTCAGGATCCAGGTCCACCGCCAACTGGTCCTGAAGCACTGTCCGCGAGATGTGGTGCGGATGCTCCCCGCTTGGTACGTGCAAGCCGTCCGAGGTCCAGGCGAAGTGCCCGGGGAGCACGGCCGCTCGTTCGCCGAGTTCCTCGGCCGTGGGCAAACGGATGCCGGGTTCCTCGACAGCGGTGGCGAGCCAAGCGCTGAATGCCTTCGCATCTGACAACGGCATCCCGGTGGCGGGCTCGTTGTTCCACGGTACTGGGCTGTCGGCGCGCTTGGCGCGATACCACAGCTGCAGAAGACGGTTGGGCACCGGCGCGCGACACAGAATCGCTCCACTGTCCACTGTGGCGCTGTCACGCAGCAGGCGGGTGGTCAGGACCTTGGTCACCAGGGTCCTGACGTCGTCGGGACAGTCGTCCCGCTGGGCACGATCGAGCAGGTCGAGGGTGCGATCGCGCAACGCCGCATCCAGATCGGCGCCGTCCTGAATACAGTCGAAGGCCAGCGCGAGGGCATTGGCGCCATTGGAACGCAGGCAGGCGGCGACGATCTGATCTCCGTCGACGAGCGTCGAGTAGAGAAGGGTCGTCTCCCGCCACCACGAGTCGTCGACGTGCCCGGTCAGCATGGTCGCCAGGCCGCGATCACGGATATGGACCGCGGCCAAGTACTCCTGAAAGGTCAGATGCGCGAAGGCGTACCGCAGCTGTTCCCGTTCCACCAGCAAACCGGCACCGACCACCTCCACCAGGACGTCCCACGAGGTCAGTGGTGTCGAGATCCGGCGCATCAGCGGATCGAGCACTCCCACGATCTCCCGCGCGGGCAGCTCGCGCACGCCGGAGACCATCATATGGTGCGCCACTGCGCGCAGCAGTACCTCCAGCCGTTCACCCGGCATGGCCAGTCGCAGCTGTTTGGCGGCCTGACGCCGCCAGAGCATCACCTGGCAGATCTCGCCGTACAAGTCCACTCGCCGCCCAGGCAGGGCGCCACGGTAGCGGTGCACATTGGCGATCATGGTGAGCAGCAGCGGGTTGGTCGTGAGGTCCGCCAGGTTCTGTGCGCCGCGCAGCCGGGTCAGCAGGTCGTCGGCGGCGAGGTTCGCGGCCGTGTCGACATCCTCGTTGCGGGCGCCGGTGGTGATCCGTTCGGTCGCGGTGTACCAGGTCCGCACGAACACCGTGACCTGCGCCGGGCTCAGCGGGCGGGTGGCCAGCACCGCCGCACCCTCGACCGGCGCCTCCGAATAGCCCTGCGGCCGGGAGGTGATCACGAAGTCGTTGCCCGGGTATTGCCGGGTTTGCCGCTCCACCCATGCCGACACGGCACGCCGATACTCCGCGCGGGCCACCTCGTCGAGGCCGTCGAAGAGCACTACACAGTTGCCGTTGCGTAACTGCAGCTCCAGCCAGTCTCCCGGTTCGAGCCTGGCCAGGTCGCCGAGGCTTACCCGGACGAGGTCGGCCAGGCGGGCCGGCGGCTTGCCTGTGATCGCCTCGACATGGTCACGCAGGTAGATCAGGATCGGGACACGACGACGGCGCTCCTGCTCCCGGCAGATCATCCGGGCCGTATGGCGCAGCAGGGTGGTTTTGCCGCTGCCGGGGGTGCCGATCACGGCGAGCAAGCGCGGCCGCTCCTGGTCAAGGAAATCGTCGATGTCGTGCCGCTTGCCGGCCTCGTCCGCGGTGAGCAGGCCACCGACCTCGTGCGCGGGCCGGGGTACGAGGCTGACGTGGACATAGACCTCGTCCAGTTCCGGGGTCACGATGCCCGGGGTGGCCAGCCCTTTCAGGTCCACGTAACGCAGCCCCGCGAGGACGTGTTTGCGGTACTTCGCCGCGAACGGCTGCCTCATCCATTCGACGAACCGGACTCTTATCCGAGGCTCACGGCGCTTCTCCGTTTCCTCTGCTTCACCGGCTTCGTCGTAATGACCCCGTACCCATCGCCACAACGGCGGCACGAACAACGCCAGAAACGCCAACGTCCCCGCCGGCCAGCTCATCCCCTCCAGCGCGTTACGCACCGGGTGCGCATCGGCGAGGAGCCAATCCGGTGGCCCCAGCCGTATCGACAACGTCACCGACGCCACCAGCACCACCGCGACCAGCCCCACCCGCCACCAGGTGCGCGACACTCACATCCCCCGTCGTCATTGACGATCGAACCCGCCTGTCGGCTATGTCGCGGACAGCGCGCTCAGTGATACACCAACCGGCTGGGATCAGGACGTCGCGTGCCGGCCGCACCCCTCGATGGTATGTCCGATTCCGTACCAAGGAAGGTAGCGGATACTTTACAGAGCACTACGGTGTGGTGTTGAACGATCTGACACCACTGAATCCCTTCCCATGCTGGACTCCCCTTTCTCAGCAGGAGGCCGAAAAATCATGTGGATCCGACGTATGTCCTTGATCGCCGCCGCCCTCTTTGCCGGGTCGCTCTTCGCCGGGCCTGCGGCCGTGGCCGAGTCACCGGCCAGACCGCCGATCGAACCTTTCATCATCGGCGGCAAGGTCGTCACCACTCCGTACTCGTTCTTCGCGTCGCTGCAGCGCAACGGTCGTCATTTCTGCGGAGCGTCGTTGATCGCCCCGCAATGGCTCGTCACGGCGAAGCACTGCGTCCAGGGCTCCACCGGCGGCGGCTTCTCCGCCCGGATCGGCTCGATCAACACCGGCTCCGGCGGCGAGCTCATCACCGCGGCGAGCGCGACCCTCGGCGCGAACGACATCGCCGTGGTGAAGCTGTCGAGAGCGGCCACCGCCAAGCCGATCAAGATCGCGGCCTCCAGCCCGGCCGTCGGCACCGTCAACAAGCTGATCGGTCACGGCCAGACGTGCGGGACCCCTGGTTGCGGAGGCTCGTCGCCGCAGCTTCGCGAGGTGGACACCACAACGGCCGCGGACGCCAAGTGCACCGCGGATTTCAAGCGAGGCAAGGAGATCTGCTTCCAGGGCGCACCCGGAACCAGTGCCTGCTACGGCGACTCGGGCGGACCGTCCATTTTGGATGGTCAGCTGACCGGAGCCACCAGCCGTTCCGGCAACAACAGCAGCAACTGCCTCAACGGTCCCGGGATCTACAACAGCGTCCCCGGCTACCGCGCCTGGATCGACCAGGTCACGGGCGGTGCGGTGACCGCCTGGGAGGCGACGGCCTAACCCCCTGGAGGACCATGGCGGCCAGTGCGCCCCGGCCGGCAAGGCCGCGGGCGCACTGGCCACGCCCGGTGACCCTTCTGATCGCTAGCGGCTCTGGACTGCCGGTTCCCGAGCGGGCTCCTTCGCCTCGGTGGCGTAGTGAGCGGTGACGGTCGCGCCTGCCATGGCCAGGATCAGGCCTGCGATCGTGAATCCGGCGAAGCCGTCACGGACCCGGTCGTCGAGGAAGAGCAGGCCGATGACCGAGGACAACGCCGTGTTGGTGGTGAACATGATCGCGTTGACGGCCGTCGCTCCGCCCTTCTGCAGGGCAAGGGCGAACGCGATCGCCGCGGCCAGGCCGTTGAGGACCATCGCCCAGACGGCCGGTTCGGCCAGCATCCCCCAGCCCGAGGACGGGAGGTTCAGGGTGCGCGCCGAGACACCGACCACACTGAAACCGACTCCCGTCGCGAAGCCGAGCACCTGCGCCGCCCAGGGGCGGTCGAAGCGCCTGAAGTACCAGGCGATCGCCCCCACGACCAGCGACATCGCGGGCAGGACCCAGCGCCACCCCGACGGCAGCTCCTTGGCCGGTCCCGGCTGCGCCGAAAGTCCTAGCAGGACCAGGCCGACCGCCCCGACACCGAGCGCGGCCCAGCCCGGCGCCGCCAAGCGGGTGCCCATGAGCGCGGAGATCGCGGCGGTCACGCCGACGCTGAACGCCAGGACCGACTGGACCAGGAACAGCGGCAGCCGATGCAACGCGGCCGCGGCGCAGGCGAAGCCGACCAGGTCGACACCGACGCCCAGGAAGTAGATCCATTGGCGCCGCAGGTGCACCAGGTCCAGCGCGCTGCCGCCGAAAGCGCCCGCGCGGCGGACGCCGATCGACTCCAGCACCGAGCCACCACCCGAGGCCAGCGCCGCCAGCAGCGCGAGGACGTATCCGACGATCATCCCCGCAGTCTGTCAGGCACGGTTCGCCGCGCCGCTGAGGGCCGATATGGACAGGCTCCCCGAGTGGTTCCGACGGCGGCGGCGACCAAGACCGTCAGCGTCTCCGGGTGGGTGTGCGACGCGGGGTCGTCGGACGCTTCGCGGTCGTCGTGGAGCGATGGGTCGTGGTCCGCCTGGTGTCCGGCGCCGCCTGGGTCGTGGTGGTCGCCGGGGTCTCCGGCGGTGACGACGCAGGCGTCGTCAAGGGGCCGGTCGCCGTCGTCTCCGGAGCCCGCTTGGTCGTCGCGGGCACCACCTGGCCGGCCCCGGACCCGCCCCCGGCACAGGCGCCGAGCAGCACGCCCGCGCCCATGACCAGGCCAAAGCACCACATCCGCATGGCGCGGACCTTAACAGCCGTCGCCTGCCCGGCAGGCCATTTCCGACGGATCGACATCCGCCGGCCGGCGCGCCGTACGGGGATCACCAGAGGTGGCTGAACGCGCCTTTGTCGGGTGAAGGCCGGCTCTCGACGAAGTCGTCGTCCGCGAGCCCTCCGATCCGTGCCTTCAACGTCGCACCGTCGGCGGGCAGGAGCGTGACCGATCCATAGCTCCGCACGACGACGTACCGCCCATCGGCGCTGTCCACAAAGGACAACGGGCGGATCGTTGTCAGCATCTTTCCGGCGGCTCCCGAGCGCTCCGCACTCGCCTGCCCGACCGCCTTGGCCCTCGACAGAACACGCAGGAACCACTCGGCGCCCTCAGGGTTCACCCCGTGCTCGGTCAAAGACCGCTTCCCATCGCTGAGCAGCCCCGATCGCCGCCACGCCCGGCCCGACCGGAGGAAGGCGAGTTCGTTCACGCGGAGGGGCCGCCCGATGCCCGGCTGGGTCACGGGCAGTGCCTCCAACATGCCTTCGGCCATCCTCGTCGCGTTCATCCATCCCAGTTCCACGGTCTCGTTGCGCATCACCACACGCAACGCCCGGCCGGTGTGCTGGGGAAAGCAGCCGATCGCCACCCGCCCGGCGGAGTCGTTGTAGCGCACCGACAGCCCGAGGTCGCGATCGTCCATCGCCCGCAAGGCCTGCAGCACGTCGCCGTCGAGGTTGTCCGCGTCTCCGAGGCTGTTGGACGTCAGCCATCGATGTGCGCGAGCACGAAACTCTCGGCGCTCCTCGTCATCGCGGCCGTGGCGGCGCACCACGAGAGGGGACGGCATCGGCCCGAGGCCGAGCCGTTCCCACAACACTTCGTAGACCAGCACGGGAAGGGTGGGAAGCGTCATCGTCACCGCGCTGCGGGTCACCTCGAAACCCCCGCCCGTCTGCTCGCCGGAACGGGCCGGAGTCCGGCTCCCGGCGTGTTTTCCGGCCTCGGCCGTCGGCGACGGTTCGTGTCGGTCAGAATTTCAGCCTCCCGAAATCGATGCGACCGGAGTCGCGCACCAAGCCTGCTCGGCCGCAGCCTTGACCGTATACGTGATGATCGCGTCAGCGACAGAATCCGTCGGGTGAGGAAATGCCGCCCGGCGAGAGGTGATCTTCGGCAGACTTGCACCAGCGGAACCCCGACCCGCTCATCCGCCGAGCGAAAGAGAGACACCTCGTGGCCGACCACGGCACCGATGACACGTGGGATCTGATCGTCACGCCCTGGCACCTCGACGAGCACATCCCGGCCCTCCCGACCCCCGCCACCGCGACCCGGGTCGGCCTCCCCGCTCTCCCCGACGTCCCCGTTCCCGCCCGGATGAGCCTGCTGCACAAGGCCACTTTCGACGTCGTGACGCAGGCCGCCAGGCCTCTCGTGCTCTCCGGCGACTGCCCCACCTCCCGCGCGGTGGTGGCCGGTCTGCAGCGCCGCCATCGCGACCTGGCCGTGCTCTGGCTGGACGCCCACGGCGACTTCAACGATCCCGCCATCACGACCAGCGGTTACATCGGCGGCATGGCGCTGGCCATGCTGACCGGCCGCACCCCTGGCCTGTTCGACGACGACCTCGGCCTGCGCCCCGTCCCCGACACCAGCGTCGTGCTCGCCGATGCCCGCGACCTCGACCCCGCCGAGCGCGACGCCCTCACCTCCAGCCACGTCCATCGCGTGCCCGCCGACCCCGCCGCGATCGCCTCCGCCCTCGGCCGGCTCGGCCCGGTTCCCGTCTATCTCCACCTCGACATCGACGTCATCGACGGCGCCCAGCTGCCCGGCGCGCGCTTCCCTTCCGGCCCGGGCCCCTCACTCACGCGGATCGAGGAATGCCTGGCCGCCGCCTGCAGCACCGCTGACGTCATCGGTGCCTACATCGCGTCCGCCTGGCTCCCCGACCACGCGGGCGACGACAGCAGCCGCCAGACGATCACCCGCCTCACCGCGGCACTCGGCGCCGACCTCACCTGGACCGAACCCGGCGGCCGATGACCGCACAGGAAGGCATCGCCCGTACGCGCCGGTGCCAGGCCGCGCGATCGGCCGGCGATCGCGATCAGGCGGTCAGGACTCCGGTGGTGATCAGGCCGAGCAGCGCGAGCCCGGCGATGACGCGGTACACGATGAAGGCCGTGAAGGTGTGGCGTGCCACGAATTTCAGCAGCCACGCGATCGAGGCGTAGGCGACGGCGAACGAGACGACCGTGCCGATTAGCAGCGGCACCGGGTCCAGGCCGCCGCCGAGCGCGTCCTTCAGTTCGTACAGTCCGGCGCCGGTCAGCGCGGGGATCGACAGGAAGAACGACAGCCGGGTCGCGGCGACCCGGTCGAGGCCGCGCAGCAGGCCCGTCGAGATCGTGGCCCCTGAGCGGGAAAAGCCCGGGAACAACAGAGCGAGGATCTGTGAGCCGCCGACGAGCATCGCGTCCGACAAGGTGGCATCGGCCTCGGCGCGTTTGCCGGTGCCGAAGCGATCCGCGGCCCACATGACCGCGCTACCGGCGATCAGCGAGACGGCGACGACCCACAAGGACGCGAGCGGGCCCTTGACCAGCGACTGGAACAGCAGGCCCGCCACGACGATGGGCAGCGTCGCGAAGATCACCCACCAGGCGAACTTGTAGTCGTGTTCCTGCCTGGCCCGCGGGTCGACCAAGCCGCGTCCCCAGGCGGCGGCGAACCGGGCGATGTCGCGGAAGAAGTAGACGAGCACCGCGGCGATGGCGCCCATCTGGATCACCGCGGTGAAGCCGACGACCGCTTCGTCTTCGACCGGGATACCCAGGAACCCCTCGGCGATCTTCAGATGCCCGGTCGAGGAGACCGGGAGGAATTCGGTCAAGCCTTCGACGACGCCCAGGATCACGGACTGTCCGATATCGATGACGCTCAAGAAGATTCCCTTGGTCTAGTGGACGAGCAGGAGCCCGAGAACGCCGCTGCGCCCCGGGCAGGACGCGGCACTCGCGGTCGTACTTCGCAGGCTTCCGGGCTTACATGAGAGTTCCATGAAGGTCTCGCTGAGTTTGTCTAAGAACCGGCCGCCGGCAGGACGAGATCGAACCGGGCGCCACCGGACGGGGTGTTCCCGGCTTCGGCGCGGCCGCCGTGCTGAGTGAGTACCTGCTCGACGATCGCCAGGCCGAGCCCGGAGCCGGGCAGGGCGCGCGCGGCGTCGGCCCGGTAGAACCGCTCGAAGACGTGCGGAAGGTCGCGCTCGGCGATACCCGGGCCTTCGTCCTCGACGCGGACACGCGCCGTGGCGGCGGTGCGGGACATGGTCACGAGGATCGTGCTCCCCTCCGGTGACCATTTCGCGGCGTTGTCGAGCACGTTCAGCACGGCCCGCTCCAATCCCGCCTCGCGGGCGACCACCTCGATCCCCGCGAACTCGGCGTCGACCTGGATCCGCGGCCAGCGCGACCGGGTCCGGTCGACCGCGGAGCGCACGACGTCGGCCAGGTCGATTCGCTCCTCGGGCTCGCTCGGCCGCTCTCCTCCGGACAGGTCGACCAGTTCGCCGATCAGCGCGGTCAGCTCGACGGCCTGCACATCGAGATCGGCGAGGAGCTTGGAGCGGTCCGTGTCCGAGAGCCGGCGCTCGGGGTGGGCTTCGGCGTGGATGAGCAGTTCGATGTTGTTGCGCAGGCTGGTCAACGGTGTCCGCAGTTCATGGCCCGCGTCTTCGACCAGCCGTCGCTGTTCGGCGCGCGAGCGCCCCAGCGCGGTCAGCATGTCGGTGAACGCCCTGGCCAGCCTGCCGATCTCGCCGCGCGCGTCGACGTCGATGGCGGGCGAGAGCTCTTGAGTCCTGGCGATGTCCTCGGCCGCCCTGGTCAGATCGTCGACCGGTTTCAGCGCGGATCTGGCGATCAGATAGCCGGCCACGGCGGCACCCAGCACCCCGGCCAGTGACACGACCACCAGCCACGCGCCCAGGCGTTTCAGCGTGTCCTCGACATCTTCGGCGTCCTGGGCGACCAGGACGGCGCCTCCCCCGGGCCGCGGAACCGTCCACACCCGGAACCGGCCTCCGTCGACCCGGCGGACGTCCGACACCCGCTCGATCGTGCCTGCCGCGACCGCTTTGTCGTGATCTGTCACCGGGATCAGCGTCTTGGCCCCCGCGGTCCCGGTGACCGCGGACGCGGCGGAAAGGAACTGGACGGTCAGCCCGCCTTCGTCGCCTTCCGGCCCGGCGCCGGAAGAGGTTCCGTCAGCCGAGCTGAGCGTGGCCAGCGCGTCGGACGGCGTGGCCGACTTCGCGGCCAGCTGCGCGTAAGACTCCAGCCTGGCATCGAATTGCTGGTAGAGGTCGGCCTGGGTGACGGTCCACGCGATCGCCGACACCGCGACGACGGCGATCGCCACCGCCGCGGCCACGAGTACCCCGAGCCTGCCCCGCAGCGACAACTCCCGCCAGCGGGGCGGCTGCCTCACAGCGGCTCCTCACGCAGGACATAGCCGACTCCCCGCACGGTGTGCAGCAGCCGGGGCTCCCCTTCGGCTTCCAGTTTCCGCCGCAGGTAGCTCACATAGACGTCGAGCCCGTTGGAGGCGGTCCCGAAGTCGTAGCCCCACACCTTCTCGAACATCGCCGTGCGGGTCATCACGATCCGCGGGTTGCCCAGGAACGTCTGAAGCATCGCGAACTCGGTCCGCGTCAGCTGCAAGGGCCGGGAACCGCGGAACACCTCGCGAGTCGCCGGGTCCAGTGTCACGTCGGCGAACGCGAGCACCGGTGACGCCGTGACCGGGGCCGTCGCGGCGTTGTAGTCGGTCCGCCGCAGCAGCGCACGGACCCGGGCCAGCAGTTCCTGCAGCGCGAACGGCTTCACCAGATAGTCGTCGGCGCCCGCGTCGAGCCCGGCGACCCGGTCGGTCACCCCGGTCCGGGCCGTGAGCATCAGGATCGGCACCGTGTCGCCCTCGGCGCGCAGTGCGCGGCAGACATCGAGACCACCCAGCACGGGCATCGTGACATCGAGCAGCACGCCGTCCGGGTGCTCACCACGGATCAGCTCGAGCCCCACCGCACCGTCGCCCGCCACCGAAACGGTGTAGCCCTCGAACCGCAGTGTCCGTGACAAGGAGTCCTGCACCGCGGTCTCGTCGTCGACGATCACCAAATGCATCCGCGGGCCTCCTCCGACCTCATGACACAGAGTGACTGTAGTCGATTCCCGGCGGAACCGGCCCGGCGTGTCTCATCCGGGCTGCAGAGCTTTTTCGGCCTTGTCCCAGTTGGCGTGGAGTGTGTCCAAATAGGACTGCGCCTGGGTACCCGGTTTCGTCCCGCGGGCGAAGGCCTTCATGTTGCCGGGTCCGGTGTTGTAGCCCAGCGCGAGCAATTCCTCCGTCGTGAGCGACCCGGCGCGTTTACCCGGGAGCTGCGCGGCCAGGTCGTGCAGATACCAGGCCGCCGCCCGGATCGCCAGGTCGGGGTCGTCGGGCAGTTCCTGCCAGGCCCGGCCGGCGAACGCCCGTCCTCGCCGGGTCTGCTCGTAGGCCGCCTTGTGCATGTTCGCCACCCCGAACGACGCGTCCGGCTTCAGTTCCTGCCACTGCCGTTCGAGTTCGGGATCATGTGGCTTGTACGACTCGTTGTAGAGGATCGCCATGACCAGCCGGGGCGACACCTCGGCTTCGGCCGCCCGCGCCTTCACCTGCGGGGCGAACCGCGCGGGATCGTAGTTCCCGTCGACGGCCGCCGACGACGTGCTGGTCGTACCGGTCGCCGGCGACGGGGGATCGTTCGGCCCGGCACACCCCGCGAGCACGACCGCGAGCACGCAGCTCACCATCACACGCCGACCTCGAAGCACCGCCATCACCCGCCACCTTCCGACACCACTGCCTGCCCTCGGTCTACCATGACGGCAACGACGTTGCGGTGAGGGAGAACTGACGTGTTCGGTCTCAGCCTCGAGCACCTGCTGGTCCTGCTGGTCGCCGGACTTTTCGTCCTCGGCCCCGAGCGGCTGCCGGAAGCCGCCCGATGGCTGGCCCGTACCCTCACCAAGGCACGGGAGTTCGCCACCGGTGCCCAGACTCAGCTGCGCACCGAACTCGGCGCCGAGTACCAGGAACTCCGCAAACCGCTGCAGGACCTTCGAGCGCTGCGCTCACTCGATCCGCGAACCGCGGTCGGCCGCTACCTGTTCGACGACACACCTTCGCCCAAGAACGCGGAGTCTTCCGGCGCTTTCCCTTCCCGTGACGCCGGCGCTCCGCTGGCCGCAGGGGAACGAGCGCCGTTCGATCCGGACGCGACCTGAGGAACCGGCGGCCGGTTCCGGACCTGCCTGGCGCCGAGTCGATCAGGCTGCGTCGTCGAGGCTCTGGTCGCGAACGACCGCGAGGTAGACGCGACGTGACTCGTTGTCGTTCTTGGCGCACTCCGGCAACGCTTGCTTCCGCTTGCGGGCGATCGTGACGGCCGTCCCGACGACAGCCAGCGTGGCGAACCCCGCGATGACGATCGGCTTGTTCAGCAGCCGGGCTGCCGCTTCGACCACATCCCCATTCGGCTCGGGAA
This sequence comes from Amycolatopsis sp. NPDC089917, assembly GCF_040684635.1. NCBI lineage: Bacteria > Bacillati > Actinomycetota > Actinomycetes > Pseudonocardiales > Pseudonocardiaceae > Amycolatopsis > Amycolatopsis sp. NPDC089917. The sequence continues at coordinate 102,426 of NZ_JBFBGL010000006.1, read as the reverse complement.
GGGAGATTTCCTTGAGGTGGACCACGATGCGTCCGGCGGTGTCACGCACCACGCTGCCATAGCGGTTCAGTTCACCGGCAAGGAGACGCGCCTCGATCTCCGGCGGAATGACGAAGGTGGACTCGGCAATCACTCGTGGTCCTCGGCTGTGGTCGTAGTCGTTCTGTCGAACAGGATACTAGCGCTGGCGCCGGGCGCCGTTTCGCAGTTCCGCACTGTCGTTTCAGGAGCAATCGACACAACCTTCGGCACTGGGGGACGGCATTTCTCACGCTGACGCCACGACCGTTTCCCGTGCTATTTTCCTTTCCCCAAAGACCGGGGGGCCTGGTCATCGCAGTGGGGAGAGCGGAGATGACCGGCGTGATTCGCAATGCCGTGAAAGCCATCGATGCGGGTCGCCGGGACCTGCCGCGGCCGGCACGGTCGGCGGGCGCCCGATTCTCGGCGGGAGCGGCACTGCTGCTCACTGCCGCCTGCAGCACACCCACCGCCGCTCCCCCGCCCAGTGCCCCACCGTCCTCGACGACGAGCACGGCGCCCACGAGTACGGCGCCGCCGGTCGACCTTTCATCGCTGCGCCAGGGCAAGATCCCGGCGAACTACCCCGAACCGGATCTGAGCGGCCTGCCGCCCAAACCCGCGGCCTCCGCGCCCCTGCGGGAGCGACTCGGCTGGGAAGCGCTGGAAAAGGTGACCCGCTTCGCCAGTCGCGTCGACGCGGGCGCGCGCTCGTCCTGTCCCACACTCGACCCCGGCCGCACCACCACACTGACCTGCACGGTGACCTACCTCGGCGAGAAGTACGAGTACGGCCTGCGCGACATCAAATTCCAGGGGACCGGCATAACGGACGGCCGCACCGAACAAGGCACCATCTCCTACAACGCGGACCTCAGGGCCGGGCCGATCATCCGCGACCAGGTCGAGTCGGTGCTGCGATATCAGAACAACACCGAATACGAAGCCTGTGACATGCCCGAGCACGTGCGCTTCGAATTCAGCTCGACGCGACGGCGGCCGTCCGGGTCGTCGATCATGGGCCAGTGGATCCACGTGCCCGGCATTTCCTGCCGTCATCTCGATCCCAAGACCCGGACGATCAGCACCCTTCCGCTGGAACTCTACGAATCCGGCGCGGCCATCCACCCCTCATCGCGGGTCGGCGGCTGAGGGAGGCGCCTTCCCGGCCGTCACCCATCACCCGTATCGGTGATTCTCGCTGATTCACCATTCGTGGCAAGTGGATCACCGTTTCGTGTCACGCGCACGCCCACTTGCCGTAGCGGAGGACTGGCTTCCACATCGACCCGCCTCGGCCCTGCTACCCACAGTGTCAGGACCCGGGAAACCCACCCCTGGCGCAAAACCCGAAAGACTTACGTGTTTATCGTGGGAAGATTCATGACTCCCCGTCCGCCCGGGAAATCGTTTTTTGACAGTTCGCCAACCCGGTGAAAATCTTCGATCGCTCCTCGCGAGAGCAACAACCGAACACGAAATCCGAACAAGGAGCCCCTCACATGCAGATGTTCACCCAGCACGTGCACCACGGCCACGACCTGATCTCGGGTCTGCTCGCGCACCTGGCTCACGTGCTCGGCTGGCTGGTCTGACGCTCTAGACACAGGGTTTGACGGGGGCCGGTCTGTTGGCGCGGGTCGGCCCCTCCGTGTTTGCGACCCGGTCGGGGGACACAACCGTGTCCCCCGACCGGGTTTCGGTATTCGGGCCCGATTCACCCTACGAAAGGGTGAACCCCAGCTCTCTGCCTCGCGTCACGAGTTCTTCCCGGGCCGCCGGATGCGCGACGTGGTCGATGATCTGCCGCGCCTGCTCGCTCGCGTCGTTGCCCCAGATGGTCGCGACGCCGTGTTCACTGACCAGGAAACTGTGCTGGAACGACGTCACCGGCCCGGCCAGCCGGGGCACGACCGTCGAGACGTCGGCCTTCGGATGCCACGACGGCAGCGCGATGATCGCCCGGCCGCCCGGCGAGTGCAACGCCCCGACCACGAAGTCGGTCTGCCCGCCGAATCCCGAGTAGATCGCCCCGCGCACCCGGCTCGCGTTGGCCTGCGCGAACAGGTCCACTTCGAGGGCGCTGTTGACCGAGACCAGACCGCGCTGCCGGGCGATCACGGCCGGATCGTTCGTCTTTTCCGTGCGCAGCAGACGAATCCGCTGATTGCGGTCGAGCCAGCGGTACAGCTCGGCACTGCCGAACACGAACGACGCCGTCATCGGTTCCGCCGGATCGAGGGCCCCGGCACGGTCGAGCGCGAGCACGCCGTCGCTGAACATCTCCGACCAGATCGCGAGTCCGCGCCGTCCGGTCACCGCCGCCAGGGTCGCGTCCGGGATCCCGCCGATGCCCAGTTGCAGGGTCGCGCCGTCCGCGACCAGCCCCGCCACCCGCTCGCCGATGGTCCGTGCCGTGTCCCCCGCGGCTCGCGGAACCGGGGACAGGAGCGGTTCGTCCGCCTCGATGACGTAGTCGATCTCGTCGACCGGAACCAGGCCGTCGCCGTAGGTGAACGGCATCTCGCGATTGACCTGCGCGATGACCAGGCCACCGCGGGCCCGCACCGCCTCGACGGCCGCGGGCAGGATGTTCACCTCCGTGCCCAGCGACACCGCGCCGTCCACCGGAGCCGAGGTGTGCAGCAGGACGACGTCCGGCGGCAGCGAGTGCTTGAGCAACCGCGGCACCAGCGACAACCGGGACGGGAAGTACCGCAGCCCGGGGCGGCCGCGCATCCCGGCGCCCACGAACGGTGTCTCCAGCAGCACGCCTGGACGGTCCGGCATGCCGGCTTGCGCGTTCAAGGCGAACAGCCGGTACTCGGCCAGCGCCGCGTCCAGGACCTTCAAGGCCCGCATCGGCGTGGCGAAGTTCCCGCTCACCACCACCCGCGGCCGCGGCGCGGGAACGCCAGCCAAAACGGAACCGAGCTGACTCTCCGACAGGACGCGCATGAGCCGATCATGCCCGAGGAACCACGTGGCGGCTCCGGATGTTGTCCCAGCCCACAGCAGCCGCGGACGCTCACCGGAGAAAGGCGTCCAGTTCGGCCCTGGCGGGCGAGGTGGCCGGACCGTGCCTGGTCACCGCGATCGCGGCGGCGGCGTTCGCCCGGCGCGCGGCTTCGAGCAGTCCGGTCCCGGCCAGCACTTCGGCGGCGAGCACCCCGCAGTGAGCGTCTCCCGCTCCGTTGGTGTCCACGGTGGCCACCGGGAAACCGGGCACGGTGACACTCCGGCCGCCCGTGACGACCCGGCATCCGGCGGGTCCCTCGCGGACGATGAGCACCTCGACGTGCTCGCCGGCCTCCTCTAAGGTCTTCGCTTCCCCGGCGCTGCAGCTCAGGATGTCCACCTGCGCCAGCACCGCCGCGAGCTCGGCGGCGGGGATCTTCCCGGCGAGCGGTCCGGGGTCGAACAGCACGGTGGCCCCGCCGGTGCGCGGCAGCCAGTCGATGAGCGCTCGCGAGTTCGTCTCGTGCAGCAAGCTGTACCCGGTGACGTACACGACGTCCTTGTCGGTCGGCGTGATCGCGTCGAGCAGGCCGGGCGGCATCCGGCCTTCGGCACCTGGTCCGGTGACGAACGTGCGCTCGCCGTCGTCCTGCACCAGCGCCACCACGATCCCCGTGCCACCCTCGGCGGATGGCGCGTGCGCGAGCGCGATGCCCTCGGCGGCCATCGCCGCCCGGGCGACATCGGCGAAGCCGCCGGTGCCGTGCAGACCGGCGTAGAGGACGTCCGCGCCCGCCCTGGCGGCCGCCGCCATCACGTTGAATCCGCCGCCCGGCAGGAAGTCCATCGAGGACGCCATGACATCGCCGCCGGGCACCGGCAGCTCCGGAACCCGCATGACCAGGTCCAGCACCACCTGTCCGGTGTGGATCAACCGCCCGTTCACCGCACGCCCACCCACCGGCCACCGCCCCAGCCGAGCCAGCGACGTCCCTTGTGGACTGTCCCATCGGGGTCGAACCGATATCCCGCGACGATGGCGGCGAGCCCGTCCACCGCCGGTCCGAGATCGGTGCCCGCCGGCTGCGGGCGCAGTTCGTCGACGACGGTCCGCTGCTTCTCGGTGTCACAGAAGCTGAGGAAGAAGATCCCCTGCCGCCACGCGTAAGCCGCGTTCTTGACCGCCGTCAACGCGGCGTGCCTGTCGGTGGTCGGCACCGCGGCGCGGCGTAGCGCCCAGCCGAGCGAGCGCGTCGCGAGGCCGGGTGCGAGCGCCGTCAGCTGATCCCACAGCCCGAGCCCGTCGGCCAGCACGGCCAGGTTGTGCGTGGTGACGATCTGCCCCTGCTCCAGGACGGTGCCGTTCGCGGCCACGCCGGACACACGTCCGCGATGCGCCTCCGCCGCCCTTTCTCTGCACACCTTCGCGAAATCGTCGGCGGTCTTGCGACCCCACCGCGTCGTGGCCTCTTCCGACCAGGTTTCCGGCAGGTCGTAGTACCGCGCGTACAGCGAGCCCGCCATGACCCGGCTCGCGATCAGCGCGGCGTCGCGGAACTTCGTGGTGAAGGTGCCCATGAAGATGTCCGCCGCGACTTCCTCGACCAACGGCATCGGCGAACCCGCCTGCTTGGCGAGCGCGGTGAACTCGCTCACCAGCGGGTTCGGCAGGATCGCGTGCGGGAACGCGGTGAGCGCGAGCATCGTCGTCTGGGCGAGGGTCTGCCGCGCGGCCTCGGCGGTGTCACGCCGATGCGCCCTCAGCGGCTCGGTCGCGGCCACCCAGGGCAGTTCGGTGAAACCGACCTGGGTCGCGAGATCGACCAGCAACAGGCTGCGACGGCGCCGGAAAGCGGCGTACGTCCGTGCGTACAGCGCCGACAGCGCCGGATCTTCGATGTTCGCCGCGAGCAGGGACGCGGTGATCTGCGGCAGCACGGTGGCGAGCACCTCGCCGGAGGTGATCACGTCGCGCGCGACCAATTCCTCGACCGGGGCCTCCCACGCCCTGGCCACCTTCACGACGAGACCGTCCGGGACGGTCCACCCGTCGATGTCCGCGGTGATCGGTTCGAGCGACGGGACTCCACCGCCGTCCGGGTACGCGTCGAGGCGGACGGCGACGGCTTCCGCGAGTTCGGCGCGGGTCGGCCTCCCCGCGACCGAAAGCCCGTCCTCGCGCAGCGCCGTCCGCTGGTCGGAGCCGGGTGCGCCGTGCCTGCCGATGGTGTTGGCGAGCGCGCGGCGTACCCAGCCGACGTCCCGCGCGCTCAGCGAACGGCTGTCCGTTTCGCACGCGGCCAACGCGGTCCGCAGCCGGGTGAAGTTCGCGCGAGGATGTGCTTTGACGCCTTCGGTTTCGGCGAGCAACGCCGTCCGGCGCGTGCTCCAGTCCGCGGGCCAGACACGGCACGGCCAGCCGCCCGCGACGACACCGTCGTCGTGCAGTGTGGGCAGTTCGCCCTCGACGGTGTCGCACCAGAGCTCGACGAGCCGGTCGTACAGTGGCCGCTCCCGCAGCCTCGCGCGCATAATGTCGATCGCGGACGGCGTCCTGATCGCGCGCAAAGAGGTCTTGACCTGCTCGACGGACTGGAGCTTGACGACGGAACCGGCGGGAACGGACGGCTCGCCGAGGACCGGCGTCATCCTCAGCCGGTGCATGAGCGGGCGCGCCGCGGCGACGAGGTCGAGCGCCGCCTCGTTGTGGTCGTGCGCGAGCAGCCACGCGACCGTCATCAGTGCGGCGTGTTCCGGGATCTCGACGCGGTACGTCCCGGCCGCGAGCGCGCCGAGCAGCACTGCCTGGCCTTCGTCGGTCAGGTGGTAGAGGTTCAGCCGCTCCCGATCGGTCGTTCCGGGCACGCCGTCGGGCAACGCGCGGAGCAGCTCGATCTCGTCTTCGCGCAAGGGTTCTTCGGCGAGGTACCGGCCGCTGGCGAACCCGCCGTGCAGCACTTCGAGTGTCACCCAGGCCGGAGTGTCGGCGACCGGCGTGCGGGAGCCGACGGTCAGCGTGCCGTCGGCCATCCCGTCGAGCACGGCACGCCAGCTCGCCGCCCGTGCCGAATCGGTGCCCGCGTGCCGCAGCGCGCGGCGCAACTGGCCGTACGCGTAGCCGAACTGCCCCTCGTCCACCGGTCTCCCCTTGTCCATCGAGACCTGGAGGCGAGATTCGAACTCGCGCCCTCCCGGTTACGAGCCGGGTGTTCTACCGCTGAACCACTCCAGGATGAACATGGAGGCGGGACTCGAACCCGCGCCCTCCCGGTCCGAAGCCGGGCGATCTGCCGCTGATCCACTCCATGATCACCGCCGATACTAGCCATCCTGCCGACACCCGTCACTCCGATATCCGCGGCGGGCAGGCACCTGCGGCTCCGGTTGCCGCAGGCCACCCGCCGAGAGTCCTTTATGGACCATTACGGTTCGTATATCCACAGTGGACATCGAAGTCCCCGGACGTGAGCGGACGAGCGCGCCCGCGTCCGATCGGCGGTTCCCGCAGCCGCCCGGGTTTCGCCATACTCCGGTGATCGGCGCACTCGGGCGAATCGGGAGGGGTTCACGTGGTGCGGAGAAAGTTCTTGCTGTGCAGGTTTTCCTCGGTCCTTCTGCTCGGCGGCGGCCTTGTCACGGGCGGCGCGCAAGAGGCGGCGGGAGCACCGGCGACGGTCGTCGATCTGGGCGCGTTCCCCGGCGACAGCTACAGCCGCCTCACTGGGATCAACGACTCGGGCACCCTGGTCGGCGACTACAGCACCGCCGTCGAGTCGTCGATCGCCGTGCGCTGGAATCCCGACGGCACGATGGTCCGGCTCGCGGTGCCGAGCGGGCACTCCAGAGGCGAGGCGCGGGCGATCAACGCAAAGGGCTTCGTCGTCGGCTCGGCCTACGACGACCAGTCCACGCAGCGGCCCGCGCTGTGGCGCCCGGACGGTTCGTTCGCCGAACTGAGCTCGCCCGATCCCTTCGGGATCTCGGAAGCCACCGCGATCAACGACGGCGGTGTCGTGGCCGGCACCGTCGCGACCTCGCCGTTCCGGCGCGCGGCGCGGTGGGACGCGAACGGCGTCATGACCTTGCTTCCCCTGGCACCGGGCGACTCCCAGTCGACGGCCACGGCGATCAACGACGCGGGCGTGATCGTCGGGACCTCCGGCAGCCAGGCCGTGCGCTGGGAGCCCGATGGCACGATCGTCCCGCTGGCCCCGCTTCCCGGCGACGATCGCGGCTCGGCCGAAGGCATCAACAACGCCGGAGTCGTCGTGGGCGGTTCCGGCGCCCATCCCGTGCGCTGGGGACCGGACGGCACCGCCACCGCGCTGCCCTACCTCCACCCCGAGGACCCGGTGGGCGGCGCCAGGGCGATCAACGACTCCGGTGTCGTCACCGGCCTCTCCGGCATCGGCGGTGGGCATCACTCCGCGGTGGTGTGGGACGCCAAGGGCGCGATCACCGATCTCGGCACATTGCCGGGACACGGCCAGAGCACGGGGACGGCGATCAACTCCCGCGGCGTGGTGGCGGGCGACTCCGAACAAACCTCGGTGCGCGGACGGCACGCCACGCGGTGGACGGCGCCGAACAAGATCACCGATCTGGGGCGATCGCTCCCCGAGTACGAATACGCCGAGGCGTTCGCGATCAACGCGCGAGGACAGGTCATCGGCGAATCCGTCGAGCCGGGAGGCGCACTGCACCCGGTCACCTGGACACGCTCCGGCGCCCTCACCGATCTCTCCCCGGGCACCGACCGCCTGAAGGCCAACGGCATCAACGCTCAAGGCCTCATCGTCGGCATCGACAGAAGGTCGAAGGACAAAGACCGCGCGATCCGCTGGGAGCGGGACGGCACCATCACGACGCTCAAGATGCCGGAAAACCACACGCACCGCTCACACGCCTCGGGAATCAACGACAGCGGGCTGATCGTCGGCAGCGCGCGGTCCCGGCGCGGCAGCTCACAACCGACGCGATGGGCCCAGGACGGGACGCCGAGCCTCTTGCCCGTCCTGTCCGGCGACGCCGGTGGCGGCGCGAGCGCGATCGACAACCGCGGGGTGATCATCGGCAGTACCGGCCCCAGCGGCAACACCGGCCTGCACGCGGTCCGCTGGGACCCGGACGGGAACGTGACCGAGCTGACGGGCCTTCCGGGCGAGACGTACACCGCCGCCACCGCTCTCGACGAACGCGGCGACATCGTCGGTTACTCCGGATTCCACCCCGTCCGATGGAGCCCCGACGGCCGGATCACCACGTTGCCGCTGCCCGCGGGCGCCCACCACGGCGAGGCGACCGGGATCAGCGGCGCCGGGGTCGTCGCGGGATGGTACGAATCCGGTGTCGCCGGAGTCCCCGGACAGGCGCTGCGCTGGAGCCCGGACGGCACCGTGACCGTGCTGTCCGCGCTGCCCGGCGGACACCGGACCAAGGCCGACGGCATCAACACCCGCGGCGACATCGTGGGTGTGTCGGACAACGGCGAAGGCCAGCTGCACGCGGTGCTGTGGCCGGCCACCGGGAACGCGGACGTCCGGCCGCTCGTCATCCGGTAGCCCGGCGCTTCAGGCGGCGCGGGCCGGACCCCCAGAAAACCGGCCCGCGCCCCGTACCGCGGCGCTCCCCCTTCGACCGCCGCGCCACCCGACCATGGTCGGCCCGGGACCGGTCCCCGCGCATGGGTGCCGGGACCCCATATTCCGCGGTGCGACTACCCGGTCGTCACTCTCCGGGCATCTTCGTGTGTGCGCTGAATGTGGGGGTATCGCCCCCATGTGCGTATCCGGCCGAGCTGAAACCATGCTTGGTGTGACGCCCCAGACATCGGCGACGTCCCTGCCGCTGGAGTGGTGGGTGCACGGCCAGACCCCGCGCGAACTGAAAGCGGACAAGCCCGCATGGGCGGACTTCGCCGAACACGCTGTCACCACGCTTCTGCCGAAGCGCCCCCCAGTCGGTGACTGGCGTGTCGAGTTCGCCGGGGTCTTCAGGTCGTTCGTCGACGCCGCCTGCCGTGTCGCGGTGCCCGACGACCTCGCCGACGCCGACGTCGAAGCACTCCGCCGGGGTTTCGCGGCTCAACTCGACCAGCATCTGCTCAAGCTTTCGGTGCGCACGCTGGTCCTCGAACTCCACCGTGCCCGTAAGGCCGGGACGCTCCAGGGCGAGACGGCTGAAGAGCGCTTCACCGACTTCGTGCGACGGCAGTCCACCCCGGCCGGGCTCGTCCGGCTGTTCAGCGAGTACCCGGTCCTGGCCCGGCTCCTCGCGCAGGCCTGCGTCCACGCCGCCGAGGCCCACGCCGAAACGCTGGCCCGGTTCTCCGCCGACGCCACCGCGCTGCCCGGTGCGGTCGTGGACGGCGAACTCGGCACCCTCGTCGAGGTGTCGGGCGGGATCGGCGACTCCCACGCCCGAGGACGCGCGGTCAAACTGCTCCGGTTCTCCGGCGGCGCCAAGGTGATCTACAAACCGCGCCCGCTGATCCTGCACGAACGGTTCACCGACGTCGTCGACCTGCTGAACAAACGGCTGCCCGGTCTCGAACTGCGGACCGCCGACGCCCTGCCTCGCGACGGGTACGGCTGGCTCCGGTTCGTCGAGCACCGGCCGTGCGCCGACATCGCCGACGTCGACCGTTTCTACCGCCGCCAGGGCATCCTCCTGGCGCTCCTGCACGCGCTCGACGCCACCGACGTCCACTACGAGAACATCATCGCCTGCGCCGACCAGCCCGTGCTGATCGACATCGAGACGTTGTTCCAGCCCTCGCCGCCCGATCCGGCGGAGGGCGATCCCGCGGCGGCGATGCTCGCGCGATCTGTCCAGCGCACCCTGCTGCTCCCCCAGCTCTTCGCCGGGGAGCACGGCGCCGTCGACATCTCGGGGCTCGCCGGACACGGGGGCAGACTGCCCACCGACCGGGTCGATTGGGCCGATCCGGGCACCGACAGGATGCACTTGGTCCGGGTACCCGGCGAACTCGCGGGCGGGAACAACCTCCCCCGCCTCGACGGCCGCGACGTCTCCCCCGCCGAGCACAGCGCGGCGCTGCTGGCCGGATTCCGGCACGGCTACGACGCGATCTCCACCGCGCGGGACGAACTCGCCGAGCAGCTCCGGCGCTGCTCCGAGGACCCCATCCGGGTGCTCATCCGGCCGACGAACTTCTACTTCCGCCTGCTGGACGAGACCACCCATCCCGATCTCCTGCGCGACGCCGCCGACCGCGACCGCGCGTTCGACCTGCTCGAAGAGGACTCGGCGGGCGAAGACAAGCTGCTGCGGCTCGTACCGCACGAACGGGCCGACCTGTGGAACGGCGACGTCCCGATGTTCACCTCGAACCCCGGCTCGACGTCGCTGCTGGACTCGCGCGGCGACAGCGTCGAAGGCATCGTCGACCGGCCGTCACTGGACACCGTGCTGGCGAAGGTCGCCGACATGGATCCGCTCGACCAGCGCGACCAGGAATGGCTGATCTCGGCCACCCTCGCCATCAGCACGGCGACCACCGGGCATCACGGCGGCGGCGAGACCGCCGAAACCGCGGTGCCGAACCAGGCCCCGGACGCCGAACGGCTGCTGGTCACCGCGTGCGGGATCGCCGATCACATCGTCGCGAACGCCTTCTCCGACGAGCACCGCTCCAACTGGCTCGGGATCGAGCTCGTCGACGACCGCTACTGGACCGTGCTGCCGATGGGCGCGGGACTCGGCGAGGGCTACTGCGGTGTCGCGCTGTTCCTCGCCCAGCTCGCCGAGCTGACCGGGATCGCGCGCTACCGCGATCTGGCCGCGTACGCGATCAGACCGCTCCCGGGCCTGTTCGCCACTCTCCGGGACGACCCCGAGCTGGCCGCCACCGCCGGCTGCGGCGGGCTCCTCGGGCTCGGCGGCGTCGCGTACACGGTTGCCCGGCTCAGCACGCTGGTCGGTCTTCCCGCGGGCGACCTGATCGAACAGGCCGTCGACCTCATGCCCGAGGCCACCACCGGCACGCCGCCCGGATTCACGACCGGGCTGGCGGGCGGCGTCGCGTCGATGCGCTCGGTCTATGTCCAAACAGGACTGGACGCGGCGCTGACGAAGGCGGACCGCTACACCGGACAGCTGCTCGACCGCGAACGTCCACAAGGGACCGGTTTCGCGCGCGGTTCGGCCGGGATCGACTGGGTCCTGCGGGCACACGGCCGGACCGGCGAAGAACCACCCGGAAAGGCGGACGATCGGGCGGAAAGCACCGGCGGCTGGTGTGACGGCCTCTCCGGCGCCGCGCTCGGCCAAGCCGCCCACCTGCCCGATCCCGGTCACGCCAGGGATCTGGACCGGACGATCAAACAGCTGACCGACGGGGCACCGCTGAAGGATCTCAGCCTCTGCCACGGCGAGTCCGGAGTGCTGGAAGTGTTGTGCGTGCTGGCGGAGAACGGGCACACTGGCGCCGCCACCGCGGTGCGCCGCCGGACCGGTCACCTGCTCGCCGCCATCGACCAGCGCGGTGCGCGCTGCGGGACTCCCGGCGCGATCCCCGCGCCGGGGCTGCTGAGCGGCCTGGCGGGTATCGGCTACGGCCTGCTGCGGCTGGGGTTCGGCGACCGGGTCCCGTCCGCGCTCCTGCTCCGCCCCGACCGGCCGCATCCCGCGGCCACCGTCATCCCGCCGGTAAACCGATAACGAGGAGAAGAAACCGAAATGTACGAAAGAGACCTGCCCGCCACCGAAGACGCCCTCGGCGCCGTGAACCTGCCGCGCGCCCTCGAGGTCGGTTCGCGCAACCACGCGCTGGCGGGCAGCAAGCCGCGGCTGAGCGCCAACCCGCTCGCCACCCTGTCCGGCGGCGACCCCGGATCGCCTTCCGTCGTCAGCGTGTTCACCGGCGGCTGGATCTGAGAAGCGCTCACGGAGGCGGGTTCGCGCCGCCCGCCTTCGTGATCGACTTTTCGCCGTGACGCGGCAATCCGCTCGCTATAGTCACGGCGGTGGGAATCCGTTCGTCGCGGATGATCGGCCGTGACGCCGAACTGGCCGAGCTCTCCGGAGCTCTCGATCGCGCCATCGCGGGCAGCGGCGGCGCGATCTTCCTCGTGGGCGAAGGCGGCATCGGCAAGTCACGGCTCGCCGTCGAAGCCGCCTCACGAGCGGTCGCCGCGGACATCCCGGTCCTGCAGGGCCGGGCGAGTTCGATCGGCCCGCTGGTCCCGTTCCGGCCGCTGACCCAGGCACTGTTGTCGCATTTCCGCGGCGGCGGCCCGCCCGAGGTGGCCGAACTCGACCCGTTCATCCCCGTGCTCGCCCAGCTCATCCCCGACTGGAGCCACGGCGACCGGCCACGGGAATCGGGCTCCCTGATGGTGCTGGCCGAAGCGGTGTTCCGGCTACTGGCCGTCACCAGCCGCGACCGCGGCGCGCTCCTGGTACTCGACGACCTCCAGGACGCCGACGCCGAGACGCTGTTCATCCTCGAATACCTCGTCGACAACCTGGCCGCGGCGCAGACCCTCTTCGTCGGCACGCTCCGTAACGAACCCTCCGACGCCCTCCGCCTGGCGACCTCCGGCGCCCAGCGGATGAGCTGCGCCGTCCTCGAACTCGACCGGCTCGGCCTCTCCGACACCCGCGCCCTCGCCGCCGCCTGCCTGGAGACCGAGCCGGACTACCTACCGGCTCCCGCGGCGGAGCTGCTGTGGCGCAACAGCGCCGGTCTGCCGTTCATCGTCGAGGAACTGCTGCACGGCATGGTGAACGACGGTCTGCTGGTCGAGAGCCGGGACGGGTGGCGCGTCATCGGCGAACTCCGTGCCCGCGTGCCCGCCGCGCTGGTCACCAGCATCGGCCTCCGGATGGAGCAACTCGGCGAGCAGGCGGGCGAACTGCTGTCGGTCGCCGCGATCATCGGACGGCGCTTCCCGCTGTCGGTGGTGCAGACGGTCACCGGGACGAACGACCGGACCCTGCACAACCACCTCAGCGCCGCGGTCTCGGCGAACCTGGTGACCACCGACGAGACGACGGCCGGCTGGTACGCGTTCCGGCATCCGCTGACCGCGGAAGCACTGCTGGCCCGGCAGTCGCCGGCGCGGAAGGCGGACCTCGCCCGTCAGGCCGCCGACGCCGTCGAGAAGCTGTACCCGGGCCTGCCAGGCGATCTGTGCGCGCTCGTCGCGTCGCTCCGCCTGACCGCGCTGGACGAGCGGGCGGCAGGCCACCTGTTCGCGGAGACCGGTCGCCGCGCTCTCGACGCCGGAGCCGCGGACTCCGCGGTCACGATGCTCACCAAAGCTGTCGACCTGCTCGCCGGGGCCGACGCGGGCGACCGGGCCGAAGTGCTGGAGACCCTGCTGTACGCACTCGGGCAGACCGGGCAATTCGACCGCGCCGTCGAGCTTTCGGACGGCTTCGGCGAGATCGGCACGCTCGAACGAGCCGCCAAACTGCACACCCAGCTGGCCTGGGCCGCCTACATCGCCGGACGCCACGACGAATGCCTCGGCCAGATCGAACGGGCCCGCGCTCCCCTCGGCTCGGCGATCTCGCCCGCCCAGCAGGCCGCGCTCGACGCCGTCGAAGCGAACCTCTGGCTCGACGTCCCCGGCCGGACCGGCACCGCGGAACGACTAGCGCGCCAGGCGTGGAAAGTGGCCGAGGAGACCGAGCAGCCGTTCGTCGTCTGCCAAGCGCTCCAGGTGCTCGGCATGCTCGCGCTGCCGCGTGACCTCACCGAGTCGGAGCGCTACATGCAGCTCGCGCGGCGGACCGCCGAGGACAACCACCTGCACCACCTCCGCACCCAGGCGCTGGTGCGGCTCGGGGGACATCGCGTGCTGATGAACGGTGACGAACAGACCTTGCTGCTCGCCCGCGCCGACGCCCAGCGGACCGGATCGATCACGCTGCACTGCGCGGTCGACTCCGTCCGCACCATGCACGCGATCCTGCGCTGCGAGTTCGGGACCGCGCACGCGCTGCTGGAGGAGAACCTCGCCGTGCTCGGCAGGCTCCGGCTGACCGCGTTGCTGCAGTACGCGCACATGACCAGGGCGATGTCGGCCGGGCACCGCGCGGACCGCCCGGCGATGGAACAGGCCCTTGTGGACTTCCGGGAGAGCGGCGGCGAGAACGCGCAGGAGATGGTGCTGAGCATCGGGCTCGCGCGGGTCTTCTGTTCCCTGCTGGAGGAGGATCTCGACCGGGCTCGCCGCGAGCTCGACCAGGTCATCGACCTGGAGGGCAGGCGGCCGAGCCGGTTCCACCTCGCCGGTCAGCACGGACTCAGCACGCTCCTCGACACGCTCGGCGGCGCCGACTGCCCCGAGGACGGCTCCGCCGTGAGCGGGATGCGCTGGAACCGGCAGTTCGTCGAGTTCGCGCACGCCGTCGAGCACGGCAGGCGAGGCGACACGGCGGAAGCCGGGCGGGCGGTGGCCGCCGCACTGGAGACGTCGGCGCCCTACCCTCTGGCCCGGCACCTCGGACTCCGGCTGATCGCCGAACCGGCCGCGGCCGACGGCTGGGGCGATCCGGCGAGCTGGCTCAAGGAGGCCGAGGAGTACTTCCACGGCCGGGACATCCAGGCGGTCGCGGGCGCTTGCCGGAGCCTGCTCCGGAAACTCGGCGCCCCCGTCCGCCAGCGCCGAGCCGGTGTCGACCGGGTCCCCGGCGACCTGCGCGCGGCCGGCGTCACCGTGCGCGAGTACGAGGTGCTGCTGCTGCTCGCCGAGCGCATGGGCAACAAGGACATCGGCACCCGGCTGCACATCTCGCCCAGGACGGTCGAGAAACACGTCGCGAGCCTGCTCGCCAAGACGGGTCTCGCCGACCGCTCGGCCCTCGCCGAACACGCCGCCGGACCGCGACCTGGCATGCTGTGATCCATGAGCGACCTCACCGTGTACGGCGCCGGCTGGTGCCCCGACGTCAAACGCAGCCGTGCCTTGCTGGACGCGAAGGGCGTCGAATACGCCTACGTCGACGTCGAGGCGGACACCGGCGCCGAGGAAACCGTGCGAGCGCTGCAGAACGGTGAACGGCGGATCCCGACCATCGTCTGGCCGGACGGCACCCACCTGGTCGAGCCGAGCGACGACGAACTCACCGCGCACCTGAACCGGTGACCCTTCCGGACGTCCCGGTCGGCACGCGGGTCGTCGTGCGGTACCGGATCGAGGCCGGCTTCACCGACGCGCTCGGCTACCTGCGCTCCCGTGACGACGCGGAATGCACGGTGGAGACCAAACGCGGGCTCGCGACGATCCGGCTGGCGGACATCGTGCTGGCGAAGACGGTCCCGCCTCCGCCCGCGCCGCGTGGGTCTCGCACGGTGGGTTCTGCCGAGGGGTAAGCCAAAGTGCCAGGCGACATGGGGAACAGGATCGGGAACAGCCGACCCGACAGACCTCATACCTCGGCTCGGCGAGGTCTACTCGAGCGGCTTGTCCAGCACCGCCTTCACGTGGCTGAAGTTGTCGATCGAATAGCGCCCGTGATAGCGGCCCATCCCGCTCTCCCCCACCCCGCCGAACGGCAGTTCGGGCGCCGCGAGATGGATGATCGCCGCGCCGAACACGAGACCACCGGACGACGTCTCCGTCTCGACCCGGCGCTTCGTCTCGTCCGACTCGGTGAAGGCGTACAGCGCCAGCGGCTTGTCGCGTTCGTTGACGAACGCCAACGCCGCGTCGAGGTCGGCGACCTCGATGATCGGCAGGATCGGGCCGAAGATCTCGTCCCGCATCACGGGCGCGTCCGGGGAGACACCGGTGAGCACGGTGGGCGCGATGTACTTCTCGTCGCGATCGGCCTTGCCGCCGACGACCGCGGTCCCGTCCTCCAGCAACGCGGCGAGCCGGTCGTAGTGCCGGGTCGAGATGATCCGGCCGTAGGAGTCGCTGGTCGCCGGGTCCTCGCCGAACATCGCCTCGACGGTCTCGGCCAGATGCCGCGCCAGTTTCGGGCCGGTGTCGCCGATCGCGAGGACGTAGTCGGGCGCGACGCAGGTCTGGCCCGCGTTGGCGAACTTGCCATAGGCGAGCCGCTGCGCGGTCACGGCGAGATCCGCTCCCGGCTCGACGATCGCGGGGCTCTTCCCGCCCAGTTCGAGCGTGACCGGCGTGAGGTGTTTCGCCGCCGCGGTCATGACGATCCGGCCGACGGTCCCGTTCCCGGTGTAGAAGATCGTGTCGAACTTCTGCTCCAGCAACGCCGTCGTCTCCGGGATCGCTCCCTCGACGACGCGGACGCCTTCGACGTAGCCCGGCAGGTGCTCGGCGATCGCGGCCGAGGTGTTCGGGGACAGCTCGCTCGGCTTCACGATCGCGCAGTTCCCCGCTGCCAGCGCCCCGACCAGCGGCGCGAGCACCAGCTGCAGCGGGTAGTTCCACGGCCCGATGATCAACGCGACGCCGAGCGGCTCACGCACGACCCGAGCGTCGCCCGGGCGCAGCGGCCGCGGGATGTCGGCGGGCTCCGGGTTCAGCCAGGAGTCGAGATTCTCCAGCGTGTGATCGATCTCGTTGCGCACGAGCGCGATCTCCGCGCGTTTGGCCTCGACGGCGTTCTTGCGCAGGTCGGCGTAGAGCGCCTTGAGGAAGACGTCCTCCTGCTCGGTCAGGAGCGCACGCAGGCCCGCGAGCTGCTTCCGCCGCCAGGCCACCGGTTTCGTGACGCCGGACCGGAAGAGTTCTCGCAGGTCACCGACTTCTTTGCTGATCATGGTCCGAGCCTAACCGCGTCGGACTCACTCCGCCCGACCGTATAGGTCGTTATACATGCGGGGAAGTCCGTGAAGGCCTCCTTGAGGGACTCTGGGTCCCTCAAGGAGGCCTTCACGGACAGAGCCCTCGGTGCTACGGGTAGCTCACGAGGTTGCTCGGCCGCGTGTCCGGCGGCGTCACCGCCCCCGCGTCGTTGATCACGTGGGTGATGGTCCCCTTGTAGTTGAGCGAGACCGTCACCAGGTTGTGGAACCGGACGCCGGAACGGTTCGGCACCTCGAACGCGTGGTAGAGGTTCACCGCCGGGTTGTCGTTGAAGAAGCAGTAACTGCCCAGGCCCCACGCCTCGTGCGTGTTCACGTTGTCCCCCACCTTGTAGGCGGCGTACCCGTTGAGCCCGTTGGGACTCTTCCAGCCCGCCTGATTCGGGACGTCGTAGGGGATCTCGTTCTGGAAGAAGATCGTCTTGCCGTTCTGGCCGTTCCAGATCACCTGGTACTTCTGGTAATGCTCGACGAACAGACCGGTCGCGAGCACGTTGTCGCCGTTGACGACCACACCGGTGTCGCCGGTGTTGGTCGTCCACCCGTAGGTGCCCGCGTTGCCGTGGTCGGCCCGCCAGGCCCAGATGTGGTCGATGATCGTGTCACGGCTGTTGACGATGAGGCTGTTCGTCGCCTTCCCGGCGATCTGGCCGCCGATCCGGAAGAACACGTCCTGCAACGTCGTCGGGTTGGCCGCGTGGTTCGCCGTCGAGCCCGCCGGGCCGACGGTGAGCAGCGACTGCGAGTTGGTGGTCCCGGCGTCGAACAGCAGACCCTTGAGCCGGACGCCGTCCACGTCGGCGACCTTCATCGCGTCGACACCGTTGTCCGGCACCAAGGTCGGGTAGCCGACGCCGAGGACGACCGTGTTGGCCTTGGTCACGTTCAGCGTCTGGTTGAGGTGGTAGACGCCGGGGGTGAAGAACAGGTTGCAGCCCTGGGAAAGGGCATTGTTGATCGACGACGCCGTGTCCCCCGCCTTGACGACGTGGAACTGGCTCATCGGCAGCGAACTGCCCGGGGTGCCGCCGTTCGCCCAGCTCGGCCCGGAAGCGTTGGTGCGCAACGAAGGCAGGAACACGCGATACTTGCCGGACCCGTCCACGTAGAGGTACGGAACGTCGCGGGACACCGGCGTGGTGCCGAGCGTGGTCTCCGGCGGGTTCGGGAAGGTGTTCGCCGGGGCTCCGTTCGTCCCGGAGAAGACCATGTTCCAGACGCCGCCCTCCCAGCTGCCGTAGTTGCTGTCGCGGGTGTACCACTGCTGCTGCGAGATCGACGCGGTCTTGCCCGAAACCTTGCTGTCGGCGGTGTAGCCGCCGCTGGCGAAGCCGTAGCTGGCCGGGAAGAGGTCCAGTCCGCCGCGGATGTCCATCCGCCGGAACGGCGCGGCCTGCGCGACGGCCCAGCGGGTCGCGCCGCCGCTCGGCACGACGGCGAGGTTCTCCGTCGACCGCCAGAAGTTCTGCAGCGCCACACCCTTGTCCGACTCGTTGAACGCGTCGACGGTCACGTCGCCGTTGATCACGACGTCGCCCGGGTTCTGCCCGAGGCCCGCGACAGAGGTGTAATAGCCGACGTTGTCGTGGATCCCGTTGTACACACCGGGCTTGAACAGATGCGCGTACCGGCGCTCGGTGAACTGCGCGGTCAGGGTGTCCTTCTGCGCGTTGAAGTCCGCGTCGAGCTTGGCCTGGATCGACGACGCCGGCATACCCGGGTCGAAGATCCGCACGTTGGGCCCGAAGTCCGGGACCTCGGGCTGGGCCGGGCAGGTCGCCTGCGTCGATCCGATCGTGTAGCTCGCCGAGGCCACCGCGGAGTTCGCGGAGCCCGATTTCAGCGCGATCGCGGAAACCGTCGAGGACGCGGAGACCGTGATCGGGCCGGTGTACACAGTGGACGACGCGGTCGGCGTGGAACCGTCCACCGTGTACCGGATGGTCGCGCCCGCGGTCGCGGACGACAGCGTCACCGTGCGGGCGCTCGGATAGCTGCCGCCCGGCGGGTCGAACGTCGGTGAGGCGACGGTCGTGCCGCTGCCGCCGTGGGTGTAGCCGAAGTGCGGGGTGTCGTACTGCGGCCCGTTCTTCTCGTAGGTGAACCAGTAGTCGAGCACCGTGCCGGCGGTGAGCGAACCGACGGTGTGCCGCCACGTGCCCCCGCTGTCGGTCATGCGGACGTTCTGCTGTCCCATCCCCGGGACACCGGTGTAGTGGATGTCGACGTACCGCGCGGGCGCCGCCGGCGTGAAGGAGAACTGCGCCTGGCTCGCGTTCAAGGACGCGGCGCTCTGGCTGTAGTCCGCGGCCGCGGCGGTGGCACCGCCGAGACCGGCGACGATCAGGAGCGCGGAAAGGCCGAGGGCGAGCGCGCCCCGGACCCCTTTCCGCCGTTTGGGCTGCACAAAGATCCGGTCCACGTCGTGACACCTCCGGCGTTGGAAATCCACGGGCGAAGCAATTCGTTGCGCGCCACAACAAAGTAGCGGTCCGCGAGATATGTCCAGATCACGCTTCGGTAACAGTGATGGTCCAAACCATCGAATGGGCTTTTCGGCCGTCGGAGACACGGCCGTTCGGCGGCACCGAACGGCGCGATCGGGTGCCCGTCAGCAGTCGGGGACGACGTACAGCGTCGAAGCTTCGCCGCCGTGCATGGCCCTCAGGCTGGTCCGGCAGGCCAGGAGCACCTCGCGGTTCGCGACCGTGTCCGGCGGGACGCCGCAGCCGTCGCAGGAGAGTTCGACCGATCCGGGGAACGTCTCGTCGACCTCGACGTCGATGGTGCGATCGCAGCGGCGGCACCATCGGTGCCCGGTGACGATCAGGACGTGCATCGGATCCGAGACGCACTGATGCACCCAGCAGCGGTGGACGTAACAGGTCGTCCGGACGTGCGCGCTCAGCCCGTGTTCCTCGGCCACGTCCTCGGCGGCGAGGATCGCGGCCAGCCGCCGGTCGGCGATCCCGGCGTACAAATCCCGGCGCCGCGCGGGCGGGGCCGCGTCGGCCTCCGCGAGCAGTCTGAGATGAGCCCTCGAGGGTGGCGAAGTACGAAGCACCATGGGATCTCGACCTTTCGGCGTCCACGGAGAGTCTTATCAGGTCACCCCCGGTTTCGCCGGAACGACACCCGACCGGGCGAAACGCCGATCCGGGGGGAGTTCGTTTGTATGGCCCTTGTATTCGCCCTGCTCATGCTGACCGCACAACTGAGTTCGTTCAGGAGACAGGAATTGTTGACCAAGGTTGCCGTGGCCGCGACAGCGGCCGCGCTCTCCTTCGGCGTGGCCGCACCGGCCAGTGCCGAAGTGACCGCGGCCGCGTTGCCCGCGGCCAGCATGGAAGCGGTGCTCAAGGCCGCGCAGATCGACCCGCGCCGGGCCGACAGCGCCTTGACTCCGGGCGCCAAGGACAGTGTGCTGCTCGTGGAGCAGGCACTGGCCGCCAAGGGACTGCTCGACCAGCAGTACGTCGACGGCCATTTCGGCACGTCGACGATCACCGCGTATTCGAGCTACCAGAAGTCGCTGGGCTACACCGGGATCGACGCTTCCGGCCTGCCGGGCAAGACGTCGCTCGAAAAGCTGGGCGAAGGCAAGTACACCGTGACCGCGACGGTCGCGGCGGGTAGCCGCCTGACCTACCACGGCAAGACGATGAACACCCGCACCAAGGCGATGCTGGTGAAGGCGGAGGGTCTGCTCGGCAGGCAGCTCACCATCACGCAGGGCTCGTACAACCCCGGCGGCGTCGGCGCTTCGGCCGGTACGCACGACGGTGGTGGCGCGCTCGACATCGGCGTCGAAGGCATGTCCTCGGCCACGCGGACCGACGTCGCGAAGAAGCTCCGTCAGGTGGGCTTCGCGGCTTGGGTCCGGACTCCGGCCCAGGGCTTCGCCTACCACATCCACGCCATCGCGCTGTCCGATCCGGACCTCTCGTCCGGCGCGCAGCACCAGGCCGGTGACTACTACCTCGGCTACAACGGCCTCGCCGGCCGCGGTTCCGACGACGGCCCCGCCGTCTCGCCGAAGCTCACTTGGGAGGAATACCAGCGGTCCTGACCCCGCCGCGGTCCAAGGCCACCTTCGCCCGGCGTTGATCGTCGCGAAGGTGGCCTTCGGGCTGTCCGCGAACCCCCCGGGTAGGCTTCGGCGCGACGGCAAAACCAGCGGGAAGGGAACAACGCGTGGAGGCTCAACCGGTCGGTCAGTGGCTCGACGAGCTGGCTTCGAAGGCCTCGACGCCCGGTGGTGGCGCGGGTGCCGCGATGAACGCCGCGGTCGGTGCCGCCCTGGTCTCCATGGTGTGCAACCTGACCATCGGCAAGCCGAAGTACGCCGAGCACGAAGCCACCATGACCGAGGCGCTGGGCAAGGCCGAGGACCTCCGGGCGCGCGCGCTCGGCCTCGCCGCCGACGACGCCGCCGCGTTCGACGCGGTGGTCGCCGCGTACAAGCTCCCGAAGGCCACCGACGAGGAGAAGAAGGCCCGCACGGCCGCGATCCAGGCCGCCCTGGTCGGCGCCGCCGAGGTCCCGCTGCGCACGGCCGCCCTCGCCGCCGAGGTCATCGACGTCGCCGCCTCGATCCTCGAAGGCGCCAACGTCAACGTCATCTCCGACATCGCGGTCGCGGCCTCCTCCGCCAAGTCCGCGCTCGAATCGGGAGTGGTCAACGTCGAGGTCAACCTCGCGTCGATGTCCGACGAGCAGCTCCGCAAGGAGACCGCGGCCCGCCTCGCCGAGTACCTGCCCGCGGCCGGGCGCGCCGACGTCCTCATCGCCCAGGTCCGCGAAAGGATCGCCCGATGACCCTGATCGACGGGCGCGCGATCGCCGCCGCCATCACCGCCGAGGTCACCGAGACCGCCGCCAAGCTGCGTGAATCGGGCACCTCCCCGACGCTTGCCGTGCTCGTGCCGACCGACGACGACGCCACCGCCTGGTACGTGCGCTCGATCGAGCGCGCCGCGAAGAAGGTCGGCGTCGACTGCCGCGTGGTCCAGCTCGAGAAGCCGACCGGCGAGGACGTCACCCGCGAACTCGACAAGCTGTCGGCCGACCCGTCGGTCCACGGCATCATCTGCCAGACCCCGTTGCCCGAAGGCGTGACGCTCGACGACGTCGGCGCGCATATCGCCCCGCGCAAGGACGTCGACGGCGCCAACCCGGTCAGCCTCGGCCGTCTCGCCGCGGGCCTCCCGACCTACGCGCCCGCCACCGCGGCCGCGGTGCTGGAGATCCTGAAGCGCGAGCAGGTCGCCCTGTCCGGCGCCCAGGTCGCCGTCGTCGGCCGCTCGACCGTCGTCGGCAAGCCCGCCGCACTGCTGCTGCTCGGCGAGAACGCGACGGTGACCGTCTGCCACTCCCGTACCAAGGACCTCGCGACGGTCACCAAGACCGCCGACGTCCTGGTCGTGGCCGTCGGCCGCGCGCACTTCGTCGGCGCGGATCACGTCAAGCCCGGTGCCGTGGTGATCGACGTCGGCACCAACCCGACGCCGGAAGGCGGGCTCGTCGGCGACGTCGACCAGGCCGCCGTCGAAGGCATCGCGGGCTCGATCACGCCGGTCCCCGGCGGCGTCGGCCCGGTCACGACGTCGCTGCTGCTGCGGCACACCGTCACCGCCGCGCAGTCCTGATCCACTGAGAAGGCGGCGAGTCCACTGAGGACTCGCCGCCTTTTTCATGCCCCGATGACCGTCTCGACCACTTTCCGCACCTGTGCCGTCTCGGGCGCGGGGCCGGTGCGGTCGGCGAAGAGCAGATGCGTGGCGCCGATCAGCGTGGCCCCGAGCGTCTCGACGTCGGCGTCCTCGGCGATCCTGCCCCGGTCGCGTTCCTCCTTGAGGTAAGCGCCGATCATCACCGCGGCCTGCGTCAGCACCGGGATCCCGGCAGGCCACTCACGGCGTAACCGGGCCCGCAGCTCGTCGCGGAAGATCACGAGCGGGACGATCGCGACCGCGACCGACTCGAACACCGCCGTGAGCGCGGCCGTCAGGTTGTCCACGACGGTCCCGGTGCCGGCGGCTTCGCGGAGGCTCTTCTCGTCCAGCTTCTCGATCCGGTCCAGGACGAACTCTGCGAGGAACCCGTCGAAATCGTCGAAATGCCGGTGCAGCACGCCTTTCGCGCAGTCCGCCTCCGTGGTCACGGCGCGACTGGTGAGCCCGCTCGGGCCGTCCCGCAGAAGGACCCGTTCGGCGGCGTCGAACAACTGCGCGCGGACGGCGCGCAGGGCTACCCCGGTCGGCATACGGCTCCCTTGCGTTGACGAGTGGGCACATGCCCACTTAAGGTGGGCGCATGCCCACTCTACCTTCGGGGCAGGAGCCTCACCGGTATCGACAGGCCGCGGAGTCCTTCGGCGTGGACGTCGAACGCTATGACCGGACCAGGCCCGCCTATCCCCCGGATCTCATCGACCACCTCATCGCCGCCGCCCCCGGCCGCGAGACCCTCGACGTCGGAATCGGCACCGGGATCGAAGCGCGCCAGTTCCAGGCCGCGGGTTGTCACGTCCTGGGCGTCGAACCTGATCCGCGGATGGCCGAGTTCGCCCGCATGAGCGGAATCGACGTCGAAGTCGCGAGGTTCGAGACTTGGGCGCCCGCCGGACGCCGGTTCGACCTGCTCGTCTCAGGACAGGCCTGGCACTGGGTCGACCCGGTGGCCGGTGCCGCAAAGGCCGCCGAAGTACTGAGGTCAGGCGGAATCTGGTCCGCGTTCTGGCACGTGCCCGAACCGCCCGAGGAGGTCACCGACGCCTTGGCGGACGCGTACCGGCGACATGTGCCGGACGCCCCGATCGATCTCGGGAACACGCCGAAGAAGCCCGCCGACCCGTACGGACCGCTGCTGGACACGGCCGCTGACGGCCTGCGCGAAGCGAGTGGATTCGGCGAGCCGGAACGAAGCCGCCACGACTGGGAACGGATCCACACCCGCGACGAGTGGCTGGACCAGCTCCCGACGTTCGGTTCGCTCACCTGGGTCGAACCCGTTCTCCAGCAGAAGATCCTCGCCGAAGTCGGGGCGGCGATCGACGGGATGGGCGGCCGGTTCACCACCCGCTACGCCACCGTCGCGCTCACCGCGGTCCGCGACTGACTCGCCGGTGGCGGGAGCCGCGCCGCTCCCGCCACCGGCGTCCGTCAAGGCGTGACCGGGACGTTGGTCAGCCCGTTCACCGCCCTCGACACGGTGTTGGACGCGTAGACCACGTTGGGCCGTTCCGAGCACTTCGACGCCGAGGTGATCTTGATGGCGTACTGGCCGACGCCGC
Organism: Amycolatopsis sp. NPDC089917; assembly: GCF_040684635.1. Taxonomy (NCBI): domain Bacteria; kingdom Bacillati; phylum Actinomycetota; class Actinomycetes; order Pseudonocardiales; family Pseudonocardiaceae; genus Amycolatopsis; species Amycolatopsis sp. NPDC089917. The sequence goes on along the minus strand of NZ_JBFBGL010000006.1, from coordinate 78,391 downwards.
CGAGGTCGGACTTGTTGTCCCGCCAGACGTTCCCGCAGCCGTTCTGGAACGACGGGGTCGTCCCCGGGTTGTGCGTCTCGTAGCCGTTCGCGAACGTCCCCGGCGAGGCGAAGGTGCCGGTGTTGCCCTCGATGACGTACCCGAATCCCTTGACGTCGACCCACGAATCGGCCGAGTTCTGCCCAGAGACCCCTTGGCCGTCGAAGGTGTTGCCTCGGATGACGCCGCCCTCGGTGCCCTCCTTGACGTCGATGCCTTCCGCGGCGACGTACGGTCCGATGTGGTTGTTCAGGACCTGGACCCGGTCACTCCGGTCGACCCCGCCGGAGTTGCCGTGACACTCCCAGTTCGAGTTCGCCGAGCCGAGGTAGACGCCCTCGCCGTACCCGGCCTGCACGAGACCTGTGTGGCTGATCGTCGAGTCACGGATGACGCTGTCGGCCGACGAACGGCGGAAGTGGACACCCTCTTCGTCGATCTGATGGACCCGCACGCCTTCGATCACGGTGTGGTGCGAGTTGTCGGCGACGATGCCCTTCTTGGACTCCTGCACGGTGAAGCCCTGGAGATGCCAATACGGCGCACCGTAGAGCCAGAATCCGTACCCCGGGTCCCAGCCCGCCGTCGGCGCCGGGCAGGAAGGCGCCTCACCCGACGGGCCGTCGTTGATCAGGATCGCCGTCGACGGCCCGGTCACCGTGATCGGCGCGCCGGCCGTTCCGGGTTTCGTGGCCACGAACGAACCCCGATAGGTCCCGGCGGCCAGGCGGATCGTCTGCCCGCGGCTCGCGGCGGCCAGCGCGGCCTGCAGTTGCGGCGTGGTGCTCACGTCGACGACGTCACCCGAGGGGACGCTGGTCGTCGTCGGCGGCGGCTTGCTCGTCGTGGTGGTGGATGACGTCGGGGTCGTGGCGGTGGTGGTCGGCGCCCCTCCCCCGCACGGGCTGCCGTTGACCGTGCATCCGGTCGGCAGGCCCAGCCCGCTGGTGTTGAAGCCGAACGTCGCCGCCCCACCGGGTTTGATCGTGCCGTTGAAGCCGGCGTTGGTGACCTTGTAGTGCTGGCCGGTCCTGGTGAGCACCGAACTCCACGACGTCGTGACCGACGTCCCGGCGGGGAGATCGAACTCGACCGTCCATTGTGCGCTGTTGGCGTCTCCGGCGTTGGCCAGCGTGTACTTCCCGCCGTACCCGCTGTCCCAGACCGATCCCTGGGCGAACGTGGCGGTCAGGCTGGGCGCGGCGGCCTCGGCGGTGACGACCGCGCCGAACAAGCCGGCCGCCGACGCCATGGCCGCGAACGCGGCGAGCAGTCGTTTCCTCGTCATTCCGTGCCTCCGCAGTTCGTTCCGGCGATGGTGCACGCGACCGGGAGTCCCTGACCGGCGGCGGTGAAACCGAACGTCGCCGTGCCGCCGGGTTTGACGCTTCCGTTGTGGGTGGCGTTCCCGAACCGGTAGTGCTGGCCGGTCTTGGTCAGCACCGAACTCCAGGAGCTGGTGATCGACGTCCCGGCGGGCAGATCGAACTCGACCGTCCACGAGCCCACCGCGGCCGAACAGGTGTTGGTGACGGTGAACCCGCCGCCGTAGCCGCTGTCCCACACCGATTTGCGAGCGAACGCCGCCGTCAGGCAGGCGCCGGGGTTCGGGGAGGTCGTGGTGGTCGGTGTCGTCGAAGTGGGCGTGGTCGTGGTCGGCCCAGTCGACGACGACGGCGGCTGGGTCCCGTCGACGGACTTCAGGAACAGCGAGGACGCGGCATCGGTCTTGGACGCGTCGACCCCGTGCCCGCCGGTGTAGTCCCGCTGCTCGTTCTTCGCCCAGTCGGCGATCGGCGTGCCGCCGACGTCGAGGTGCTTGTACGCGGTGCCGTCCCACCCGAACGCGTAGACGCGGTGCCGGTCGGCGTAGAAGTCGTTATACGGGCCGTTGTCCGCGAGCTGTTTGGTCATGGCGTTGTTGAAGAAGACGTTGCGCGGGCCGGACGCGCCCGACCATTTGACGGCCTTCTTGCCCGCGCCCCACCAGATCGGGAACCAGTTCGAATCGTCGGGACCGCCGCCGCCCTCCTCACCGCAGTTGGCCCGGCAGTTCCCGGAGCGGTGCGCGTACGGGACCTTGACCGTGTTGAGCTCGAAGAGGTTGTTGCGTTCCCAGCCGCCGTGCAAGTTCAGGTCGGAGTCGAACGAGTTGCCGATCACCACGTTGCCCGAGGCGGACCACTGGAAGGTGAAGTGCCGCAACAGGGTCGAGGTGTTGCCGGCGTAGAGCGAGTCCCAGACCCGGGAGCCACGGAAATACCCGTTGCCGCCCTTGCCCTTGTTCCAGGAGCCGTTGAGTTCGTTGTCGACGATCTGGAGGTTCTTGGCCTCCTCGGTGACGATCGGATGCGAACCGGTCATGTCCGCGCGGATGCCGCGGACCCAGGAGTTCGCCGCCCATTTGAAGACGATCCCGTGCATCTCCGCGGCGGGCGCCATGTTGCCGTAGTTGTTGTTCGCCTCCGCCGGGTTCAGCCCCGGCATGTCCTGGGTGAAGCCGAGGTTCTCGAAGCCGACGCCGAGCACCGGGTCGACCAGCGGGGAGGCTTTCGAGTCGTAGGTGGCGCCGTCGATCGGGGCCGAACCGTCCGAGGTGGAGTTCACCGGGACGTCGTACTCGAGCGGCTTGTCGAGGGTGATCGTGCGCGCGGCCGTGTCGAGCGCCGCGATCGTGAAGATCTGCTGCCGCATGTGCATGTTCAGCAACGGGAACGTCGTCGGCGTCGCCTGCTGCTGCTCGTAGAACTTCCGCGAGTTGGCCGCACGGATGTTGACCAGGTTCCCGGCGGCAAGCGACGTCAGCGCACCGCTGCTCGCCAGGTGGACGACCTTGTCCCCCGTCCGGGCGGCGAAAGCGGTGTCGCCCGGCTTGCCGCGCAGCTTCACCCCCGCCTTCCAGTGGACGTTGATCGTGCCCTCGAAGATGTCCTTGCGGTTGGCGGGCGCCGACGCGTAGTCGCTCGCGTAGGACGAGTGCACTCCCCTGGACTGGACGCGGAACAGCCCGCGACCGGGCCACAGCCAGCCGCCCTTGCCCGCGCCCGAGGTCATCCCGTCCTCGTCCCAGTCGGAGCCGTCCGGGGTGAGCGTGTCGTAGAGGGTGTTCGCGTCGGGCTTGTAGACGAACTTGGTGGCGTCCTTGCCCGCGCCGCGCAGGATCAGGTAGTCGGCGTCGACGTGGATCTCGTGCGTGACGTCGAACCGGCCGGCAGGGAAGGTGATCGTGCTCAGTCTGGTGTAGCTCCCCGACGGCGAGCACGCGCTCTTGATGCCGTCGATCGCCGCCTGGATCCCGTTCGTGTCATCGGCGCCGTCGTCCGGTTTGACGTCGTACTGGCTCGCCAGTTCCGCCGCGGTGACCTGGCAGGTCGCGTTCGGGTTCACTTCGCCGGAGCCGGGCAGCGCGGCGCCGCCCCGGTAGCCGGCCTTGGACCAGTCGTAGAGCCCCGCGACCGGGGCGCGGCGATTGGCCGCGCCGACGTCGAGACCGGGCAGCGCGCCGGGGCCCGGCGCCGCGACCGCCACGTCGGGCGGTACCTGCAGGAGTGCGGCGATGACGACCACGGCGGCGACCGCCGGTAGGACGGCACGACGAAGAGGACTTTTTCGGGACACCCGAAACCTCCGTGACGGACTGACGGAAGGTGTTGCGGCGTGTACACCCGGACTCAGTCTTTATAGTTCACGTGCCTGTCACCCGTCAACGGATGTGAATACCGTCCATGTATGTGAACGCTTAGTGGTCTCCAGAGCGAAAACGGTCGAGCACACGACGTTCCCGCTTGGTCGGGCGGCCCGCGCCTCGTTCCCGCCGCGCCACCGGCACCGCGGACTCGGGCGGCGGCGCGGGAGTCCGGTCGATGAAACAGGTCGCGGCGTCGGCGGCGCCGACCCGTTTCTGGATCACCCGCGTCACTTCAAGGATCCGCGTGGTGTCGTGGACCCGGGCGCGCACCTCGTCGCCCGCCACGACCGTCGTCGCGGGTTTGGCGGGCTTGCCGTTCACGCGGACATGGCCGCCGCGGCACGCCGCTGCGGCATCCGGGCGCGTCTTGGTGAGCCGGACGGCCCACAGCCAGCGATCAACTCGAGTGGACTCCACAGCAGTACATAGTGGCCCATTCCCCGGCAGAGTGCCCGGCCACCTGGCCCGAGCACTCCGAAAGAACTGTCACCTTTATTGCCACCCGACATTGTCGAAGGTATAACTTGTTCTAAATCCCTCAACGGTGAGGAAGATCACGTGAGCGACGAAGCCATGTGGAGAAGCCCTTCCGGGCAGTTGTCCCGCCGCCTTTTCATTGCAGGAACTGGTTCTATCTTGGGGGCAGCTGCCCTGGGTGGAACCGCCTCCGCGAAAAGTTCGATCACCGATGCCGCGCGAATCCCGGCGCTCGTCATCGGCTCCGGGTACGGCGGTTGCGTCGCCGCGCTCCGGCTCGCCGAGGCGGGTGTCGACGTCCATCTCGTCGAACTCGGCAAGGCCTGGGACACCCCCGGCACGGACGGCAAGATCTTCGCCAACACCACCACTCCCGACTACCGGTCCTTCTGGCTGCGGACGAGAACCAAACAGCCGTTGAGCAACTTCCTCGGCTTCCCGCTGGACAAGGACGTCCCGCGCCATACCGGAATCCTGGACGCCGAGGAGTTCGGCGGCATCACCGTCTACCAGGGCCGCGGCCTCGGTGGCGGCTCCTTGGTCAACGGCGGCATGGCCGTCACGCCGAAACGCGAGAACTTCGGTGCCATCCTGCCCTCGGTCGACGCCGATGAGATGTATGGCGTCTACTACCCGCGCGCCAACGCGGGTCTCGGCGTCGCCACCATCGACCCGAACTGGTTCGAGACCGCCGAGTGCTACCAGTACGCGCGGGTCGGCCGGAAACACGCGCAGCGGTCGGGTTTCCCGTTCCTGTTCGTCCCGGACGTGTACGACTGGGACTACATGAAGAAGGAGCAGGCGGGCACGGTCCCGAGGTCCGCCTTGGCCGGGGAGATCCTCTACGGCAACAACGCGGGCAAGAAGTCCTTGCAGCAGACGTACATCCCGCGAATCAAGGCGACCGGGCGGGTGACCATCTCGGCGCTGCACCGCGTCACCTCGGTCACGCCGGCGTCCGGCGGCGGATACACCGTGGTGATGGAGCAGCTCGACACCACCGGCACGGTGACCGCGACGAAATCCGTCACGGCGGACAAGGTGTTCTTCGCCGCGGGCAGCGTCGGAACGAGCAAGCTCCTGGTCAAGCTCAAGGCCACCGGCGCCTTGCCCAACCTCGACAACGAGGTCGGAAAGGGCTGGGGCGACAACGGGAACGTCATGTGCGGCCGAGCCAACCACATGTGGGACGCCACGGGAGCGCTGCAGTCGTCCATCCCGACCGCGGGCATCGACAACTGGGCCGCGGGCGGCGCGTTCGCCGAGGTCGCGCCGTTGCCGACCGGCATCGAGACCTACGCCTCGTTCTACCTGTCGATCACGAAGAACCCCAACCGCGGAACGTTCTCGTGGAACGCGGGCGCGAACAAGGTCGACCTCGACTGGCAGACCGCGTGGAAACAGCCGTCGATCAACATGGCGAAGACGATCTTCGACAAGATCAACGCCAAGGAAGGCACGATCTACCGGACCGACCTGTTCGGCACGTACAAGATCTGGGGCGATCACCTCACCTATCACCCGCTCGGCGGCGCGATACTCGGCAAGGCGACCGACAATTACGGCAGGCTCCACGGCTATCCGGGGCTTTACGTCATCGACGGCGCGCTGATTCCGGGTAATACGTCGGTGAACCCGTTCGTCACCATTACCGCGCTGGCGGAACGGAACATCGAGAAGATCGTCGCCACCGACCTGTGACGCCCCGAGCGGCGGGTGATTCTCGCCCGCCCCGCCCACCTGCCGCGTTCCGGTAGCGTGGCGGCATGCTGGACTACGGTCTCGACATGTCCGGTGTGGAGCGCGACATCGCTCTGCCCGATCTTGTGGCTGAAGGAGAAGAGCTCGACTCATTGGTCTCGGCGGAGGCCGACTGGTCCAAGCCCACACCGGCGGCGGGGTGGACGATAGCCCCTCAGATCGCCCACCTCGCCGCGGCGGACGCGAACGTCCTCATCGCCTCCGGAGCCCGGACTCGTTCGGCGCAGTCCTGAAGCGAGCGGAAGCCGGAGGCAGCGCTCACGCCGATCTCGAAGCCGCCGCGGGTGCGGCCGAACCCCGGTCGGTCCTGCTGGAACGCTGGCGCGCCTGCCGAGCCGAAGTAGCGGTGGTGCTGCGGGAAATTCCTCTGGGGCAAGGGTTTCCGTGGTTCGGTTCCGAACTGACAGCGGCACTGATGGTGCCCCTTCGGCTCATGGAAACGTGGGCACACGGGCAAGACATCTTCGATACGCTCGGAGTGGTACACCGTCCGACGGATCGACTCAAGCACGTGGCGGCGCTGGGAGTGGCAGGGCGCGAGTTGTCGTTCTACGCGGCTCGATTACCTCCACTGTCAGAGGCTTTCGTGTCGAACTCGCCGGCCCCGTCTGGACTTCTGCCTCCGGGTCACCCACCGCAGGCCACTCTCCGAAACCGGCCTCACCGCGGCAGGGTGAGGCCGCTCGGAAATGGCTGGAGCTAGCGCGCGTTTTCCTTTAGCGCGTCTCAGAACTTCGGCAGTACGCAGACCGCGTCGATCCCGAGAACATGGTTCAGTCGTCCGAAGGCGAGCCAGGAACCGATGCTCATGCTCAGTTCCACGATCTCCTTCTGGCTGTAGTGCTCGGCCATCCGCTTCCAGAACTCGTCGTCGATGCCGTGGTGGTCGACCGCGTAGCGTTCGGCGTACTCGGCGGCCAGCCGGGTCCGGTCGTCGAACGCGTCGGTGGTGCGCCACTCGGTCACCGCGTCGGCGAACTCCTCCTCGACCTTCACGCCGTCGCGTTCGGTCCGCCAGTCCAGGCAGAAGACGCAGCCGTTGATCTGCGCGATCCGCAGCCGCGCCGCCTCGAACTCGCGGAGCCCCAGTGTGGTGTGCGAGTAGACCGCGAGCGAGAGCTTCGACGCCGCGACGCCGATCCCGGGCACCATCTCGCCCCACACGTAGCCGATCGGGTCCTTGCCCTCGGGAATGTCGATGTTCATCGCGCGCTCCTTCCGAGTTTGCCGGTGGCCGGTCGCAAGGGGACGTCGAGTGCGTCGTAGAGACCGGGTTTCGCGTCCACGAGCCAGTCGATGGCGCCGACCAGCCTGCCGACCGCCGTCGCGTTGCCGCCGGCGGACCGGTTCTCGCCCCCGTCGGTGGCCTCGACCGAGACCTCGATCCTGGGGCTGCCTTCGATGATCACCCGGTGCGCGCCGTCGCCGCTGGGCGGTGTCGGCCAGTCCGGCGCGCACGACGCGTGGATGCGGGTGACGTGCTCGATGACGATGCGGGGTTCGCCGTCCACGATGCCCTGCACCTCGAACCGGACCGCGCCCTGCGTGCCCGCCTCGAACTCCCCCATCGCCCGCGTGGTCACGGTTTCCTCGAGCGGGCGACGGTCGAGCGTCTCGCGGATCTCGTCCAGTTCGACACCGAGGCCGCGGGCGATCAGGCGCACCTGCCCGCCCCAGACCATCGTGGGGACCGACGGGGCCAGCATCGGCGGCTGATAGTCCATCGGCTGGCCCATGCCGACCAGGTAGCGAACCGAATCCGGCTGGTCGTAGGTGGTGTAGTCGAAGATCTCCTGGCAGCGGACCGCGTCCACGGTGGTGCCGAGACCGCTGATCAGCAGCGGCAGGATGTCGTTGCCCCAGCCCGGATCGACACCGGAGACGAACAGCGAGCCGCCGCCCTCGGCGATCGCCGCAAGCACCGGCTCACGAAGTTCCTCAGGCGCGTTTCGCTGGTCGTACAACGCGTAGAGCGCGGGTGTCACCACCACCGCGCCCGCCCTGACGGCGCGGACGATATCGGCCAGCGCTTCGACAGGCCGGATGTCACCGGACGCCGCGTACACCACCGCCCGCGGACCCGCCGCCAGAACCGCTTCGACGTCATCGGTCGCCGCCACGCCCAGCTCACCGTCGAGTCCCGCGAGCGCGGCCGCGTCGCGACCGACCTTCGCGGAATCGTGTACGAGCACTCCGGTGAGTTCCAGCGCCGGATGCGCGTCGACGGCCCGGATGGAGGCACGGCCGATGTTGCCTGTACCCCAGACAACTGTGGGAATCATGAAGTCGAGGTTAACCGAATCACCGATCGGTTCCCAGTACCGAAACAATCACGAAAACCGCAGGTCAGAGTGCATTACTAGGGTTCATTCCCGGCGGCAACGAAAGCGTTCCGGCACGCGGAACGAGCACCGTTCCCGTCGGTGAGCGGTAACCGTGTCGACGCTCGCCGACGGGCCTGTGTAGTGTGCGCTCTTGTGACGAGCCCCGAGTCCGACAGAACCCCGCCGCCGGTCGTCCGGCGGCGAGTCGTCCTGTCCGGCCGTTAGGCATCGGCCCTCTCCCTTCCCGATGACTTGCTTTCCGATGACCGGAGCGCTGTTCCGTGCGCCCGGCCGGGTTTCCCGCTGTCCCGCGCACGGCTCCTCCTGTTCCGTCTTCTGCTTGGAGTCGTCCGTTGCCCCTGTTCGTCTATGTCCTCGGCCTTGCCGTTTTCGCGCAAGGCACCTCCGAATTCATGGCTTCCGGTCTCGTTCCGGGGATCGCCGGTGATCTGTCGGTCCCCGTGGGCGCGGCCGCCGCGCTGACGTCCGCCTACGCCGTCGGAATGATCGTCGGTGCTCCGGCCATGGCCGTGCTCAGCGCCCGCTGGCCGCGCCGCCGGGCCTTGGCCGGATTTCTGGCCGCCTTCATCGTGGTGCACGTCGTCGGCGCCGTGACAACGAGTTTTCCGGTGCTGTTCGGTACCCGGATCATCGCCGCGATCGTCAACGCCGGCTTCCTCGCCGTCGCCATGCCGGTCGCGGTCGCCCTGGCACCGCAAGGAAAGCAGGCACGCGCGACCGCGGTGCTGTTGGCGGGCATCACGCTGTCGTGCGTCGCCGGTGTGCCCGCCGGAGCCGTCCTGGGTGATCTCGCGGGCTGGCGTTCCGCGTTCTGGGCGGTCGCCGCGTTGTGCCTTCCCGCGCTGGTGCTGGTGTTCCGTTCGGCGCCCGCAGACGCGGCGAGCACGCACGAGATCTCCATCAGGCGCGAAGCAGGTGAACTGAAAGCGCCTCCGGTGCGGCACGCGATGGTCCTCGCCGCCCTGGTCAACGGCGCGACCTTCGCGACGTTCGCGTTTCTCGCGGTCATCGCGACGGACGTCGCCCGTCTTCCGGGTGGAGCGGTTTCCGGCTTGCTCGCGGCCTTCGGTGTCGGCGCGTTCGTCGGTGTCACGATGGCGGGCCGTAAGGGCGATGGCGAGCTCAAGCGTGGGCTCGTCCTCGCGTTGTGCGCCCTGCCGGTCGGCTGGGCGGCACTCGCGGTGACCGGAGCGCATCCGGTCGCGCTGTTCCTCGTGACGACTGTCCAAGGTGGACTCTCCTTCGGCTGCGGTTCCGCGCTCGTGGCGCGGGTCATGCACGTGGCTCCCGGCGCCCCGACACTCGGTGGTTCGTTCGCGACGGTCGCGCTCAACGCGGGTGCGTTCCTAGGGCCGGTCCTCGCCGGTTTCGTCACCGAAACGACGGGCGACTATCGCCACGCCGTCTGGATCAGCGCGGCGATCGCCCTCGTTCCGCTCCTGCTCGTCCGGCGCAGGAAGGTTCGGCTGCCTGGGTAACATCGGCGGACCATGGAGATGATCACAGTGCCGGCGGGCGAGGTAACGCTCTCGGACCGCCGCACTCAACGGAGCTGGGCCGTCGGCGTCGAGTCCTTCCTGCTCGCGCCCGGTCCGGTCACCCGCGAGTCCGGCAGGCTGCCCCTCGTCGAGGTCTCCTGGGAGGACGCTCTCCGGTTCTGCAACACGGTGTCCGAACGCGAAGGGCTGACCCCGGCCTACCGGCTGGAGCCCGAAGTGACCTGGGACCGGACCGCGAACGGCTACCGTCTCCCCACCGAAGCGGAATGGGAGCACGCCTGCCGAGCGGGCACGACCGGCCCTCGCTACGGTCCGCTCGACGAGATCGCCTGGTACCGCGAGAACTCGGCGGAGTCCGTGCACGAAGTCGGCGGGAAGGCGCCCAACGCGTGGGGCCTGCACGACATGCTGGGCAACGTCTGGGAATGGTGCTGGGACGTGTACGACGCCGACGTGTATGGCGAGTACCGGGTCCTGCGGGGCGGCGGCTGGTTCGACGAGCACTGGAGCTGCCGGGCCTCGGTGCGGCGCCGCAGTCACCCGACCTTCCGCGTCGACGACGTCGGCTTCCGCCTCGCCAGGTCGCTGTGACCCCGGCCGGAGCGCGTGATGATCACGCGATTGAATGACGTCACGGACACCCCGCCGGGGTGCCGGAACCTGGAGGAAACCGTGACCGGAACCGCTCCCCGAGACGTCGAAGTCGTCTACTCCACCGCCGACGTCGTCGCGAAACTGCGCCGCCTCGCCGACGCGCTCGAGTCCGAGACCTCGTTCCGCATCCAGATCGCCGGGGAGCGCTTCCGTGTTCCGGCCCGCGCGCAGTTCTCGATCGAGCACGAGCGCGGTGACGGTGAGGAAGAGGTCGAGTTCCAGCTGAAGTGGAAGATCGAGGAGACCGACTCGGACGACGACTCCGAGGGCACCGTCGTCTGATCTCCCGTCCCTACAGGACTTGATCGGCGGGCCCGTGTTTCGGTGACGGGCCCGCCACCGAGCCGTCGGATCTGCCCATGTGGAGCACCTTCCTCAGGCGATGCCGCCGTTCGCGCGGAGGACCTGGCCGTTGACCCAGCGGGCCGGGCCGGCGAGGAACGAGACGACCTCGGCGATGTCGGTCGGCGTGCCGAGGCGTTCGAGCGGGGGTTGAGCCGCCATCCGGGCGATCGTCTCCTCGTCCTTGCCGTCGAGGAACAGGGCCGTGGCGGTCGGGCCGGGGGCGACCGCGTTCACGGTGATGTCTCGGCCGCGCAACTCACGGGCGAGAACCAGGGTGATCGCCTCGACCGCGCCCTTCGTGGCGGCATAGGCCGCGTACCCGGGGAGGGCGAGACCGAGCACCGAGGTGGAGAAGTTGATGATCGCGCCGCCGTCGCACACGCGGCGGGCGGCCTGCTGGTCGACCACGAAGGTGCCGCGGATGTTGGTGCGGTGCAACCGGTCCAACCGGTCGAGGTCCAGTTCGGCCACCGGCGCGAGATACATGGTTCCGGCGGCGTGGACGACGACGTCGATCCCGCCGAAGGTCTTCTCGGCGGTGTCGAACAGAGCCGTGACGGCGTTCTCGTCCGCGACGTCGGCCTGTACCGCGATCGCCTGACCGCCCGCGGCGATGATCGCGTCGACCGCCGTGTGCGCCTCGTCCTTGTTGCCGCCGTAGCCGACGACGACCGCGAATCCGTCGGACGCCAGCCGCTCGGCGGACTCCCTTCCGATACCCCGCGACCCGCCGGTGACGATCGCTACGCGTGTCATGTGAGCACTCCCATCAGGCGTTTCCGTTGATAACGACATCAAGGTATCACCGATATCGAACCAGCGCTACCGGATCGGTGTTATCTTTGATACATGACGTTGACGACGAAAGACCGGATGGTCCGCGCGGCGGCGGAACTTCTGCTCGACGGCGGACGCGACGCGTTGTCGACGCGTGCGGTCAGCGCCGCCGCCGGGGTGCAGGCGCCGACGCTCTACCGCACCTTCGGCGACAAGGACGGCCTCCTCGACGCGGTCGCCACCTATGGCTTCCAGAGCTACCTGTGCGAGAAGCACCACCTCGGCGAGACCGAGGACCCGGTCGGCGATCTCCGGCGCGGCTGGGACCTGCATGTCGAGTTCGGCCTGACCCAGCCCGCCTTCTACATGCTCATGTACGGCGAGCCCCGGGTCCGCGAAGCACGCAAAGAGGCGGACGCGATGCTCCGCCGGATCGTCGAGCGCATCGCCGAAGCCGGGAGGCTGCGCGTACCGGTCGAACAAGCCGCGCAATTGGTGCACGCGACCGGGATGGGCGTGATCCTCTCGCTCATCGCGAGCCCACCCGAGGACCGTGACCCGGACCTGATCACCGCCGCGCGGGAACACGTCATCACGACGATCACCACCGACAGCGTGGACGACGCTTCGGACATCCCCAGTCGCGCGATCGCGCTCAAAGCCGCTCTGGAAAAGGAACCTGGGGACGCGCTGACCCCGGCCGAGCACGCGCTGCTCGCCGAGTGGCTCGACCGCATCGCGCGGTGAACTACCGGCCGACCGCCCTCGCCGCCGCGACCGCCTGCCCGGCATAAGACCGTCCGAAAAGGACGGTGTGCACCAGGAGCGGGAACAGCTGATGCGCGCCGATCCGGTCGGTCCAGCCCTCGGCGAGCGGAGAGACCTCCTGATAGGCGGCCAGCACCCGGTCGAGTAGCGGACAGCCGAACAACTGCAGCATCGCCAGATCGGTCTCGCGATGGCCGCCGTGCGCGGCCGGGTCGATCAGGGCGGCCTCGACGGCTCCCCACAGCACGTTGCCGTTCCACAGATCGCCGTGCAGGCGGGCCGGAGGTTCCGCGGGTCCGGCCATCTCCGGAAGCCGCGCGCAAGCCTTCTCGATGACAGCGGCTTCGCCCGCGTCCAGCGTGCCCTCGTCGACGGCGCGGCGGACATAAGGCAGGACCCGGTGCTCGGCGTACCACGTCGGCCAGTCCTCCCCCGGCGCGTTCTCCATCGGGGCGAGACCGATCCACGCGTCGGCGGGCCCTTCCGGCGGAGCCGCGCCGAACGAGGGCGCTCCGGCCGCGTGCAACGCGGCCAGCCCGCGCCCCAGCCGTTCCGCCGCGTGATGCGTCGGCCGCCCGCCGCCGACCAGTTCCGTGACGAGCCATTCCTCGTCGTGGCCGCGGACCTCGGGCACCCGGACGGCCGCGGCCTCACCCAGCCATCGAAGTCCCGCCGCCTCCGCGGGTGTCGCGTTCCGGGCGTGCCCTTGTTTGACGACCACCGTGTCGCCGCTGTCGAGCACCACTTCGGTCACCGCGCCCGAGAGCCCTCTCTGCTCGGCGACCGTTCGTCCGGTGAACCTCGTGACAGCCTCGGCGGGCGTCGAAACGTGGGTCATGACCAGCAACCTACCTCCGCCGATCGGGTGAACGCTCGTTGTCTAGAGTGCTCTCCGGGGGAATTCCACGCATTTCCACATTCCGAGGGGAGATCGGTCGTGTCCAAACGCCCGAGAGTTCGTCATGCCTTCATCATCGCGACTGCCGGTGTCGCGCTGGTCGGCTGCACACCGCCGGCGAACACCGGCCAGGCCAGGAGCGCCGCCGCCACGCCGTCCGGAGAGGCGCCCGCCAGCCCGTCGCCCACGACGACGGAGATGCCGTACCTGACCACCACGCCCACGCTGGAAGTCGCCGGCGACGCGGTCAAACCGGGTACGAAGCTGAAGTTCGGCGAGCAGGCGATCATCCCGTTCTACAGCCGTTACGCGAAGGGCGTCGTCGGGCTCACGGTCACCGTCGAATCGGTGAAGGCGCCCGACGCCGACATCGACGGCCTGCCACTCAAGGACGAGGACAAGGCCAAACTGCGGGGCAAGAACTTCTTCTTCGTCCACGAGAAGCTGACGAACGTCGACGGCACCAACCTCGCCGAGGTGACCGCGCCGCTCCTGACCGCCAAGACCAGGAGCGGTGGCTGGCCGGGCTCGCTTCTCGGCATGGGGAAGGCCGACGTCACCGGCTGCGAGGACCAGAACTTCGCGCCCAAGGACTTTTCGTTCAAGGGAGCGGTTTTCGAGTCCTGCCGTCTGCATTTCGGCGTCGCGTCGGACCCGATCACCTCGCTGGCGTACACGACCCAGCCTTACGAAAGCGCCGACTCGCGCTCAGTGACCTGGCGGAACAAATAGCCCGGCCGGCTTCCCCACCTCGGTCGGACTGCATCCGGTCAAGGCGCGGAACTCGCGGATGAGGTGCGCCTGGTCGCTGTAGCCGCCCAGGTGCGCCACCTCCGCCCAGGAAAGGGAGGACGTCCGGTCCAGCAGCGCCAGCACGCGATTGAGCCGGGCGATCCGCCCGGCGGTGCTGGGATTCAGCCCGATCCGGTCACGGAACTTGGCGTTGAGATGCTGCCTGCTCCAGCCGATCTCGTCCGCGAGGGCGTCGACGCGGACCGGGCCCGCCACAAGCCGGTCCCACGCGCACCGGACCGCCGGCGCGAGTTCGGGACCGCGAGCGAGCCTCGAGATCAGGTACTCGTCCAGCAGCCGGAACCTCTCCGGCCAGTCCGCCGCCTCCGCCAGCCGTTCGGTCAGCGGCCCGGACGGCATCAGGCCGGACGCGGCGATCACCGAATTCGTCAACTCCCGCAACGGGATCCCGAACAATCCATACGCGCCCAGAGGGGTCAGGGCGACGGCGATCCCTCGCGATACCCCACCTTGCTCCGCGAGCAGCGGCCGGTCCCGCAATCCCAGTACGGGTGATTCCGGGATCGCGCCTTCCCCGTTCGGACGGTGCGGGACTTCGAGGTCGATCACCCAGATCAGGACGGACAACGGAGTGATCTGCCACGAAGTCGGTCCGGCGTCGGGCAGGTCGTGCGCGACGTAACTCGCGACGTGGGCGGCGAGACCGGGGTGCGGCGACCGGAGAATCCGCTCGCCGGGCGCGCGGGCGATGTCCCGCCGCGGCACCACGAGACCCCACCCGCCCATTCCGCCATCTTACTTTCGTTCAAGACCGGGAACGGGGCTCTTCCTACCGTTCCGCTCATGGAAAAGATCGGGAGTTTCAGGAATCCAGCGGCCGAGAAGCGTTACTTCGCCGCGTACGACCGCGCCATGGCCGAGTGCCCGGAGCCGGGCGCGGTCTTCGACATCAGGACGCACCACGGCATCACTCGCGTCTACCGCCACGGCGACGACGGCCCGCCGATCGTCCTGCTTCCGGGGCTCATGGCGACTTCGGCCTGTTACGCGGCACTGCTTCCCGCTTTGGCGGAGCAGAACACGGTCTACGCGATCGACACTCTCGGCGAGGCGGGTGGAAGCGTTCACAAGATGCCGTTCGAGGACATCCGTGACCGCGCGAGCGCTCTCGACGACGTCTTCGACCACCTCGGGCTGACCGGGCTGCACCTCGTGGGCGGCTCGACCGGCGGCTGGCACGCCGTCAACCAGGCGATCCACTTCCCCGGCAGGCTCGCGTCCATCGCGCTATTGGACCCGACGACGGTCTCGGCACCGTTCTCGAGAAAAGTGTTCTGGTACGGCCTGCCCGCCGCCGTGTTCGACAACGAACGCCTGTGGCGGCGTTTCGTGACCTGGTCCGCCGGAGAAGACATCCTCGACCAGCCCGCGGCCCGGCTGATACTCACGGGAATCCGGTGCTATCGCCCGCGGATCCCGTTCCAGGTGTGCCCGAGCGACGAGGCGCTGCGGCCCCTCGAAGTCCCCGCGCTCGCCCTCTTCGGCGGGCGCAGCGTCGTGCACGATCCGGCCACCGCCGCGGCCCGGCTCGAAAGCCTGCTCCCCCAGGCCGACGTCGAAATCCTGCCCGATGCGGGCCACTACCTCTACCTGCGGCCGGAGGATCGCGACCTGGTCATCGACCGCGTCCTCAAGTGGGTGGCTTAGGCAACCCGCGTGGCCGCCTGGGCACGTGCGGCGGCCAGGCTGGCCCGGCACGCGACGATCAACCGGGCCGAGGCGGCGCTTTCGCCGTGGCCGCACCGAGGACAGGACATCGTGACGGTGCCGGACAGTTCGTCGACCGAGACGGTCAGCGCAGTCGCACACGAGCGGCACCAGCGGTGCCGGGTGATCGGGTTGACGTGCACCGGCGAGGCCACGCACTGGTGGATCCAGCGGCCGTGCACGTGGCAGGTCAGGCGGTCGTCCGGGACCAGGCGCCCGATATCCTCGGCGTCGTCCTCCATCGCCAGCAGAACCGGCAGGGTGCGGCTCACCGGGTTCAGCCGCGTGATCGAGGCCAGTGTCGTGGTGTTCATCGCTTTCTCCTTCCGGCTCTTATCAGGACGTCGAACGGGGAGCGCCAGATACGACACGGCCGGGCAGCCTTTCGCCGAAAAGCTCCCCCGGCCGGGGGAGTTGATCTTGGTCGATTCCAAACCGTTACCCCATTCGAGTTAACGGAGCGTATCTTTCGGATCATGACGGCCACACTGACCCAACTGTCCACAACGGACGGTCGTGGCCGTGGCTACCTGCTGATTCCGCCCGCCGGCGGGACGCTCCAGGCGTTCGGCCCACTCTCCGAAGTGGCCGGCGCGGACGTCTGGGGAGTCGAATATCCCGGGCACGGCGAACAACTCGCCGAAGCCCCGGCGTCGTCGATCGAAGAACTCGCCACGCTCTTGTCCGATGCCACGCCGAAAGAGTGGTTCTCCCGCACCGTGACGATCGGTTTCGGAATGGGCGCTTTCGTCGCCCTCGAAACGGCGCAGCGGCTGGGCGTCGCCCCGGGCGCGCTGATCGTCGTGGACGCCTGTGCCCCGCAACGACGCTCGCCGGACAAGAACGCCAAGGCCGGGGCGTCGGCCATGGGGCGGGTGTTCGGCCGCACCGGGCTCACCCCGGTCGCGGGCTACCGCGACTCGCCCGAAAGCTGGGAGTACGCCCTCGACCTGCTGCTCGGCGATCTCCAACTGCTCAACGCCTACCGCGGGCCGGTCAGGACGCGGCTCTCGTGCCCGCTCGCGGCCGTGCGCGGCACCGACGATCCCGCGTCCGCCTCGGGCGACGACGCCACGGGCGGCTGGCGGGTGTGGACCTCCGGCCCGTTCGTCGGCCGGGTCGTCCCCGGCGGGTATCTCGGCGTGCTCGAATCCGGCCGTGAGGCCGAGTTCTGGGGCCGGATCCACCGGCTGGAAGCGGCCTTCCTCGACGCCGAACCGGACGTCGCTTAGCCGGATGACGTACACCGGTGACGTCGTCCGACAGTCGCCGCGCCCCGCGCCACGCCCTTAGTTTCATCCCGTACCAGGCGTTTCGCGGGAGGAATCAGGATGCTCAGCAGGAGAAGGTTCGCACAGGCCGTCGCCGCCGCGGCGGCGGGCGCCACCGTGGCGGGTTGCTCGGCCCAGCCCGCGGCCGCACCGGCGGCTGCGCCTGCCACGACCGGCGGGAACACCTCGTTCGGACCGCTCAAGCAGATCGACGCCGGGGAACTGAGCATCGGATACGCCGAAGCCGGTCCCGCCGACGGACCCGTGGTCGTCCTTCTGCACGGCTGGCCCTACGACATCCACAGCTACGTCGACGTCACCCCGCGTCTGGTCGCGGCCGGGTACCGGGTGATCGTGCCGTTCCTGCGGGGCTACGGGCCGACGCGGTTCCTGTCGAAGGACACCTTCCGCAACGGCCAGCAGTCCGCGATCGCCGCCGACATCGTCGCGCTGCTGGACGCCCTCAAGATCGAGAAGGCCGTCTTCGGTGGCTTCGACTGGGGCGCCCGCACGGCCGTGATCATCGCCGCGCTCTGGCCCGAGCGATGCAAGGCGCTCGTCTCGGTGAGCGGCTACCTGGTCACCAACCGGGAGACGAACAAGCAGCCGCTCTCCCCGACCGCCGAGCTCGGCTGGTGGTACCAGTACTACTTCGCCACCGAGCGCGGCATCCTCGGCTACACGAAGAACCGCCACGACTTCAACAAGCTGATCTGGAAGATCGCGTCGCCAAAGTGGGCCTTCGACGACGCGACCTACGACCGCTCGGCGGCCTGTTTCGACAACCCGGACCACGTCGCCATCGTGATCCACAACTACCGCTGGCGGCTCAGCCTCGCCGACGGCGACCCGAAACTCGACGCCCTCGAACAGAAACTCGCCCAGGGCCCGGCGGTCTCGGTGCCCACCATCACGATCGGCAGCGACTTCGACGGCCCGAACACCGACGGCAAGGCCTACCGCTCGAAGTTCTCCGGCAAGTACGAGCACCGGATCCTGAACGGGATCGGCCACAACGTGCCGCAAGAGGCGCCGGAGGAGTTCGCGAAGGCGGTCGTCGACGTCGACAAGCTTTAACGGCCACCGGTGAGGTGTTCGAGGGCGAGCTGGGACAGGCGGATGAAGCCGTAACCGCGTTCCGCCGCCTTGTCCGGGTCGAAGTCCTCGAACGCCGACCGGTCCGCCAGCAGGTCCGCGGCCGTCTCGCCCTCGTTGAGCGTCGGCTTCGCCAGTTCCGGGACGAGGGCGGCGTCCAGCGCGGCCCGCACCTCGGGGTCGGCGCGGAAAGCACGCGATCGTTCGGCGAACAGCAGGTAGCTGGCCATGTTGGCTTCGGCGCTGGCCCAGACCCCGTCCATGTTCTCCGTGCGCAGCGGCTTGTAGTCGAAGTGGCGCGGCCCGTCGTAGCCGCCGTTCTCCAGCAGGTCGACCAGGAAGAACGACGACAGCACGTCGCCGTGGCCGAAGACGAGGTCCTGGTCGAATCGCGGGCCGCGCTGGCCGTTGAGGTCGATGTGGAACAGCTTGCCCTGCCACAGGGCCTGCCCGATGCCGTGGACGATGTTGAGCCCGGCCATCTGCTCGTGGCCGACCTCCGGGTTCACGCCGACGATCTCGTGGTTGTCCAGCGTGGAGATGAACGCGAGCGCGTGCCCGACGGTCGGCAGCAGGATGTCGCCGCGCGGCTCGTTCGGCTTCGGTTCGAGCGCGAGCCGGAGTCCGTAGCCCTGGTCGATGACGTACTGGGCGAGGAAGTCGATGCCCTCGCGGTAGCGGTCCATCGCCGCGCGGACGTCCTTGGCGGCGTCGGTCTCGCTGCCTTCGCGACCGCCCCAGAGCACGAAGGTCGACGCGCCGAGTTCGGCGGCGAGGTCCAGGTTCCGCAGCACCTTCCGCAGCGCGTAGCGGCGGACGTCGCGGTCGTTGCTGGTCAGGCCGCCGTCCTTGAAAACGGGGTGGCTGAACAGGTTCGTGGTCACCATCGGCACGACGAGACCGGTCTCGGCGAGCGCCCCCTGGAAGCGCTTCAGGTGCCGGGCGCGTTCCGCGTCGGCCGAGCCGAACGGGATGAGGTCGTCGTCGTGGAAGGTGATGCCCCAGGCACCGAGATCCGAGAGGCGGTGCACGGCTTCGACCGGGTCCAGCGGGCCCCGGCTCGCCGGGCCGAACATGTCGTTCGCCTGCCAGCCTACGGTCCACAGCCCGAAGCTGAACTTGTCCTCACGCGTCGGTGCCTGAACCATCTCGCCTCCACGAATTAGTTTGATGCCTGAACTTATCGACGCGTCCGGCGGCGGGTCAAGCCTTTCGTTCAGGCATCGAACGAATACAATCGCGCGATGATCGGCACGCGCCCGGCGGGACAGCACACCGTGCGGCAGCACAACGCCGCCCTCGTCCTGCGCGCGATCTCGGACGGCCCCGGCACTTCACGAGCAGGTCTCGCCGCCGCCACCGGCCTGACGAAGGCCACCGTGTCGAGCGTGGTCGACCGTTTGATCGCGGCGGATCTCGTGGCCGAAGGCGAACCGGAACAGCGTGCCGGCCCCGGACGGCGCGGCACCGTCGTCTCCCTCTCCCCCACCGGCCCGCACGGGCTCGGCATCGAGATCGGCGTCGACTACCTGGCGTCCTGCCTCGTCGACCTGACCGGCGCCGTCCGAGCCGAAGAGGTCCGGTACGCGGACAACCGGACCCCGCGCGTCTTCCAGCGCGTGTCGGCGTTCCTTCGCCGGGCGCGGAAGCAGGCGGAGGATCTGGGCGTACCCGTCGGCGGCGTCGGCATCGCGGTTCCGGGCCTGGTCGAATCCGGCGTCGTGCGACTCGCCCCCAATCTCGGCTGGCGCGACGTCGACCTCGCGGACCGGCTCGGTGAGACCTTCACGGTCGCCAACGAAGCCAACTTCGCCGCGCTCGCCGAGCTCTGGCACGGCTCGGCGCTGCCGGATTTCGTCCACGTGTCCGGGGAGATCGGGATCGGCGCGGGGATCGTGCTGGACCGCGCGCTGTTCGAAGGCGTCCGGGGTGCGGGCGGCGAGATCGGCCATCTGCCGGTGGCGCCCGACGGCCCGCCGTGTTCCTGCGGCGCGAACGGCTGCCTGGAGCGGATGGCAGGCCAGGAGGAGATCCTGCGACTGGCCGGCGTCGAGACCGTGGACGCCCTGATCTCCGCGCTGGAATCCGGCGACGACGCGGCCCTTTCGGCGGTCACCGTCGCCGCCGGGCATCTCGGCGTCGGACTGTCCACTGTGGTCAATCTGATGGACGTGCCTGCCGTGGTGTTAGGCGGAACCTACGCCCGGCTCGAACCGTGGCTGCGTGGCCCGTTGCTCGCCGAACTCGAGCGCCGCGTGCTCAGCACGGCCTGGTCGCCGGTGCGCGTCATCCGCTCGGCGCTCGGCACGGGGGCGGCCGTACGCGGCGCCGCCGGATCGGTGATCCGCGGCGTCCTCGCTGATCCCGAGCACCATCTCACGACTCACTGGCCATCCGATCAGGACTCTCGGGATCGGTGACGTCCGGCAGCAAGGGCGCGATCGCCTGCGCGCGCTGTTCGATGTCGGGACGCTGGACCCGCCGCGCGTAGTCGATGAGCGCTTCCCGGTCGTCGAGCGGCAGCCAGCCCTGCTCGCTCCCGGTCTCCAGCCGCACGAGGTGCTGCACCAGCTCCACCGATTCGGCGCCGAAGTCCCGCATGCGGCGCGTCAGCACCTCCGCCGCGGCGAGGTAGCCGTTGTTCCACGCGTGGACCGCCAGCAGGTGCGCCGTCGCGGCGAGGATGTCGCCGAGGTGGAACCCGCCCTCCGCGGCGAGGTGCCCGGCGAGCCGGAAACTACGTCTGCCTTCACCGACCGGCCCCTCCTCGCGAATCGCTTCGAGCAGTGCCCCGATCTGCCGTGTCAGGTAGTCCTGACCCGCGCCCTCCACCGTCACCGCATTCCTCCACCCAGTCGCCGCGATCGTAGGAAGGTGTCAATGGCGAGTAGATCAGATACATCGAATGCCGAACCGTTACCACCCGAATGGAGTGTTCGGCGATGCCTCTCGGTCAACAGGGTGCCACGGCTCCGGTCTCCCCTGCGGGGCACCAACCCGGATGCGCGCGCAGCCAGTTGTCGCGTTCCTTCAAGACGTCGCGCTGGGTCAGCCCTCGCGCGGCGTTGACGCAGCCGCCGGTCTGGCATCTGGTGTTCGTCCCCGGCTCGTAGCACTGGTTCTCGTCCTCGCGGCAGGCCGCCTCGCGCTGCCCGGCCTTCGTCTTGGTGGAGTTCTTGGTCTTGGTGGGTGCCGTGGTCTTGGTCGGCGTCGCGATGGTCGAGGTGGTGACGACCGTCGTGGTCACTTCCGTGCCCGACGGGCTCGGCGTAGTGGACTCCACGCTCGTCGTGACCGCCGGGAGCGTCCGTGGTCCGGCCGCCGCACAGGCCGCTGCGCCGAAGAAGAGCATGGCGGCCGACATCAGGAGCAGGACACGCGCCACGATTCCTCCGCCTCCGCCATCACGACCCGCCTGTATTCGGCGAGAGGGCGGAGAGCGTTACAGAGTCCGGGGCCGCTCGCCGGGATGCCTCCAGCGCCACGTTCGGGACACTGAACGTCTCGGACGTGGCGCTCGGGGCATGCCGACCGGGACCGAACGGGGGCCAAGCGCGTTCAGAGGCGAGTGCCGCCGCCCTGCTGCTCCTCGAAGATCAGCCAGGTCCGGGTCGACCGCACTCCGTCCAGCGCCTGCAGGCGTTCCAGGACGACGTCCCGCAGCGACGCGTTGTCCGGCGTCCGCACCAGCAGCAGGATGTCGAAATCGCCGCCGACGAGCGACACGTGTTCGACGAACGGGATCTCCCGCAGTTCGGCCGACATCGTGCGCCACGACGTCTGCTCGACGGTGATCAGGATGTACGCGCTCGTCCCCAGTCCGGCCCGACGCGGATCGATCCGGGCGTGGAAGCCGGTGATGACGCCTTCGGACATCAGCCTGTCGAGCCTCGCGTAGGCGTTGGTGCGCGAAATGTGCAGCCGTTCCGCCAGCGCGCGGATCGCCAGCCTGCCGTCGGCGGCCAGTTCGGCGAGGATCGCGCGGTCGATGTCGTCGAGGGCAAGGACCGTTCGTCCCGGATCCGCCCCGTGAGCCACGCCACTGTTGGACGTCTGGCTCGACTGAACCGATCCCACGGACAGTTTGTCGCTCATTTCGCCTGCCTCTTGAACACCAGGACTTCGGAAACCACCATCTCAGCATCATATGTCTGTGAAAGGTGGTGCTGCGTCATGTCGCGGGAGACCCCTGCCGCCGCGTTGCTGCCGTCCGGAGTCCCGGTGCGGTTCCTCGCCGAGGACGGCACGCGCGTCGACGAGCACGGCGGCTACGCCGAGCCGCCGTCCGATCGGCTCGTCGAGGCCTACCGGCTGATGGTCCTCGGCCGCCGGTTCGACGCGCAAGCGACCGCGCTGACCAAACAGGGTCGTCTCGCGGTCTACCCGTCGAGCGCCGGCCAGGAAGCCTGCCAGGTCGCGAGTGCGCTGGCGCTCACCGAAGCCGACTGGCTCTTCCCCACCTACCGCGATTCGGTCGCCTTGGTCGCCCGCGGGCTCGAACCGGGCGAGATCCTGACGCTGCTTCGCGGTGACGCGCACTGTGGCTACGACCCCGCCGAGACCCGTGTCGCGCCGCAGTGCACCCCGCTGGCCACCCAGACCCTCCACGCCGCCGGGCTCGCGCACGCGATGCAGCGCCGCGGCGAAGACGCCGTCGCGTTCGCGCTCATCGGGGACGGCGCGACCAGCGAGGGCGACTTCCACGAGGCGCTCAACTTCGCGGCCGTGTTCAAGGCACCCGTGGTGTTCTTCGTGCAGAACAACGGGTTCGCGATCTCGGTGCCGTTCGAGAAGCAGAGCGCCGCACCCGCACTGGCCTACAAGGGCGTCGGCTACGGCGTCCGCTCCGAGCAGGTCGACGGCAACGACGCCGTCGCGGTCCTGTCGGTGCTGGACGACGCCGTCGCGCACGCGCGTGCCGGTCGCGGACCGGTCCTGGTCGAGGCGCACACCTACCGCATCGACGCGCACACCAACGCCGACGACGCGACCCGCTACCGCGACCAGGCCGAGGTCGAGAAGTGGCGCGCGGCCGACCCGGTCCGCCGCCTCGAAACCTATCTGACCGGCCGGAACCTGGTGTCCGACAACGATATCGAGCGGTTCCGCGCCGAGGCGGAGACGTTCGCGGCCGGGGTGCGCGACACCTTGAACGCCGACGTGGAGCCGGATCCGATGTCGCTGTTCGAGCACGTGTACGCCGTTCCGACCCGCCAGCTGGCCACTCAGCGCGCGCTGGTGGCGGCCGAACTGGAAGCCGTGGAGGGCTGATGACCGAGATCTCGATGGCCCAGGCGCTCAACGCCGCCTTGCGTGACGCGGTCAAGGACGACGACCGTGTGCTGATCTTCGGCGAGGACGTCGGCCCGCTCGGCGGCGTGTTCCGGGTGACCGACGGCATCACCGCCGACTTCGGCGAGGAGCGCTGTTTCGACACGCCGCTCGCGGAGTCCGGCATCGTCGGCTTCGCGGTCGGAATGGCGATGGGCGGATTCCGCCCGGTCGTCGAAATGCAGTTCGACGCCTTCGCCTACCCCGCTTTCGAGCAGATCACCTCGCACGTCGCGAAGCTGCGGAACCGCACACGCGGCGCGCTGTCGCTGCCGATGGTCATCCGGATCCCCTACGCGGGCGGGATCGGCGGCGTCGAGCACCACTGCGACTCGAGCGAGGCCTACTACACCCACACGCCCGGCCTGCGCGTCGTCACGCCGGGCACGCCCCAGGACGCCTACGACCTGCTGCGCGACTCGATCGACTCGCCGGATCCGGTGATCTTCCTCGAACCCAAGTGCCGCTACTGGTCGAAGGAAACCGTCTCCTTCACCCGAGACGGCGCGGCGATGGACCGCGCGGTCGTGCGCCGCGAGGGCAAGGACGTCACGCTGATCGCGTACGGCCCGATGGTCGCCACCGCGCTGGAAACCGCGGAAGCCGCGAAGGCCGAGGGCTGGGACGTCGAGGTCGTCGATCTCCGGTCCCTGAGCCCGTTCGACGATGAGACCGTCACCGCCTCGGTGCGCCGCACCGGGCGCGCGGTCGTCGTCCACGAGGCGGCCGGCTTCGGCGGCTACGGCGCCGAAGTGGTCGCCCGTGTGACCGAGCAGTGCTTCCACCAGCTGCACGCACCCGTCCTGCGCGTCACCGGGCTCGACATCCCTTATCCGCCACCGAAGCTGGAGCGCCATCAGCTTCCGGACGTCGACCGGATCCTGGACACCGTCGCCCGGCTGCAGTGGAACGACGAACCGGTGGTGGCCGGTGCCTGACTTCCTGCTCCCGGACCTCGGCGAGGGCCTGACCGAAGGCACCATCGTCACCTGGCTCGTCGCGGAAGGCGACACCGTGGGCGTCGACCAGCCCGTCGTCGAGGTCGAGACCGCGAAGGCCGCGGTCGAGGTGCCGGTGCCGTTCGCCGGCGTCGTCACCCGTCTTCACGGCGAACCCGGTCAGTCGCTGCCGGTCGGCGCTCCCCTGCTCACGATCGGCCCGGGGTTCGCCGAACCCGGCGTGACGACAGCGAGCGAAGGCAGCGGCAACGTCCTCATCGGCTACGGCACGACCACCACGACGCGGCGACGCCGGACGCGCACCGTCGTCACCACCGCTCCGGAGAAACGGCCGAAAGCACCGGGCGTGATCTCGCCGTTCGTCCGGAAGATGGCCTCGGACAACAAGATCGACCTGACGAAGCTGACCGGCAGCGGACCGGGCGGCGTCATCCGCCGGGCCGACGTCGAAGCGGCGCTCACCGTCCCCGAGCAGCGCGACGGCGAGACGCGGATCCCGCTTACGGGAGTCCGGAAGGCGGTCGCCGACAAGCTCACGACCTCGCGGCGCCAGATCCCCGAGGCGACGGTCTGGGTCGACGTCGACGCGACCGAACTCGTCACCGCGCGCAAGGCGCTGAACGCGTCGGCGCCGGATCGCCCGGTGAGCCTTCTCGGCCTCGTCGCCCGGTTCGCCGTCGCGGGCCTGCGGAAGTACCCGGAGCTGAACTCACGGGTCGATGGCGACGAAATCGTCCTGCTGCGGGACATCAACCTCGGCTTCGCGGCCCAGACCGACCGCGGCCTCGTCGTCCCGGTAGTCCGCGACGCGGGTTCACTGTCCACAAGGGACCTTTCGGCGGCGATCGGAGAGCGGACCGCGCAGGCCAGGGAGGGCAAGCTCGGCCCGGCGGGGCTCACCGGCGGGACGTTCACGGTGAACAACTACGGCGTGTTCGGGGTGGACGGCTCCGCCGCGATCATCAATCACCCGGAGGCGGCGATCCTCGGCATCGGCCGGATCATCGACCGCGCCTGGGTGGTCGACGGCGCGCTGGTGGCGCGGAAGGTCTGCGAGCTCACGCTGGCGTTCGACCACCGGGTGTGCGACGGCGGGACCGCCGGCGGCTTCCTGCGGTTCGTCGCGGACTGCGTCGAGTCGCCGGTCACCGCGCTCGGGGATCTCTGAGCGGGTCGCACAACCCCCGGTTGTGACCCGCCAACGACCCGTTGTTCGACTTGGGCGCCCCGGCTTGCTTTGATCTCGCGGGTGGGTGGGAGATCGCTGGGGCGACGGTTCGGCTGGCTTTGGGCGGCATACGCGGCGAGCGCGTTCGGCACGAGGTTCGCGTTCGACGCGTTCAGCCTGATCGCCATCGTGGCTCTGGGCGCGGGCACCACCGAGGTCTCGCTGCTGGCGTCCGCCGGTCTCGTCGTGGGCGCGGCGGTCGCGCTGCCGCTCGGCCCTTGGGTCGAGTTCCGCCGCAAGCGACCGGTGATGATCGCGATGGACCTGGTCCGCTTCGGGGCTCTGCTGACCGTCCCGATGGCGTACGCGCTGGGACTGCTCGGCTTCTGGCAGCTGCTCGCGGTGTCGGTCGTCGTCTCGGCGGCCGACATCACGTTCCTGGCCGCGAGCGGGGCCTTCCTGAAAACGCTGCTGCCGCGGGAGGACCTGCTCGTCGCGAACGCCCGTTTCGAGTCGACGACCTGGACCGCGACGGTGCTGGGCCCGCCGCTCGGCGGGTTCGCCGTCGGCCTGTTCGGACCGGTGATCACGATCGCCGCCGACGCCGTCAGCTACCTGCTCTCGGCGGCCGGGATCCGCGCGGTCGGCGGCGCGGAGCCACCGCCCGCGAGGCCGGACGGCCCTCGACTGACCGGCCGCGACCTGCGGGAAGGCTGGCGGTTCATCCTCACCCATCCGGTGTTGCGGCCGCTGTTCGCCAACACGATCGTGGTCAACGGCCTGATCATGGCGACAGCGCCGCTGATGGCCGTGCTGATGCTCGGACAGCTCGGCTTCGCCCCATGGGAGTACGCGGTGGCTTTCGCCGTGCCTTGTCTCGGAGGCCTGATCGGATCGAGGATCTCCCGGAACGTCGTCGCCCGGTACGGCCGGGACCGGGTCCTCTTCGTCACCGGGTGGCTGCGCGTCTGCTGGCCCGTCGGGCTGGTCTTCATCCAGCCCGGTATTCCGGGGCTGGTCCTGGTCATCGTCGTCGAGTTCGCCCTGATCACCTGCATCGGCGTGTTCAACCCGGTGCTCGCCACCAGCAGGCTAGAACAGGTGCCGCTGGATCGCGCGGCGCGCACGCTGTCGGCCTGGTCGATCGCCGGGAAGCTCACCACCGCGGCCCTGACCGCGCTGTGGGGCCTGCTCGCCGCGTTCACCGGCCCGCGCGCCGCCGTCGGCATCGCCGGGGTGCTCATGCTCGCGACACCGCTCCTGCTCCCCCGAAAGCGTCGGACCCCTGTGCCAGGATCGGCGCATGTCGATCAAGAGAGTGGTCACCGACCTCGAAACCCGGACGCTGGAGCAGACGAAAGCCTTCTACGTGCGGGTTCTGGGGTTCACGGTGGTGATGGACCACGGCTGGATCGTGACCCTGGCGGATCCGGACCGGCCGGAGGTCCAGCTGAGCCTCATGACCCATGACGAAACCGCGCCGGTCGTGCCGGTCGCCTCGATCGAGGTCGACGACGTCGACGCGGCGTACGCGGCGGCCAAAGCCGCCGGAGCGGAGATCGTGCACGAACTGACAGACGAGGAGTGGGGCGTCCGGCGGTTCTTCGTCCGTGATCCCAGCGGCCACGTGGTCAACGTGCTCTCCCACTGACGCCGTTCGGCCCAGTTCGTTGGGCCTGACGGCGGGTTTCATCAAAATTTCATCACGCATCCCTAACGTTCGAACACGCACCGTAGTCGAGCGGAAGGGATGATGACTGTGAAGAAGTTCAGGGGGGTCCTGGCGGCGGCCGCACTGGCCACCGGGCTGGCCGGCGCCGTCGCGCCGTCGGCCCAGGCCGAGACGGCCGACCAGGCGCATTACTACATCCTCATCGGCGGCACCTGCGACGGAGCCGCGACCGTCTACAACGACGCCTGGTTGCGAGGCGGGATCAAGAAGGTGGTCCACTACCCGGCAGGGGCCGCCGGAGCACCCAACTGCGACCAGACACCGATGGACCAGAGCGTCGCGCGCGGCCACGAAGAAGCCCGCCGTGTCGTCCAAAGCTCCTTCGACGAGAACCCCGGCGCGGAGTTCACCGTCGTCGGGTACTCCCAGGGCGCGCTGGTCGCGAACAAGGTGCTGAACGACATCGCCGACGGGAAGCTGGCCGTCGACAAGTCCCGGTTCAGCGCGAAGATCTTCGCCGACCCGATGCAGCCCGTGGGGCCGCCCGGACGCGGGATCAGCGCGGTGCTCCCGGCGGGCACCGGGGCGCCGTCACCGTTCGGCGGCTACGTCTCGTTCGGGCCCGGCCGCACCGATTTCGGCGGTATCCCGTTCATCCGCTACTGCATCGAGACCGACGGCGTCTGCCACTTCGACACCCTCGAAGCGCCTGGCGGGTACTTCGCCCAGCACCTTTGCTACCAGTGGGCCCGTCCCACCGATCACCGCTCGATCATGGAGGACACGATCGCGGACGGCGTGTACACCAACGGTTCGCACGCCCTGCCGCGGCAGAACTGCCGCCCGCCGCATCCCGTTCCGTGACCGGGTGAGGACCGCTGTCACCCCGGCGCCCGATCGCCGGATGACACGGAGGAGCGCCGGCCCGCCCACGGGTTCCGTGAGCGGGCCGGCGTCCGTCTACCGGACCGGCTGCCCCGCCGGCGCCGGGGCGTGACCGGTCGGCCGGGCGGTGAACGTGCCGCGGCCCTGGGTCCGGCTGCGCAGCCGCGTCGCGTAGCCGAACAGTTCGGCCAGCGGCACGGTCGCGGTGACCACCGTCGTTCCCGCGCGCACCACCGATCCCAGCACCCGGCCGCGCCGCGCGGCGAGGTCGCCGAGCGCCACGCCGACGGCGCTTTCGGGCACGGTGACGGTCACTTCGGCGATCGGCTCCAGCAGCGTCATCGCTCCGGCCACCAAAGCCGCCCGGAGCGCGAATCGCCCGGCCGCCCGGAACGCCAGCTCCGACGAGTCCTTCGAGTGGGTCCCCCCGTCGGTCAACGTGACCCGCACACCGGTGACCGGATGCCCGCCGAGAGGGCCTTCGGCCAGCGCGTCACGGCAACCCGCCTCGACAGCGCGGACGTATTCCCGCGGCACGCGGCCACCGACCACAGTGGACTCGAACTCGAACTCCCCTTCCGCCAGCGGTTCCGTGTCGATCACGACCTGCCCGAACTGCCCGGCGCCGCCATCCTGCTTGACATGCCGGTACACGAAACCGGACACGCCGCGGGCGACCGTCTCGCGGTAGGCGACCCGAGGCCGCCCGACGCCGACGTCCAGCCCGTGGTCGCGCCGGATCTTCTCCACCGCCACCTCCAGGTGCAGCTCGCCCATCCCCGACAGCAGGGTCTGACCGGTCTCGCGATCGGTCCTGATGACCAGCGACGGATCCTCCTCGACCAGTCTCGCCAGAGCGGCCATCAGCCGTTCCGTGTCGGTTCCCGTCCGCGCCTCGACGGCGACCGACACGACCGGATCGGCCACGACCGGCGGTTCGAGCAGCAGCGGTTCCGACGGCGTGCACAGCGTCGCGCCCGCCCGGGCCGACTTCAGCCCGACCACCGCGACGATGTCGCCCGCGACGGCGCTGTCCACCCTGGTGTGCCGGTCTGCCTGGACCCGCAGGATACGGCCGACGCGCTCGCCACGACCGGAGCCCACGTCCATCACCGCCTCCGAAGTCCGGATCGTGCCCGAATACACCCGCAGGTAGGTCAACCGCCCGGTGGCCGTCGAGGTCACCTTGAACACCAAGGCAGCGAACGGCGCCGACGGATCGGCGGGACGTTCGTGGACCGTGCCGTCATACTCGCCCCGGACCGGCGGAACGTCCGACGGCGCGGGCAGATACGCCACCACGGCTTCCAGCAACGGCTCCACACCGCGGTTGCGGTACGCCGAGCCGCACAGCACCACGACGCCGTCGCCCGTGCGGGTGAGCTCGCGCAGCGCCGAGACCAGTGTCTCCGCCGAAACCGCCGACGACTCGCAGAACTCCTCCAGCGCGGCCGGGTGGACTTCCGCCACGGCCTCGTCGAGCAGTCGGCGACGCCGGTTCGCTTCGTCCACAAGGCACTCCGGAACCGGGCCTTCCTCGGCAGCCTCGGCCCCGTCCGCCCAGACGAGTGACCGCATCCGGACCAAGTCGACGACGCCGACGAAGCCGTCCTCGGCCCCGATCGGCAGCTGGACCACCAACGGACGCGGGTGCAGCCGGTCCCGGATGGACGCCACGGCCGCGTCCAGGTCGGCGCCCGCGCGGTCGAGCTTGTTGACGAACGCGATCCGCGGCACGCCGTGCCGGTCGGCCTGGCGCCACACCGATTCGCTCTGCGGTTCGACCCCGGCGACGCCGTCGAACACCGCGATCGCGCCGTCGAGGACCCGGAGCGACCGCTCGACCTCGTCGGAGAAGTCGACGTGGCCGGGCGTGTCGATCAGGTTGACGAGATGGCCGTCCCACGAACAGCTGACGGCGGCGGCGAAGATGGTGATGCCACGGTCTCGCTCCTGGGAATCGAAGTCGGTCACGGTCGTGCCGTCGTGGACCTCACCCCGTTTGTAGGTGGTTCCGGTGACGTACAGGATCCGTTCGGTGAGGGTGGTCTTTCCGGCGTCGACATGGGCGAGGATGCCCAGGTTGCGGACGGCGGACAGGGGGACGCGGTGCGGGTCGGTGCGCATGGCGCGGGCCTTTCGAGGTGTACTCCGGAAACTCCGACGGCGCGATTCCGGCGAACGCGGGCAGGCGCCCTCACCGTTGCGGCGCAACGGAAAGGACGCGAGAAAGCAGGCGTTCGTCAGGCGGGCCGGTGCGTGCCGCGCGGCAGGCACCGGGAGCGCGGAGACACCAGGATCACCTCGTAGCGGGCGGAGGGGACGACGACGGCGTGGTGATGACGCACGGTCCTGTCCTTCCTCGCCGGGATGATCCGTGGCCAGCGTAGCGGCTCCGAAGTGGACCGGAAACCGGTTTTCGACGGAGCCGGTGAGTGCCCGGGCCGTGACCCGGCCCGGGCACTTTCCTCACTTGCAGAAGGCAGTGTCCACAGTGGCCATGACGGCCTTCGAGGCCTTCGCCCCGTCGCCGAACGTCCCCGGCACCGCGGTCACCGCGAGCCCGACGCTACGGCCGTCTTCCGTTGCCCCACCGCGGGTTTCGAAGCCGGGAATGTCCCCGCCGTGCCCCCAGTAGACCCCGCCGCAGCTGAGCGGGTTGCTCATCAGGCCGAGGCCGTACTTCGCCCCCGGGAACACGGACGCGTCGACCGTCTTGCGCATCTCGGCCAGCTGCGCGGCGGGCAGCAGCTTCCCGTCGAGCAGCACCCGGATGACCTTGCCGAGGTCGCTCGGCGTCGAGATCAGCTGGCCGGCGGCACCACCCCAGGACGGATCCAGCTCGGTCGCGTCGACCACGGTGCGGGTGGTGGCGTTGCCGGTGGCGTAACCCTGCGGGTGCCGCCCCCGGATGGTCTGGTCGCCGACCAGCGGCCAGTAGGTGTTCTTCAGCCCGGCCTTCTTGATCACGCGTTCGGTGATCTGCTCGTGGAGCGGACGTCCGGTCACCTTCTCGATCACCATGCCCGCCAGCAGGTAGCCGGTGTTGCTGTACTCCCACTTGGTGCCGGGTGCGAACCTCGCCGGGTGGCTCAGGGCCGCGGCGAGCAGTTCGTGGTTCGGGATGTACCGGTGCTGAACCTGCTGCTCGAAGTTCTCCATGCCGATGTAGTCGGCGTAATCCGGCAGTCCGCTCGTGTGCTGCAGCAGCTGCCGGACGGTGATCCTGGTGCCGTCGATGCCCTCGCCGCGCACGATCCCGGGAAGGTACTTCTCGATCGGTGCGTCCAGCTCGACCTTGCCTTCGGCCACGAGCTGCAAGACGACGACCGCGGTGAACGTCTTGGTGTTGCTGCCCGCGCGGACCGTGCCGTCCCGGGGGACGGGGACCTGGCGATCGATACGCGAGGACCCCGCGACCAGCGACGTCGTGCGCCCCCGGTCGGTCACGAAGGCCAGCGCGGCTGGGAACTTCTCTTGACGCACCAACGAGTCGAGGCTTTTCTGCAGCTCCTGGCCCTTCGCCGGGGCCGCGTCCGCCGTCGTGGTCCACGCGGCGCCCACCAGCCCCGCCACCGTGAGGACCACGACCCCCTTGCGTACTGTCATTCGCACTCCTTGCTCGCTCGGATCGACATCGACAACCCTGGTCGGATCGGCCACGAAGGTCAGGAGTGCACGCCGCCGAATCGCGGGTAGCGCCAGCGCTACCCCGGGAAATATTTTCGGGCCATAATTCGTCCCACCATTGTCCGCACAGGACATGGCTCGCTAAAGTCAGTTAGATAAGTGGACTAGACCACCCGAGGCCGGGAGGCGACGATGCCCCTCGACGAACAGCAGACCTGGGCACTACTGCGAGAACTGGACGAACCCGGTCACTGGGAAGTGCCGCACGACTTCGACGGACCGGCCGCGCGGGCACGTTTCGAACGGCTGGCCGCGGGACTGGAACGGCGGTTCGCCTGCTCGTGCGAAGTCGACCGTCATGTCCAGGACGCCAGCCACCTCGGCAGGATCGTGATCCCGGCGAGCGCGACCTCCGCACAGGACCAGGTGACCGTCACGGTCAGCAATTTCGGCGGCCTCGTCGCGGTGACGCTGGGCAATCCCGGCAGCTACGACGAAGACGAGGAACGCGACCTCTTCCCGGCACGGGATCGAAGACGGGTGGAGGACGAGCTGGAAACGCTCGGCTACCTGCCCGTCTCCGAACACCCGCTGTGGACGAAGTACACCGGGATCAGCGGATTCGACGCCCTCTACCCGCCGGACCGGCCACCGTCGTGGTGGGACCGGTTCTTCGACTACCTCTAGGCGTTGCTCGGCACGAGCGCGCCGGCGAGTTCCGCCGCGTTCCCCACACTGACGAGCACCTCGTCGAAGGGGAGCCCGGCGGCCTGACGATCGATCGCGATCCGCAGCCCCGGAACTCCTCTGCGGACCGACACCAGCTGACGGACGCCGGTGCCCAGCCCCCAGTAACCCACCTTCAGCACTCCGCTGACCAGCACTCCGGCCCGTCCCCCGCGCGCCCGCCCCACCGGCTCGTCGACGAGTTCGACGGCCTTGATCGCCGCCTGCGGCACGACCGCTTCGTCACGCCACACCGCCAGCCTCTCCCAGGCCGAGAACCTCACTCGCACGCCGCCATCGGCGATGTCGATCGTCGCCATCCTGACCACCTTCCCCTGATCGCTAGCTGATCTAGTTGTTATAGCAAGTGTATAGCAGATATCCTTGCTGGGTGTTGCTGACTCTCGACCTCGACAGCGAGGTTCCGATCTACCAGCAGATCCGCGACCGGATCGTCGAAGCCGTCGCCGACGGCACGCTGGCCGAAGGCACCGCCCTGCCCTCCACCCGGCAGCTCGGCGCCGATCTCGGGATCAACTTCCACACCGTCAACAAGGCCTACGACCTGCTGCGGACACAGGGATTCATCCGGATCAACCGCAAGACCGGCGCCGTCGTCCGGCGGGACGCGTCGTCCGGACCGGCGGAGGACGGCTACGCGGACGAGTGGCAGGAACGGCTCCGCACCCTGCTCGCGGAAGCCGTCGCGCTCGGCCTGGGCCCGCGCGAGGTGACGAACCGCTGCGAGACCGTGCTGGACTCCTTCGCGGTGAGCACACGGCGATGATCGGGCCGGTTTGGCTGCACCTGGCCCTGATCGCGTTCATCGCGGCCGCGTTCGGCTCTGGACCCGCACTGGCCCGGCCGACGCTCCCCTTCGGCGTCCGGATCCCCGCCGGACGCGTCGGCGAACCCGCCATCGCGCTCGCACGCCGTCGCTACAACCGGGGTGTCACGGCGGGCGCGGTCGCGGCCTGTGCCGTCGTCCTCTCCGGCTGGACGGCACGCATCGACCTCGTCATCGTCGGTCTCGGTGTGCTTTACGCGGTGCTCGGCAGCCTGGCGCATCGAACTGTCGCCGCCGCGAAACGCGACGGCGATTGGTATGCCGGAACACGGCAGGCGGTCGCCACCGACACCTCGCTGCGGTCGGATCCCGTTCGTCCACAGTGGATTCTTCTGACGCCGTCGGTGTTGCTCGCCACCGTCACCGCAGTCATCGGCCTGGCGAACGACACGGCGAGCTTCTCGACGGTGTTCGCGCAGGTTCTGGTCGTCGTCCTGGTCTCGCTCCTGACCTTCGCGATCTCCCGTGCCCGCCCCGAGATCGACGCAGCGCGGCCGTCGCGGTCGGCTTCGCGGTACCGGGAGTACCTGCACGGCGTGCTCAGCCTGCTGCTCGTCTCGGCCGGATGCGTCAACGCGACGCTGCTCGTCGTTTCGCTCCAGCTGTGGGAGGTGATCGAAACGACGGTGCCGGTCACGATCGTGGCCTACCTGCCCCTTCTCGCCGCCTCCATCGCCTGGCTCGGCTTCTCGCTCAAGTCCGGTGACGCCGGGCACCGCCTGTCTCCCGCCGACGGCGAACCCGAAACCCGGTACGAACAGCGGGACGACGACCGCCACTGGTACGCGGCCGGGATGGTCTACCTGAACCGGGACGATCCGGCGCTGCTGGTGCACCGGCGGGTCGGGACCTACTGGACGCTCAACCTCGGGCATCCGGTGTCCTGGCTGGTTCTCGCCGCCGTTGCCGTCGTCGGGGTGCTCGCCGGATTCGGCTTCGTGGCCCTCCCGAGCAAGGGCGGCTGACGGTATCCCGGCCGTGGGTGAGGGTTCATGGCCGTGGTGCCGGACTTCGTGGGGAAGCAAGCGCTCGATGCCTGGTTGTCCGGGCACGACGCGGGCTTCCTGCTGCAAGGCCCGGATCCCGACAGCCCGTACCCCCTTTTGAACGGCGTGGTCGTCGCGCAGCTGCCGGCGCCGGGGACGCGCCTGCCGCGATGGAGCGTGGTGATCGTCTGGGTCGCCGGAGGCGGGGACCCCGCCGGCGATCGCGAACCACGGCGTCCGCTGCCGGACCACCTCGAAGACCAGGGCGAGCCCGGTCACCGGGTGTGATCAGCGGTGCCCGGGCCGCTCGTTACCCTGGTGCAATGACGTCGCAGAAAACCCCTCAAACGATGAAGCCCGCGACAGCGGCGAAGAAGCTGGGTGTGTACCTCGAAGCCACCCCGGCGGAGTTCCAGGAGGGTGTCGTCTCCCGCGACGAGCTG
Source organism: Amycolatopsis sp. NPDC089917 (assembly GCF_040684635.1). NCBI lineage: Bacteria > Bacillati > Actinomycetota > Actinomycetes > Pseudonocardiales > Pseudonocardiaceae > Amycolatopsis > Amycolatopsis sp. NPDC089917. Next base: position 43,607 of record NZ_JBFBGL010000006.1, on the reverse strand, counting down.
AACGCGCTGCAGGCCGAGCCGCCCGAGTGGCTGCGCGAGCTGCGCCGCAACGGGCCGCACCCGCGTCCGGTGATCGCGGCGAAGCTGGGCATCTCCATCAGCGGCCTGGCGCGGGGCGGGATCACCGACGCCCTCACCACCGAGCAGATCGACGCGGTCAAGACCGAGAACCCCGATTGGCTGAAGCGGGAGCGCGAGACCCAGGCCGAGGTCCGCAAGGAAGAGGCGCGGGTGAAGGCCTCCCGTAGCGAGAGCTAGCCGCGGCGGCGTTTCCCGCCTTTGGGAGCGCCACGCTTCCCGGGCGGCGGCTTCCGGCCGTCTGCCTGGGGGCGCTTGCTCTTAGCCGGAGGCTTCTTCTCCGGTGCCTTCTTTTCGGGCTTTTCCTGGGACTCCTGCCGTCCCCGCGTGCTGTTGACGGTCCGGCCCCGGACGATCCCGATGAACTGTTCCATCAGGTCGGTGGTCTCGTCGTCCGGCCAGGACAGCGCGACGCCGGACTCCGGCGTGCCGGCGATCGGACGGTAGGTCAGATCACGCCGGTGATGCAGCCGCGCGAGGGACTGCGGGACCACCAGGAGCCCGATCCCGGCGGCGACCAGCTCGATGGCGTCCGCCGTGGTGGCGGGGCGCTCCAGCGCGGGTTTCCCGGGCGGGCGGGCCCAGTCCAGCGTGTCGTCGAGCGGATGCAGCACCACGTCGTCGGCGATGTCGTCGACCGAGACCTCGTCCGCGGCGGCGACCAGATGGTCCTTGGGGACGACGACCACGGTCGTCTCGGTGTAGAGCGGGATCGCGTGCAGGCCTTCGCGGTCGATCGGGAGACGCAGCAGGACGGCGTCCACCTCGCGGTCCCGGACGAGCCCCGGGGCGTCGGCGGCGGTCGTCTGGACGAGGTCGAGCGGGATGCCGGGCGACCGCTCGGCCCAGATCCGGGCCCACTTCGAGGGCGTCACGCCGGGGACGTACGCGAGCTTGAAGGAGGCGGGGGTGTCCGGGCCGATCATGGGGGCAAGGTTACCGGGCGTGATCTGGGTGTTCGCGGCGGTCGTGAGTGGCGATTCGGGTTCTAACCCTCGTTGCCACTCACGACCTCCGTGTGGCCGGGTGCTTCGGTACTTTCGCGTGACCACCTGGACGGCACACGTGATCAGACGGACGACACACGTGACTGGACGGACGACACTCGGCCACGGCCGAGTCCGCTGCGTGTCGTCCCGCCGGTCACGCGTGTCGTCCGTCTGATCACACGTGTCGTCCCGCCGGTCACGCGAAACCGCCCGACCGTAGGTGTCTAAGACACGGTTGGTCCTAGCCCGACTCTTCACTCACGACCGCACAGGCCCGGCGTGCTCCGGTGGGTCGGCGGTTCGGTACCGCCTGCCTCGTACGTGCTCAGGGCAAGTCCGTGAAGGCCTCCTTGCCTACCCTGAAGGTAGTGAAGGAGGCCTTCACGGACTCGACACCCGCTACGGGGCCCAGGCCGCGGAGACCGCCCAGGTGACGTCCTGGTCGTACGAAGCCGGGTTGTCGAACGCGTGGCCACCGCCGCTGGCGGCGACGAAGACCTCCTCGGCGTAGTGCCGCATGTTCGTGCCCAGTTCGTTCACCGACGCGAGCCGCACTCCACCGGCCGCCGGCTGGGCGCAGAACGTCGCGTCCCTCCGGAACAGGTCGGTGTTCTCGTTCGCGGCCAGGCGCACCCGGAAGTCCGCGTGCCGCAGGAACTGGCCCGGATAGTTGCGTGCCTCCAGCGAGTAGCACGACGGATCGGCGAGACCGCGCCGCACGACGAACGTCGCGTCCGCCTTGAGCAACGCCGCGCTCGACGCGTTCACCACGTCCGTCCGGGCGAGACCGTCACGGTGCCGCAGGAAGCGATCGGTGAAGCCGGGCGTGGTCACCTTGAACGAACGCGTCTGGTCCAGCGGCAGGTCGGCGCCGCTGCGCCAGAGCGGGACCGAAGCCGCCCAGGTCGTGTCCTCCGCGAAGCTCGACGGCGTGTCCCACGGGTTCGGCCCGCCGCTGCGCGCGAGATAGACGGTCTCCGCGTAGTGGCGGATGTAGGCACCGCGCTGGTTGAACGACTCCAGCGCCGTACCGCCCGCCCCTTCCCGAGCGCAGAAGGTCGCGTCCCCGGCGAACAGGGCCGAGCCGTCATTCGCGTCCTTGCGGATCCTCGACGACGCGTGCCGCAGGTACTGCCCGGGGTAGTTCCGCGATTCGAACGACAGACACGACGCGTCGGCCAGCCCATTCCGGACCCAGAACGTCGCGTCCTTCTTGGCGACGTCCGCGCTGCCTTCGCCGAGGACGTCGGTGCGCACGAAGTCGTCCTGGTGCCGCAGGTAGCGATCCGTGTACCCGGCCGTGGTGACCCGCAGCGAGATCGGCTCGCCCCGGCCCACCTCGGTGCCCTTGGCGATGGCGAGCACCTTCTGGTTGATCTCGCGCACGCGCGCCTCGGTCATCTTCAGCACGCGCCGGTCGTAGGTGTAGAAGCCGTTGACCTCGTTCTCCACGTCGTACGGCTCGGTGTAGACGGACGCGGAGAGCCCCCGGCCCTGCACCATCCGCCCGACCTGTTTGGTGATCTCCACGTACCGGTTCGTCAGCGACGTCTCGTCCGGGTACAACGCGCCGTACGCGAAACCCTTGCCGGGTTCCCATTCGTGCCCGGTGACGCGTCTGCCGAGGCCGCCGTACTCCCCCAGCACCGCGACCCGTCTCGCGTCGGGTTGCCTGGTGCCGGTGGAGATCTGATAGGCGTGGTCGTCGATCACGTCGCCGTTGCCCGGATCCGGATCGGACACGCAGCAGTTGGATCCCGAGTTGTGGTTGATCAGCCGCGTGTCGTCGATCGAGCGGACCAGATCGACGATCCGGCCGGCGTCGTACTCACCCCAGCCCTCGTTGAACGGCACCCATTGCACGATCGAGGTGATGCCCTTGTGCTGGTCGATCATCCGCCGCAGTTCGGATTCGTAGTTCGCGTGCCCGTTCGGGACCTCGTCGACGGCGTCGAGCGCGGGCATGTCCTGCCAGACCATCAACCCGAGCTTGTCGGCGTGGTAGAACCATCGCGCCGGTTCGACCTTGATGTGCTTGCGGACCATATTGAAGCCCAAGGCCTTCTGGCGTTCGAGGTCGAACCGCAGCGCCTCGTCGGTCGGCGCGGTGTAGATGCCGTCCGGCCAGTATCCCTGGTCCAGTGTGCCGAGCTGGAAGACGAACTTGCCGTTGAGCAGCGGCCGCATCACCCCGCCGACCATCGCCTTGCCCAGCGAACGCATCCCGAAGTACCCGGTGACGACGTCGCCACCCGGCAGGCGCACCCGCAGGTCGTAGAGGAACGGGTCGTCCGGTGACCAGAGCCGCGCGTTCGGCACCGGGACCCGCAGATGAGCTCCGACGGCACCGGTGGCGGTGCCGACCACCTGCCCGCCGGACAGCACTTCGGCGGTCGCCTGCTGTCCGGCCGTGCCCTGCACGACGAGGTCGAGCGCGCCGCCCGGGACGTCGGGTGTGGTGTCGAGCCTGGTGATGTGCTCGGCCCGGACCGGTTCCAGCCACACGGTCTGCCAGATCCCCGACGCCGCCGTGTAGAAGATCCCGCTGGGCGTCTTGCGCTGCTTCCCGACCGGGTACCGGCTACCGTCCACAGGGGACGCGACGCCGACGACGATCTCGTTCTCCCCCGCCTTCAGTGCCTGGGTGATGTCGAACGAGAAGGCGTCGAAACCGCCGGTGTGGCTCCCGATCGACGTCCCGTTGACCCAGACCCGGGTCTCCCAGGTGACGGCGCCGAAGTTCAGTTTCACCCGGCGGCCGTCCCAAGTGGACGGAACGGTGAACGTCCGGCGGTAGAACATGTTGTCCTCGTGCCGTTTGATGCCCGAAAGCATCGACTCGACCGGGTAGGGCACGAGGACGTTCTCGCTCAACGGCCTGCCGATCGGCGGCGAGTTCAGGTTCGGCGCGCCGGCGAACCCCCAGGTCCCGTTGAGATTGAGCCATTCCGAACGCACCAGTTGCGGGCGCGGGTACTCGGGCAGCGCGTTCGACGGCGAGACCTGGTCCGTCCACGGGGTGGGCAGCGGGACCGGCGCGGCTTGGGCGACGGGGACGAGTGTCGTCGCGGCGGCGAGCAGGCCGGCCACGACGCTCAGGGCGCGTGCGGTTCTTCGGTGCATGCGATCTCCCTATCTCCGGGCGGTCGTACGGGCCAATGACCGTTGCAGCACAACGACCACCAAGAGGAACGCACCGCTGACCACCGACTGGTAGTTGCTGTCGAGGGTTCCTATCTGGTTGATGACGTTCTGGATCACCGTTCGGATGCCCACCCCGATGACCGTTCCGAGAATCGTGCCCATCCCGCCGGTCAGCAGGGTGCCTCCGATGACGACGACGGAGATGGCGTCCAGTTCGAGGCCGACCCCGATCACCGTGACGCCGGATTGCAGGTAGGCCGCGGTGAGCGCGCCCGCGAGCCCGGAAAGGACACCGCTCATCACGTAGACGGTGACCTTGGTGCGCGCCACCGGCAGTCCCATCAGCTTCGCGGACTGCTCCGCGCCGCCGGTGGCGAACACCGACTGCCCGAACCGGGTCCGCCGCAGCAGGAGCCCGCCGACCAGGCACAGCGCCGCGGCGATGAACACCGGATAGCCGAACCCGAAGAGCGTGCCGCGACCGAGTTCGACGAACGCCTCGCCTTCGGGGATCTTGTACGTCGTCGCACCCTCGGTGGTGATCGCGAGCAGCAACCCGCGGGCGAACAGCAGCGACGCCAGCGTGACGATGAACGGCGCCATCCCGGTCTTCGCGACCAGCAGGCCGTTGATCAGGCCGATCAGCCCGCACACCGCCAACGGCAGCAGCAACGCGACGAGGAAGCCCCATTGCGACCCGTACGCGGCGAGGACCCCGCCGAGCGCGTAGACCGAGCCCACCGACAGGTCGATCCCGCCGGTGATGATCACGAACGTCATCCCGAGCGCGATGATCGCGAGGAACGAGCTCTGCAAGGCGATGTCGCGCAGATTGTCCAGGCTGCCGAAGCGCGGGAACAGCAGCCACGCGACGGCGACCATGAGCACCAGCGCGATCGCCGCGCCTTGTTTCTGCAGGACCCCGGCCATCAGCTCGCGCCGGGTGGAGTCCTGGGCGGCCATCGTGGGCGCCGCGGTCATCGGCTGCTCCGTTCCCGTGCGACGTACACCGCGCCGACGATGATCGCGGCCTGGATCATCTGCGCGGTCGAATCCGGCAGGTTGTGCTTGATGAGCGTGGCGCGGACGAGCTGCATGAGCAGGACACCCATCACCGTGCCGAGGATGCGGACGCGTCCGCCGGTCAGCGGGGTGCCGCCGACCACGACCGCGGTGATCGCGGACAGTTCCATCAGCAACCCGGCGTCCGCGGGGTCGCCGGCGCCGAGCCGGGCGGTGGAGAGCACCCCGGCCAGAGCGGCGAGCACGCCGCAGATCGCGTAGACGCCGATGAGGACGCGGTTGACCGGCAGTCCGGCGAGCACGCTGGCCCGGCGGTTGCCGCCGATCGCGACCAGCCGCCTGCCGAACGCCGTCTTCCCGACCAGTGCCGCCATGAGCACGGCCAGCACGGCCGCGATGAGCACGCTCACCGGGATCCCGAGCACCTCGCCGTTGCCCAGCGCCAGGAAGTCCGGATCGTGCAGCTGGACGAGCTGGCCGTCGGCGAGCACCAGCGCCAGCCCGCGCCCGCCGACGAGCAAGGCCAGGGTCGCCACGATCGGCTGGATCCCGATCCTGGCCACGAGGACACCGTTCAACGTCCCTGCGGCCAGCCCGGCCACGAGCGCGATGGCGACCGCGGGCAGCGTTCCGGCGCCGAGGTACAGCGGGATGATCGCCGCCGACAGCGCCATCACCGCGCCCACCGACAGGTCGACGCCCTCGGTCCCGATGACCAGCGCCATCCCGAGCGCGACCACCAGTACCGGCGCCGCCTGGATGAGCTGGGTCCGGAAGTTGCCGACGGTCAGGAAGTTCGCGGTGAACGCGATGTTGAACAGCACGAGCGCGACGACGGCGACGTACACGCCGTACTCCTGCAGCCACCGCGCCACCTTGGTCCGGTCCACCGTTTTCGCCGTGTCCGTCATGGTGGTTCCCGGTTCCTCCGTTCTCCGCTGGGTGCTGGTCATTCCGCGCCGCCCGAGGCGATCGCGGCGAGCACGTGGTCCTGGGTCAGCCGGTCCCCCGCCAGTTCACCGACCACCGAGCCGTCCTTGAGCACGACCAGCCGGTCGGCGCCGTCGAGGAGTTCCTCCATCTCGGACGAGATGAGCAGGACCGCGAGCCCGTCCTTGGCGAGTTCGTCGATCAGCGCCTGCACCTCCGCCTTCGCGCCGACGTCGATGCCCCGGGTCGGCTCGTCGAGCAGGAGCACCTTCGGTTCGGTGCACAGCCAGCGGGCCAGCAGCACCTTCTGCTGATTTCCGCCGGAGAGTTCGGCGACCTTCTGATCGGGGCTGGACACCTTGATCCGCAGGCGTTTCACGAACGTGTCGACGATCCTGTCCTGGCGGGCACGGCTGACCAGCCCGAACCGGGACAGCTTCGGCAACGCGGCGAGCACGATGTTCTCCCGTACCGAAAGATGCGGGATGATCCCTTCGGTCTTGCGGTCCTCCGCGAGCATGCTGACCCCCGCGCGCATCGCGGCGGCCACATTCCCTTGCGGCACTTGCTTCCCGCCGACGAGGACGGTGCCGCCAGACAACGACAGGTCGCCGACGATCGCCCGTGCGGTCTCGGTCCGGCCGGAGCCGAGCAGTCCGGCCAGGCCGACGATCTCGCCGGGCCGGATGTCGACCGAGACCCCGCTCAGCCGGTTGCCGCTGGTGAGGTTCTCCGCGCGCAGCACCGGTTCCCGGCCCGCCTCGTGATCGCCCTCGAAGGCCGTCGCGCCGTGCGACCGGATGTCGCCGACACTGCGGCCGAGCATCATCGACACCAGGTCCAGGCGCGGCAGGTCGGCGAGCGGTCCGGTGTGGACCCGCTTGCCGTCCCGCAGCACCGTCACCCGTTCGCAGATCCGGTACAGCTCGTCCATCCGGTGACTCACGTACACGATCGCGATCCCGCGTTCGTGCAGCCTGCCGATGACCTCGAACAGCGTCTCGACCTCACGCGGCTCCAGCGAGGACGTCGGCTCGTCCATGATCACGACGTCGGCGTCGACCGACACCGCACGGGCGAGCGCGACCATCTGCTGCGCGCCGACGCCCAGTGTCCCGAGTGGACGGCGGACGTCGGCTTCGATGCCGTAGTCCGCCAGCAGGGCCGCCGCGTCGGAGTTCATCCGCGCCCAGTCGACCAGCCCGAACCGCTTCCTCGGCTCACGGCCGAGGTACACGTTGCTCGCCACGCTCATCAGCGGGATGAGGTTGACCTCCTGATAGATCGTGGAGATCGCGCCCCGCGCGTGGATCGTGCCGGAATCCGGCTTGTGCACGCCGGTGAGCACCTTGATCAGCGTCGACTTGCCGGCGCCGTTCTCGCCCACCAGCGCGTGCACCTCGCCCGGCCGCAGCGCGAACGACACGTCGTCGAGCGCGCGCACCCCGGCGAACGTCTTCGTCACGCCTTCGACCTCGAGAACCGGTTCCATCGTCAGTACGCGTTCCCGAGCTTCTGCGCGGCGTTCGCAGAGTCGTACTGGTCGTCGGAGATGACCACGGTCGGCGGGATCTCCTTGCCGGCGGCGAAGTCTTGCAGCGTGGAGAAGGCGAGCGGGCCGAAGCGCGGGTTGGACTCGATGACCGCGTTGTAGCTGCCGTCGGCGATGAGCTGGACGGCGTTGCGTGTGCCGTCGATCGAGACGATCTTGACGTCCTTGCCCGGCGTCTTGCCCGCGGCCTTCAGCGCGGTGACCGCGCCGATGCCCATCTCGTCGTTCTCGGCGTAGACGGCGGTGATCTCGGGGTTGCTCTGGATGAGCTGCTCCATGACCGCCTGGCCCTTGGACCGGTCGAACTCACCGGTCTGCTCGGCGACGATCTGGACGCCCGCGGTACCGGCGATCTCGTCCTTGAAACCCTTGGTGCGGTCGGTGGTCACGTTGTTGCCGGACGCGCCGAGCAGGATCGCGACCTTGCCGGTGCCGCCGGTCGCCTTCACCATCTCCTGCGCCGCGCGCTTGCCCTGCTCGACGAAGTTGGAGCCGATGAAGGTCAGGTAGTCGGAGCACGGCTGCGACGTCACCTTGCGGTCGATCGTGATGACCGGGACCTTCTTGGCCTTCGCCGCGTCGAGGGCGGGCTGGAGGCCGTCGGAGTTCAGCGGCGCGACGATGAGCAGCTGCGCGCCCCGGTCCAGCAACGACTTGATGTCGCTGACCTGCTTGTTGAGATCGCTCTGCGCGTTGGTGACCAGGAGTTTGTCCGCCGGGACACCGAGTTTCGCCGCTTCGTCCTTGATGGACTGCGTCTCGGCGATCCGGAACGGGTTCGCCTCCTTCTCCGACTGGGAGAAGCCGACGACCGCGTTCTTCACGTCCACCTGCGGGTAGCCGGTCTTCTCGCGGGCGCATCCCGGTCCGGCGGCGGCCTGGCTCGGCGCCGCCGAAGCGGCCGGTCCCGCGCCCGACGGGGCGGATTGCTGGGTCTCACGGCTGGTGCAGGCCGTCAGCGCGAGCGCGAGGCCGGTCACCAGGAGCAGGGTGCGGCGGATGGGCAGGGACATCGATCGCTCCTCGGGGAAGTCGAGCACACGGGTCTGCGGTGACCCATGTCACTCATAGGGACGATGCCAGATTTACATCGTTGGTACAACGTTGTAAATCCGCCGTTCGCGGGGCTAGGCTGTGCCGAATCTGTGCCGGACCATGCAGAGGGGAGCGAGGGTGGCCACGCTCAAGGACGTCGCCAAGATCGCGGGCGTCTCCGTCAAGACCGTGTCGAACGTGGTCAACGGCTACGACTTCGTGAAGCCGGAGAATCGCAAACGCGTCGAGGAGGCACTGGCGTCGACCGGCTACCGGCCCAATCTCGGCGCCCGCAACCTCCGTCGCGGGCGCACCGGGTTCCTCGGGCTGATGCTGCCCGAGCTCAGCATCCCGTACTTCGGCGAGCTGGCGGGCCTGGTGCTGCAGGCGGCGCAGGAGCACGAGTGGAACGTGCTCATCGAGCAGACGCTCGGCACCCGGGAGCGGGAGCGCAACACACTGTCCGCGCTGGGCCCGCATCTCATCGACGGCGCGATCATCAGCCCGGAAGCGTTGCACACCAACGACTTCGAGGACCTCGCGCCGGGTGTGCCGCTGGTGATGCTCGGCGAGCACGTCGTCGACGTCCCGATAGACCACGTCGGCATCGACAACGTCCAGGCCGCCCGGATCGCGGTGCGGCACCTGATCTCGCTGGGCAGGCGGCGGATCGCGGCGATCGGCGCGCATCCGCAGCGCCACACCGCCGCGCAACGACTCGACGGGTACCACTCGGCGCTCGAAGAGGCGGGGCTCGCGCCGATTCCGGAACTGGTCCTGCCCGCGTTGCGCTACCACCGCGCCAACGGCGCCGAGGCCATGGCGCACCTGCTCGCGTTGCCGGAGCCGCCCGACGCGGTCTTCTGTTTCAACGACCTTCTCGCCATCGGCGCCCTTCGCGCCGCGGCCGAACGCGGTGTCCAGGTGCCGTCGGACATGGCGATCGTCGGTTTCGACAACAACGAGGAGAGCGCGTACAGCCTCCCGTCGCTGACGACGATCGCACCGGACAAGGCGGCGATCGCGCGGACGGCGGTCGATCTGCTGCGGCGGCGCATCGCGGGCGGGACCGACCTGGCGCCCGAGGACGTCCAGACCCCCTTCTCGCTCGAAATCCGGAACAGCACGGTCGCCTGACAACGCGAGTAGGTGACTACTTGCGGGAGTTGTACGGAGTCGAGCATTGTGTGTCCGTGAACCGGGCCCTGGCCGTGCTGACCCTCGTCGCGTACGTGACGTTGCCCCTCGGCTCGGCCAAATACGAGACGCTCGTGCTGCCGACGCTCCTCGCCGGGCTGGTCTACGCGGCGATCGCGATCGTCGGCTTCCCCTGGGTCCAGAAACACGGACCCCCGTGGGCGATCGCGTACGTCTGCGTTCAGTTACCGCTCGGCTTCACGCTGTTCTCGCTTTCGGGCGCCGCTGTCGGGGCCGTCCTGCTTCTCGTGGTCCTCGTCTGCCACACCGTCTTGCTGCTGCAGGTCCGCGTGGCGTTCGGGGTCGCGGTGCTGATCCCGCTGATCCACCTGCCGATGGCGCCGATGGACGGCCTCCGCGAGGGGCTCGGGACGCTGGCGGTCATGGTGTTCGCCGCCGTGGTGACCGAACTGGTCGTCCGGGAGAAGCGGGCGCGGGAGGAACTCGCCGAGGCGCACGAACGTCTTCGCGATCACGCCGCGCAGGCCGAGCAACTCGCGACGATCCAGGAGCGCAACCGGCTCGCGCGCGACATCCACGACGGGCTCGGTCATCACCTCACGGTGGTGCAGATGATGTTGCAGGCCGCCCGCGCGGTGATCGGCACCGGCGACACGGAACGCGCCGACGGGATGCTCGCCAAGGCACAGGACCAGTCGCGCGAGGCGCTCGCCGAGGTCCGCCGGTCGGTGTCGGCGTTGCGGGAGCCGCGCTCCGAACCACTCGCGGACGCGTTGCGCGCCTTGGCGGAAGAGGCGTCGGCCGCAGGCGTGCCGACCGGGCTGGAGGTCAAGGGCACGGCACGGGACACCCGCGCCGAGGTCGAGGAGTCGCTGTTCCGGGCGGCGCAAGAAGGGCTGACCAACGTGCGCAAGCACGCGCGGGCCCAGGCCGCGACCGTGGTGCTCGACTACGACGGCGCCGACCGGGTCCGGCTCGAAGTCCGCGACGACGGCCTCGGACTCGCCGGGGATTCCCCGTCGGACAAGGGTTTCGGGCTCGTGGGGCTCCGCGAGCGGGTCGCCGGTCTCGGCGGCCGGGTCTCGATCGACTCGGCGGAAGGCCACGGCCTGACGCTCACCGTGGAGGTGCCGGGATGAGTGTCCGCGTCCTGATCGTCGACGACCAGGCGTTGTTCCGCGAGGCGTTGGCGACCTTGCTGGAGGTCCAGCCGGAGATCGAAGTCGTCGGCGAGGCGGCCGACGGCGAGCAGGCCGTCCGGCTCTGCGCCGAACTCCGTCCCGACGTCGCGCTGATGGACCTGCGGATGCCGGTGCTGGACGGGATCGCGGCCACCACCCGGCTCCGGGCCGAGCAACCCGGCGTGCAAGTGCTGGCGCTGACCACGTTCGACGACGACGAGGACGTTTTCGCCGCGCTACGGGCGGGCGCCGTCGGCTACCTGCTCAAGGACGTCTCGTCGACAAGGCTGGTGGAAGCGCTGGTCGCGGCCAAGCGGGGCGAGTCGGTGTTGCAGCCGTCTGTGGCGGCGAAGCTCGTCGCGAGGGTCGCGCGGCTGCCGGCCGAGACACCCCGGGCCCAGCCTCTGATGACGCCGCTTTCGGAGCGGGAACTGGAGGTGGTCCGGCTCTTGTCGGACGGCCGCAGCAATCGCGAGATCGCCAAGACGCTGTTCCTCGCCGAGGGCACGGTGAAGAACCTCGTGACGAGCGTCCTGTCCAAGCTCCAGGTGCGGGACCGGACCCAGGCCGCCCTGCGCGCGAGGGAACTCGGCCTGTTCTGACCGCGGTCACATGACCTCGCGCATGACTTCCGGCACCTGCCCTAGTGCCCTGCCCCGGCCGAACATTGCTCCCGTCGAACCGAACGAGGGAGCCGGAAATGCGCCACACGACAGAAGAACCGAAGACCCGCAACCGGGCCGTCCCGCACTTCGTCCGCCACGCGGTCGAGATGGTCCTCGCGATGGTCGCCGGGATGATCGTCCTCGAACCGGTCTGGTCGTTCGTGTGGCCGGATCTGGCGAAGAACGTGACCGCGAGCGCGCTGGTGATGGCCACGAACATGTCGCTCGGCATGGCCCTGTGGATGCGGATCCGGCGCCACGGCTGGGCTTCGATCGCGGAGATGTCGGCCGCGATGTACCTGCCCTATGTCCTCTTCCTGCCGTTCTTCTGGACCGGCCTCGTCTCCGGGATGACCTTGATGACCGCCGGGCACGTGCTGATGGTGCCCGCGATGCTCGCCGCCATGTTCCGCCGTCGCGCCGAGTACGGAGCCTGACATGCGTGCTTTCGTCCGTGTCACGCTGACCGTCCTGGCGTTCACCGTCGCCGCGCTGGCCTTGCCGCTCACCTTGGGCGGCATCACGCTCGGTGCCGGCTTCGAAAACCGCTACGCGGCGAGAACCGACGGGGTCGCGCCGCAACCGGTACGCCGGGCGCACGATCCCGCCAAACCCACCGCCGTGATCGTCGTGGGCAACCAGGGCGCCGTCGTCTCCGACACGCTCGTCCCGTACGAGATCCTCGCGGCGAGCGGCGCGTTCAACGTCTACACCGTCGCGCCGGAGGCCCGGCCGGTCACCCTGACCGGCGGGCTCGACCTGATCCCCGACCTGGGTTTCGCCGATCTCGACAGGCTGCTCTCCTCCGCCGCCCCCGACGTCGTGGTGGTGCCCGCCCTGCCGGACCTCGGTGAGCCGACCACGCGCCCGGTGACCGACTGGCTGAAGCAGCAGTCCTCGAAGGGCGCGCTCCTGATGAGCGTCTGCAACGGTTCGGGCGTCCTCGCTTCCGCCGGTCTCCTCGACGGGCGGAAAGCCACCGCGCACTGGATCCGCATCGGCGGTTTCGACGACGAGTTCCCCGCTGTGGAGTGGATTCGCGGCACCCGCTACGTCGACGACGGGAACATCGTGACCACGGCCGGGATCCTGTCGGGCATCGACGGGGCGCTGCGCGTGACCGAGCGGTTCGCCGGCACCGAAACCGCGCGGAAGGCCGCCGAAACGATCGGCTGGACCCATTACTCCCCCGGCGCCAGCCCGCCGATGACGCAGAACACCTTCGAGGCGGCGGACACCGTCGTCGGCTTCAACACCGCCTTCAAATGGGACAAGCCGATGCTGGGGATCCTGCTCACCACCGGGATCCGGGAGCTGGAACTCGCCGCGGTGTTCGACACCTACGGCCAGTCGCTGGCGGTCGAAACCACGGCGATCGGTCTCGACGGCTCGCCGATCCGGTCCCGGCACGGGCTGAGCTTCGCCCCGCGCGGCACGCCGGCTGCGCATGACCTCGACAGGCTGATCGTGCCCGGCGCCGACGCCGCCGCGAAGCACGCGGCCGATCGGTACTCCGCGCTCTCGCCCGTGTACCTGCACGCCAAGCCGGGATTCCCGTTCGACGCCGTGCTGGAAGACCTGGTCCGCACCACGGACGCCGCGACCACTCGATGGACGGCCAGGACACTGGAGTACCGGCCCGATCACCTCGCGCTCGACGGCGCGGCGTGGCCATGGACGATCGCGCTCCGGCCGTTCGGGCTGGCCGCCCTCGGGCTGCTCGCGGCGTTCGGGATCCGCGCCCTCTATCGCCGTCGCGCGTGATGGACGCCGACCGCCAGCTGCGGGATACCGGGCAGCCCGGCGAGCCCGAACAGCGAGACCCGGACCTTCGGCGGATCGAACGGCTCGGTGACGGTCGAGCACCGGAAGCCGGACTCGGTGACGAGCAGCCGGATCCGCTGCGCGACCTGTCCCGCCCGCACGAGGTGGTGGCGTGCCTCCGACTCGGTGGTGATCAGGAAGGCCGACCACGGATCGCCCGGTTCCTCGCCGGGTGGCGCGATCGTCCGGGCGATCGCGCCACCCACCTTCGGCAGGGAACGGATCTGACGCGGCGAAAGCGGCTTCACGCGGACGCCGTCGGCCGGTTCCTCGTCCACGCCGAGGATCGGCAGGCCGTGGGCCGAGTACGACGCGCGCCCGGACATCGCCCCGAACGAGGCGAGATCGCCGGCGTCGGGACGTTTCCGCGTGGCGGCGGTGATCCGGGCGATCCGCCGCGGATCGGCGTCGTCGTGCGAAAGCTCGGTTTCCGGCAGCCAGCCCAGCGCCCGCATCGAGACTTCGAGGTGGACGAGCAGCATGCCGCACGCGACGAGTCTTCCCCGGCTGTCGTCACCGGGCCGTTCGACCAGGTCGACGCCATCGCCCCGGACCTCCAGCGGCCATTCGCCACGCAGCCATCGGCGCGGCGCCCAGTGCGCCGCCCGCACCAGGATCCGCGTCTCTTCGGCCGTCCAGCGGTGCGCGCCGAGTACGGCGGCCGCGCTCACCGCCGGTCCTCCCCTGGTCTGGTCCGGATGACCGCGTCGACCGGGCGACGCGGCGTGGTGGAGCCCGGGAAGCCATAGCCCAGGCGGAAAACGACCTGCGGGTTCTCGCGCTCGCAGAGCAGTGACCGCAGGACGGCGTGAGCGGACGGGATTTCCATGGGCTGCGAGTAGAACGACGCGCTGAGGCCGAGCGAAGTCGCCGTCAGCAACGCCCGCTGCATCGCCCGCCCGGCGCGGATCTGCGCGAGCGGCCCGTCGGTCGGCGTCGTCAGCACCGCGACGACCGGATCGCGTTCGAACTCCCTCGCCTGGTCACTGGCCCCGCGATACCGGACCGGCAACAACCCGCCGGAGGGACGAGGCCCGCCCGCGTAGGCCGGGACACCGTCGCGGCTCCCGTTCTCCTTGGTCCACGCTCGTAGTTCCGCCTGGAAGTCTTCGTCGAGCGTCTGCAGGTGATCCGACCGCCGGATGAGCCCCGCGACGGCCTCCAGCAGCCCCACCTCGTCGAGCAGGACCAGCTTCGCGCCCTCTTCGCGGGCCGCCTGCCGCACCGCGTGCCGGAACCCGGCCGGGACCGGGGTCGAGGCGAACGGCCGGCGGTTGCTGTAGCGGGCGCGGATCGACGCCGCCAGGCGCTGCTCCCCCGCCGTCGCCCGGTGCCGGGCCCCGATGGCGACCCTGGCCAGCAGTTCCGGCCGGTCCCTCCGCGGCAGGAGCTCCACGTCGCAGGACCGCCCGGCGACGGCGATCGCGAGTTCGAGGTTCAGCAGCGCCGCTCCACAGGACAGCCGTGCCTCCCGCCGGTCCGGATCGCACACCTCGAGCACGCGGTCCTCGTCGAGGACGATGTCGATGACGTCCGGCCCGAGCTCGAAGAGCCACGGCTGGCTGTTGTGGGGCGAGGGCGCCCGGACGGCGGCCTCCAGGGCGGCGGTGACGACCGGTGTCTCGGTGAGGATCATCGCGGCTCCTAGCCGGAGAGGTCCCCTAAGACTGGCCTGCGGAAGCCGGGATCGGCAGTGGCCGTGGTCCTTTTCGGACCGGGACTTTCGGCCTCTCCCCGCCGGTGAACCTTCGACACCTTTCCCCCGCGGTCGGTCAGCGGCTCGCGGGCCGACCCGGAGCCTGGGTAGTGATCTGGCCGACAAAGCGGACACATTGCTCCGGCCGGGTCTGGTGGAACGCCGCTCATCCGGCGAGGATCGCCCGATGCGTGAGAGCAGGACGTTCGGCCTGATCGCCCGGGGCGGGCTCGTCTGCTACGCGCTCGTGCACCTGCTGGTCGCGTGGCTCGCGGCGCAGGTCGCCCTCGGTGACAAGGCGAAGGCGGACAAGGCCGGAGCGCTCCAGATGGTGGTCGCCGAAGGAGGCGCGTGGCTGCTCTGGCTCATCGCGGCGGGTCTCGCCGTGCTGGCGTCGTGGCAGCTCGGCGAGGCGATCACCGGACACCGGCACGTCAAGCCCCGGCGCCGTGCCGTGCGCAGGATCGTGAGCGGGATCGAGGTCGTGCTGTACGGGCTCGTCTCCTACAGCGCGGTGAAGATCGCCATCGCGGGCGCCGACGACGGCCAGACGTCCTTGGTCGCCGGGATCCTCGCGCGGCCGTACGGACCGGGGCTGGTGACCGTCATCGGGATCGGTGTCGTCGCGGTGGCGGTGTTCCTCGCACAGCGCGGAATCCGGAAGACCTTCGTGCGGGAGCTCGATTTCGGCGGCGCCTCCGGCCCGACCCGCACCACGACGATCCGGCTCGGGCAGGTCGGCTGGATCGCACTCTCCGTGGCGTACGGCACCGTCGGCGTGCTGACGGTCATCGCCGCCGTCACCTTCGATCCGGCGAAGGCGGGCGGACTCGACGCCGCCCTGAAGACTCTCTCCGCCCAGCCTTACGGCGGTCCGATGCTGCTCACGCTCGCGGCCGGGATCGCGGCTTTCGGTGTCTTCGCGCTCTTGGACGCGCGCTTCCGGAAAATCTGATCTGCCCGGCGAACCGACCTGTGGCACCGTGAAAGCCGTCTGGAGGTCGTGATGACAGGTGTGGTCGAGGGGATCCGCGAGCGGGGCGAGGACGACCGGCAAGCGAGGATCGTCGAGGTGCTGGTGGAGGCGTTCGACGACCTCATGCGCGCGGACGCCGACGCGTTCCGCCGCAAGTTCCGCAAGATGGCCGCCGCCCCGTTCGCCTTCTACCGGGGTTCGGCGTGCCTGTTCTACGCGGATATGGCGGATGAGGACGACCCGTGGGCGAACGACGAGACCAGCCGGGTGTGGATCCAGGGTGATCTCCACGCGGAGAATTTCGGCAGCTACATGGATTCTTCCGGGACGCTGGTGTTCGACGTCAACGACTTCGACGAGGCCTACCTCGGCTGCTTCACCTGGGATCTCAAACGGCTGGCGGCCAGTGTCGCGCTGCTGGCGTGGAGCAAGGCGATCTCGGACGACGACATCGAGACGCTGATCGGCACGTATCTGCGCGCGTACGTGAAGCAGGTCCGCGAGTACGCCGAGCGGCCCGGCGACGAGCTCGTCCGGCTCCAGCTCGACAGCACCGAAGGCGTGCTGCACGACGTCCTGCTCCGGGCCCGGCTCAAGACTCGGATCGACCTGCTCGACGAGCTGACCACCGTGGTGGACTACGACCGCAGGTTCCGCCACGGCCCCGGCGTCCGGGTCCTGGAGAAGGCCGAACACGAGAGCGTGCTCGCCGCCTTCGAGTCCTATTTGGACACCATCCCGGAGAACAAGCGGTTCGGCAGCATCAGCTACCGGGTCAAGGACATCGTCGGCCGGTCCGGGTTCGGCATCGGCTCGGCCGGGTTGCCCGCGTACAACATCCTCGTCGAAGGCCGGACCCAGGCGCTGGAGAACGACGTCGTCCTGTCGATGAAGCAAGGGAACGTCGCGGCGCCGAGCCGGATCGTGTCCGAGGAGAGCATCCGCGAGTACTTCACGAACGAGGGCCATCGCACCGCCGTCTCCCAGCGCGCGTTGCAGGCGCACGCGGATCCTTGGCTCGGCCACACGGAGATCGACGGGACCGGGTTCGTCGTCTCGGAGCTGTCGCCCTACGTCGACGACCTGGACTGGTCGGAGCTGACCGAGCCGTCGGAGATGCGGCCGGTCCTCGACTACCTGGGCCGCGCCACCGCGAAGATGCACTGTGTGTCCGATTCGGACTCCGAGCAGACGCTGGTCGATTTCCAGAGCGAAGAGGCCATCGCCGACGTCATCGGCGACCGCGAGGACGAGTTCGTCCGCGCGCTGACCGAGTTCGGGATGGCCTACGCCGAGCAGTCGCGGGAGGACCACCGGTTGTTCGTGGACGCCTTCCGCGGTGGGAAGATCCCCGCCGTCCGGCCGGCCGCCGAGGGCTGACCGGACGACGGGGGCACGCTACTCGCGGAGACCGATCGCCTCGATCGGCTTCGACCGCAGCGCCACCCTGGTGGCGAGCCCGAGCGACACCAGGCCGAGCAGGATCGCGCCGGCGATGACCCCGCCGAAGACGGCGAGGGTGCCCGACGGCAGCGGTGTCCCGCGCAGGCCGAGGTTCAGCAGCGTCAGCGGAATCGCCGCCACCACGGTCCCCAGCAGCGCCGCGACCCCGACAGTGGCCAGCGCTTCGAGGCGCATCATGCGCACCACCTGGCGTTTCGTCGTGCCGATCAGGCGCAGCAGGGCGAACTCCCGTGACCGCTGCGCCGTGCTCATCACCAGCGTGTTGGCCACCGAGATCACGACGTAGCCGAGGATCACGCCGACCGCGACCAGGTTCACGTAGAACTGGGCCTGCTGCTGGCCGCCGCCGGGTGCGGCGATCGCCGATCCCGGTGTCACGACCAGGCCCGGGTAGCGGGCGGAGAGGTCGCGCAGCGCGGCGGTCACGGTCGCGGGATCCGCGTCGGGCTGCTGCCGCACCAGCACCGAATCGTCCATCCGGTCGCCGGTGTGCGCCCTGGCCAGGTCCGCGGGCAGCACGTAGCGGCCGAAAGCCTGGTCGCGGGTGTAGGTGGCGACCAGCCGCAGCTTCGCCGGAGTGCCGTCACCGAAGTAGAACTCGACCTCGTCCCCGACCTTCTTCTCGTACCACTCGGCTTCCGATTCGCTCATCGCCACGGTGTTCCCGGTCAGGTCGGCGATCTTGCCCGACACGACGCCCAGGTCGAGGTTCCCGCGGATCTGCGCGCCGTCCAGCCCCTGCGCCCCGTACTGCTCGACGCGCACCGTCTCCTGCTCCCGGACCGTGTTCAGCACGTCGGTGCGCACGACCGAGGTCGCGGCGGCGACGCCCGGGATCCGCCGAGCCGCCTCGGCGACCTCCGGGGACAGGCCGCCGGTGGTACTCGCCAGCACGTGGTCCGCGGTGGTGGACTCGACGGTCTCCTCCTGCCTGGCGGCGGCCGCGGAAGTCTGGGTGTAGAACATCGAGAGCGCGAAAGCGACCGCCAGCATCACCGGGGTCACCGCGGCGGCGAGGCGCCGCGCGTTGGCCTGGCTGTTCGCGGCGGCGAGGTAGCCGCTGATCCGGGACGTCCGGTTGAGCACCGGGGCGAGCAGCCGCGTCATGAACGCGACGACCTTCGGGCCGAGCACGGCCAGCCCGATCACGATGACCAGCGCCGACATCGACGAAGCGGCGAGCCCAGGTTCACCACGGACGAAGGCCGGGATCAGCGCGCCACCGAGACCGGCCGCCACCAGCGCGCAGCCGGCGATGACCCGCCCGCGGCCGAGCTCACTCCGCTCCACCGCCGCTTCGCCGAGGGCCTCGACCGGCCGGATCGACGACGGGCGCCGCGAAGCCGACCACGCGGCCAGCCGGGCGGTGCCCAGCCCGAGCAGCAACGCGACGACGAGCGGGATCGGCCCGACCGCCAGCTGGAAGTCCCGCGGGATCACCCCGATGGCCCCGAAAGCGTTCCTCAGCCCGAAACCGACCAGCACGCCGAGGCCGCTGCCCAGCACCCCGGCGACCACGGCGATCAGCGTGGTCTCGGCACCGATGAGCTTGCGGATCTGCTGGGGTGTCGCCGCGATCGCCCGCAGCAGGGCGAACTCCCGGCGGCGCTGATTGATGACCAGTGCCAGCGTGCTGGCCACGACGAACACCGCGATCATGAGCGCGAAGCCGCCGAACGAGCCCGCGAGCGCCATCAGCAGCATGCGCGTCTGGCTCACGTCGAGGAACTCGACCGTGCTGCGCTCGACCCCGGTCGTCACCGTCACCTTGTCGGTTCCCACCGCCTCGCGGATCCGGTCGGCGAGGCCATCCGGCGTGACACCGGGGTCCGCCAGAACACCGATCGCGTGCGCCTGCCCGGGTGTCCCGGCGAGTTCGACGGCCTTCTCCTGCGAGAAGAACACGGCGGACTGCCGGGCCAGGCCGTCACCCGATTTCGGGGCGGCGATCCCGGAGACCACGAAGTCCACCGGAGTCGACCGGACGGCGATCTTCACGTGCCCGCCGACGGTGGCCTTGCTCCGGGACGCCAGGTCCGCGTCGAGGACGACCTCGTCGGCGCCCTGGGGCGCCCGGCCTTCACGCATCGAGAACGGCGCCAGCGCGGCGGCGTCCCAGTTGTGCCCCAGCGACTGACCGCGTTCCGGCCCGTTCAGCGCCTGCCCGTCGGCCGTCACCACGTTCGCCGGGAAGCTCTGCTCCGTCACCACGCCGCGGACGCCCGGCACCGCGGTGATCACTCCGGCGAGCGTCACCGGCACCGAGGCCTGCTCCGCGACCTGCTTGCTGTCGAGCGGTCCGGCGCCGGGCGCGTCGACCGTCTGCTGCCCGCCGACGACGACCGCCGCGTCGGCGTAGCGCTGGGTCGGGACCCCCGCCCGCAGGCCGGATTCCATCAGGATGCCGCAGCCGGCGACCAGCGCCGTACCGCAGAGGATCGCGACGAACGCGCCGACGAAACCGCTCAACCGGGTCTTCGTCGTCTGCCATGCCAAATCCCACATTCCGTCACCACTCCCCGAGGTGGGTCATGCGCTCGGCGACCCGGTCGGGCGTCGGCTGCGGGAGGTGGCCCGCCAGCTTGCCGTCGGCGAGGAACAGCACGCCGTGCGCGGCCGAGGCCGCGACCGGGTCGTGCGTGACCATCAACACTGTCTGCCCCATGGTGTCCACAATGGAACGGAGCAGGTCGAGCACCTGGCGCGCGGTGCGCGTGTCCAGGGCCCCGGTCGGCTCGTCGGCGAGGACGACCTCCGGCCGGGTGACCAGCGCGCGGGCGATCGCGACCCGCTGCTGCTGGCCGCCGGACAGCTCCGACGGGCGGTGTTCGAGCCGCTTCGCGATCCCGACACCCTCGACGATCTCGCGCAGCCACTGCGGATCGGGCTTCTTCCCGGCCAACCGCATCGGCAAGGTGATGTTCTGCAGAACGTTGAGCGACGGCAACAGGTTGTACGCCTGGAAGACGAACCCGATCCGGGTCCTCCGCAGCTCGGTGAGCGCCTTCTCCCGCAGCCCGCTGAGCTCCGTGTCCCCCAGCAGCACCCGGCCCGAGCTCGGCTTGTCCAGCCCCGCCGCGCAGTGCAGGAAGGTGCTCTTGCCCGATCCCGACGGCCCCATCACCGCGGTGAACGTGCCCCTGCGCACCCCGACGGTCACCCCGTTCAACGCCGTGACCGCGCCGTCACCGGATCCGTAGACCTTGCTCACGGATTCCAGCGCCAAGGCGCACGCGCCCCCTGAATTCATCATTTCCCCTTATGCGGTGGTGATCTCTCTCGAAGAAATCTACGGTCGCCAGGGGCGCGGATCGATCCCGCGAGAGGGAAGACTCGTGGTAGCGCTGGCACCACCATGACGCCTGCCGGGGTTTGCTCGCGACGGCGGGAAGACGACGTGAGTAACAGCCCTTCCCAGGGTTCTCCGGAATCTCCAGCCGCGTCGAGGTGGACCACGCGAAACACGACCGCGCCGAGGAGTGATTCGCGACGTGTGCGCTCGGCCTCACAGGAGCAAGACCTGTGGCGATGCTGTCGTGGGCCGGATGCGAGACTGGGTGACGTGATCACCCGGCTCCGGTCCTGTTGGTCCGCGATCCGGTACCTGGCGGTCGGCGCGGCCTCTTCGATGCTCTCCTGGTTCGTCCTCGTCGGCATGCTGTTCGTGCTGCTGATGTGCCCGTTCGGCGTCGGGATCCCCGCGTTGCCGATCGCGCTGCGACTGATCCGGCGGCCCGTCGGCTTCGAACGCCGCCGGGCCGCCGGCCTGCTGAACGAGTCGATCCCCGAGCCGTACCGCTCCGGGAACCCGGTGACCGATCCGGCCTCGCGCCGGGACCTGGGATGGCTCGTCTTCCACGGCGCCACCGGTTTCCTCTTCGGGATCCTCGCCATCGGGCTGCCGCTCGGAGGTCTCCGGCAGATCGTCACGGCGTTCGTCTGGCAGACGGTGCCCGGCGGGATGGAAAGCTCACTCGGGTTCGTGGTGACGTCCTGGCCGCTGGCGGGGCTCAGCCTGATCAGCGGGGTGGGCCTGATCGCGCTCACCTTCCTGGCCCCCAAGGTGGCACGGTGGCAGGCTTCCGTCGCGCGCAAGCTGCTCTCGCCCGCTCCCGGTGTCGTGCTGACCGACCGCGTCGTCGAACTGGCCGCGTCCCGGGCCGCCGCGCTGGAGGCGCACGGCGCCGAACTCCGCCGTCTCGAACGGGATCTGCACGACGGGACACAGGCGAGGATCGCCGCGGTGGTGCTGCAACTGGGCATCGCCGACTCGATTTTCGAGCAGAATCCGCAAAAGGCCCGGGAGTTGCTGGGCAAGGCGCAGGACACCGCGACCGGCGCGCTGGCCGAACTGCGGACCGTCGTACGCAGTATCTACCCGCCGCTGCTGACCGACCGCGGCCTCGACGGCGCTGTCACCGCGCTGGCCGATCGCTGCCCGGTTCCGTGCACTGTGGACATTCGCAGCGACGACCGCCGTCCCGCCGCCGTCGAGGCGGCCGCCTACTTCGTCGTCGCCGAGATGCTGACCAACGTCACCAAGCATTCCGGCGCCGAGCACGCCTGGGTCACGCTCGACGGCGCCGCGGACACCCTTCTCATCGAAATCCGTGACGACGGCCACGGCGGCGCCGACGAATCCGGCGGCAGTGGCCTGTCCGGGATCCGCAAACGCGCCGAGGCGTTCGACGGGACCTTGAAGCTGACCAGCCCACAGGGTGGGCCGACCGTACTGAAAGTGGAGTTGCCATGCGGGTCGTGATCGTCGAGGACGACGCGCTGCTGCGCGAAGGCCTGGTGCTGCTGCTGAACACCTCGGGCATCGACGTCGTCGCGGCCGTGGACGACGTGGAGGCGTTCCTCGAACTGGTCGCCGAGGACCGGCCCGACGCGGTGATCACCGACGTCCGGCTGCCGCCGACCCACACCGACGAAGGTCTCCGCGCCGCCGTCAAGGCCCGGAAACTGCACCCCGGCCTGCCCGTGCTCGTGCTGTCGGCCCACGTCGAAACCGGGTACGCGGCGGAACTCCTGGCCGACGGCAAAGGCGCCGTCGGGTATCTGCTCAAGGAGCGGGTCGGGAAGGTCGAGAAGTTCCTCGACGCACTGGACCGGGTCGTCAAGGGCGGGACGGCCATGGACCCCGAGGTCATCACCCAGCTGATGGCGCACCGCCGGGCGACCGATCCGCTCGAAGGGCTGACCGCGCGGGAGCGCGAGGTGCTCGGGCTGATGGCCGAGGGCTACAACAACGCGACCATCGCGGAGCTGCTGGTGGTGAGCGACGGCGCGGTGCACAAGCACATCCGGAACATCTTCGCGAAGCTCGGGCTGCCGGAGGACAGCGGGCATCGGCGGGTTCTCGCGGTGCTGGCCTACTTGAGCGGGAAGAGCTGAGGCGGGACCTGCTCAGCGGGCCCGGTTCGCGGCGCGCTTGACGGTCTTGATCACCGGCGCCGTCTCGGCGTGGGTGATGGCGGGCAACGCGGCCACCCGCGTGGTCAGATATCGGTACAGATCCAGGACGCGCTCAATCTCGGGTGGAAGCTGGGTGGCGCCGTGCGTGGCTGGGCGTCGGAGGACCTGCTGGACACCTATCACGCGGAACGGCATCCGGTCGGCGCCGCCGTGCTGCGCAACGTCCAGACACAGAGCCTGTTGATGGACTGGGTGGGCGCCCGCGATCCGGAAGTGCTGGCCGCCAAGGAACTTTTCGCTGACCTGACGCGACTTCCGGAGGTTCAGCGGCATCTCGGCGACCTGCTGTCCGGCCTGGCCATCCGTTACCCGATCCCGGGCTCCGAGGACCATCCGCTCGTCGGCCGTTCCGCGCCGGATCTGGACCTGGGCCCGATCCGCACGCATGAACTGCTGAGGTCCGGACGCGGTGTCCTGCTCGACCCGGCCGACGGATTCGCCAAGGTCGCCGGCCCCTGGTCGGACCGGGTCGACCGCACGGGTCAGGGCGCCGACACCGAACCGATGCTCGTCCGCCCGGACGGCTACGTGTGCTGGGCCGGTGCCCCGGACGACCTCGAAGCGGCGCTCGGCCGCTGGTTCGGCCCGCCCCGGTGATCTAGCTGGGCGGCTGCTGCTGGGTCGGCGGGGCGGACTGCTGCGGCTGCTGGGCAGGCTGGACGTTGCCAGGCTGCGGAGCCGGGAAGCCCGGCTGCGCGGCCATCGGGTATCCGGCCGGTGCCGCGTACGGCGCGGGACCGGGCTGCCGCAGCGAACGGCCGCTCTTCACGACCCCGATCGCGACCAAGAACCAGGAAAGCACCGCGCCGACGTCGAGCGGGATGCCGACCCCCATGAAGATCAAGCGGATCTCGCCGGCGCTGAGTTCACCGGCCCAGGACGACAGGTTCATCACGACGAACTGCCAGATGATGCTCGCCGCCGTCGTGACGATCATGATGACGAAGGCGGCCACCATCAGACCGGAGACTCCCCTGGAGCGACCTTTGATCGAAAAGATCACGCCGAGAATCCCCACCACGAGCAGCAACACTCGCGGGATGGTTTCGATGATGGTGCTCGTAAGGGGTGTCATGCCTGCCTTCCACGAACTCTCCGCCGGGCAACCGGCTACGCCAGGCAGATCCTAGGCGGTGACGACGTCCCGCGCGGCGAGTTCGGCAAGGAACCCCACACGGTCCTGAAGCCGGAGTCGGCAGGTGAACGATGCTTCGGTGCGAGTGGTGCTTTCGGTGGCGAGGGCGGCCGGACCTCGGAGTTGCAACGGTTGCCGGCGCTGAGGATTCCCGTTCGAGGCGGCCGATCGTGAACGTCGAATAGTCGTCCGGGCAACCCAGCCCCCGGCGATCCCGAAGATGCTGGCTCCTCCTGTGCCCGTACGAGCCGACCCGCAGCGGGCCGGACGAAGTACCGCCCGAAGACCATGCCGATCCGACCATCGCACCGCCACCCGGCAGTGTGTCGATTCCGCCGTCCCGGCACCCTTCACCGGGGCGTATCTCCGCGCGTTGCTCACCGGCGCGGACAAAGAGGCGCTGGGCTTGTCCGGCCCGGGCAGCCATGGACCGGCCGTACAAGATGGGCGGGTCCCGTCGTTCCCGGTGCGCCTGGAGCGACAGCGCGGCCGAGGTGGACATCGCCTTCCACGACGGTGCCGCGACCCACCTGCAGATCACTTCGGCTCCCCCGTCCGAAGACGGGGACGTGGAGGAGAGCTGCGCGCTCGCCAAGCGGGTGGCGCAGGTCGCCATCTCGAGAATCTCTCGCTAGAACGGCGAGTCATGGCCTCGGCGAGCCCGATGAAGGCGCTCGCGGGTCATCGTCGAGGTCGATCGCCGGCATCGCGGCGATGTCTTGGGCCCAGGTGTCGCGGAACCCCGGTTGGACCGCGAGGTCAACCAACTCGATCCGGGCACCGATGCTGTCGAGCCGGTGATAGGTGAAGGAGCGACCGTAAGGACAGGAGTCGAACTCGATCGGTGCGCCTCGGCCCGCCAGGCGTTGTTTGTCCGCCACGACGTCCTTGGACCAGTAGCCGATGTGGTCGAAACGGGAACCGTCGGTCGCATCCCATGGACTGCCGGCGGGCCCCTGGATCACTTCGAAGAACGGTGGCCCCTCAGCGGAGAACACGATGTCGTAGTCCCAGTCCCCGAGGGTGCCCGCGCGGACCGGACTCCAGGTCACGCCCAGAGTGCTTGTGAGGTCCTCGGTCGCGCGTCCGATGTCCTGAACGACGAAGCACAGGTGGTAGAAGGTGTTCACCTGTACTGTCTACCAACAGGTGAGCGCACACGACGACGCGTTCGCCGGCTGATGCTTCCGCGGTCAGAAGCATCAGCCGGCGTGCCACTCCGAAGTGGACGGTCGGGCATTCGTAGCCGACGGTCGACACCATTCCGTCCGGCCCGGTGAGCACGGCGGTGACGGCGATGTCCCCGGCGTCGTTGATGCCGGTGGCGCCCCCCACTCGCACGTTCGGGGTCGGTTTGATCAGCGAGTTGAGCTCGGTCGCGTGGCCGTTGCGGTACACGAAACCATTGCCGATGCCCGACACGTCGGGGAATACGGAGTCGTCGCCGACGATCACGCCGGCGGTGTTGATCGCGGTGGCGTGCGCGGTGCCCTGGTTGACGCCACGCGGCACGTTCAGGTCGATCGCCTTGCCACCGCTGAACATCACCGCATGGGAGTCGAGGAGCGAGCTGCCGGCGGGCGCCGCCGACCCCACCGCCTGGCCGGCGGTGTTGATGGCCAGCGCCTCGCTCCAGGCTCCACCGTCGAGCTGGCCGAGCGTAGTGAGCTTTCCGTTGGCCCACTCCAAGGCCACTTGGTCGCCGCCGGGCAGGGTGCCGCCGGGGACCGTGGCGTCGCCGACGACCACTCCGTTGCTGTTCTCGCCGAGCGCCTCGGTGTCCTTGGAGCCGCCGAACGGCGGCAGGTTGGTCACCGTGGTGCCGTTGCGCTGCCACGGTGTGATCGAGGTGGGGCCGCCCTGCCAGCCCACGATCTGCTGTTGACCGTTGATGCCGAACGCGTCCGCCGACCCGGTGGGGTTCACGCCGAGGTCCGATCCGGCGCCGCCGGGCCCTGGCCAGATCGCCGGGCGGGTGACCTCCATTGCCCCACCGGGGACCACGACGTTTTTCAGGTAGCGCCCCACCACCACGCCCTGGTCATCGATGGACCGCGGCACGGAGTTCTGGTTGTTCGTGCCGGGGTCGGCCAGGAAAGTGGGTGTCGTCGTACCTGCCTTGATGACGAAGCCCTCCTCCCGCCCGAAACGCGCCGGGTCGGGACTGACACCGATGATGTCGCCGCGCGCGTTGATCCCGCGGTATTCCGAATCTTTCGCGGTGCCGAGCACGAGTCGGTACTGCGGAGCGGGCGCGGCGGCTGCGGCGGGCGCGGCCATGCCGGCACCCATGGTCGCCGCGCCTGCGGCCGCCGCTGCCACGCGGAAAGGCAAACGCATGGAAATCCTCCCTCGACAAAGACGTTAAGGCTTTGTCAGGTGATACGTGCCGGGGTTACGCGCCATGGCTCGTTCGATGCGGCGGCAAAGACCCTTCGGAAGCTGTAACCCCCTTGCGTATCAACACAGGTAAGCATCCACGCAGTGTGGGAGGATGTTCGATGCGCAGGACAATGGTCGGGATCGCCGTCGCCCTCAGTGGTCTGGCGGTCGTCAGCAGCGTGACAGGCGGAGGCGTAGCGCAAGCGAGTAACCGGAGGTGCGGTCCGCCGGTCAAGACTGACGGCGTCGGCACACTGGGGACCTCGTGGAAACTGAAATCCCAGTACGACGACGGACCGGTCGGCAACCCGCTGGTCGCGGGCGAGGAGTTCGAGATCGCCACCGCCGCCGGGCAACACTGGTCCGTGTCCTTCGCGGACAACGGTATCGGGTTCTTCAGCAACCCCGATGACGTCTCCGTGGCAGGAGGAATCAGAGAAGTCCACCCGAACCCGGCCAAACACAACCAGACCAACCGCATGTCGGTACACGCCAAGCGGTCGGACACCGGTGAGACCATCGACGGCTTCGTCGACCTGCCCTTCGCACCGCCCGACTGCGGCTAGAGGAAGAATGGCGACGGGGTGACGATGCGGCCCGCGTGCTGTCGGGCATTCAGGACAGCAGCGTTTCGGCTGCGGCCCGGACACCTCGGTCGTCGTTCGTCCTGACAGCGTCGCGGTTCGTGGTGCACTCAGTCGCCTTCTTGCATGGGAGTGAGGACGAGAAACGCCACGATCGCCGAGACTCCTAGGCAGCCCAGAGTGGCCCACGCACCGGGCTCGGGCAACATCCCGACCTGGCTGAAGAACCGGAAGAAGCCTGCGCAGGCGAAGCAACCGGCCAGAAATCCGGCGAGGAGGCCGCAGCCGGCGGCGACGGAACTGGCCACTCCCAATCCACCACGAGCCTCGATGGCAGCCTTGCGCAACGCGAAACTGCAGGTCAGGGCCAGCAGCACCATTTCGATCAACGCGATCGGCCCCGCGATCACGAACAGCGAGGACATGCTCTTGCTGTCGAAAAGGGCGTTGAACGTCCAGAAGTTCCCGAAGATCGCCCCGTAGACGCCGACGAGGCCGATCCAGACGAGGATCCCGTAGCCGACTTTCCGGGACGCGTCCGGCCCTTTCTCCGAGGGCGGCACGGGCCGCGGCTTGGGCAGTCTGCCGTCCGGTCCCCGCAGGGTGTGGACCACGGCGACGACGTCGGCCCTCCGGATACGGCCGCCGACACCGGTGCCTTTCACCGTCGCCAGATCGATGCCGAACCTTGCGGCCAGTTCACGCACGCGAGGGGTGACGTACGGCTCCGTTGTCGGCGGCGGAGTCCGTTTCGTGCCCCGGGGTCCTGGCGGCCGGACCTGCGGACGAGTCGCCACGAACTCGACTCCTGGATCATCGGCGGCGACCAGTCCTTCGACGGCTCGCCGCGCCTCGGCGACGGTCGGCCGGTGTTCCGGATTCTTGTGCACCATGCTCATGAGCAGCGGCCCGAGCGGCCCGGCGCGTTGAGGAGCCGGGGGCTCGTCGAACAGCAGCGCCTTCAACGTGGCCGTGGGAGTGTCGCGGTGGAACGGCGACGCCCCCTCCACCGCTTGATACAAGGTGGCTCCCAGGGAGAACAGGTCGCTGGCGGCCGTCGCCGCCTGCCCGTGCGCCCGCTCCGGGGCGGTGTACTCCAGAGACCCGATGAACATGCCGGTGGCGGTGAGGGCCGTGTCAGCGTCGTGCACGGCGATCCCGAAATCGGCCAGCAGCACCTGCCCGTCGGACGCCAGCATGATGTTGGCCGGCTTGACGTCACGGTGGGTGACCCCAGCCCGCTCTGCGGCTCCCAGGGCCCGCAGCACGGCGACGGCGACCCGGATGGCCTCGCTCACCGGTAGCGCACCGCTCGCCGCCAGGCGTTCCTGAAGCGACCAGCCGGCCACCAAGTGCATGACGATCCACGGCGTGTCGTCCACGGTCAGGACGTCGAGCACGCCGACGACGTTCGGGTGCTCGCGCAGCTTGGCCGAGTGGCGGGCCTCCCGCACGGCGCGGACGGACCGTTCGGCGCGCTCAGCCTCCGACGCCGAAGGCGGCAGAAACACCTCTTTGATCGCCACCTCCACGTCCAGGGTCTCGTCGTGAGCCCTCCAGACGCGGCCGAACCCACCGGAGCCCAGCTCACCGGCCAACCGGTACCGGCCGCCCACCAGCCGGCCCGGACCTTCCTGACGCGTCACAGCCACCCCCTGTCCGAGCTGCCCGATCCGCGACAGCGGAGTCACCTGTTCACACAGCCCAAGTCGTGGAAAATCCTCCAGGACGCCACCCGGCGATTGTCACGACTGACCGGAACCGGCCGTTCGCTCATGCCGCGGAGCGATCGAACGGACCGACCTGGAGGCAGGTTAGGCTTCGTCTCCGAAACTGCGGACGATGAGGAGCAGGCCCGATGACCACGATCCCTTCGTTGTCGGAGGACGGGGCCCTGGGGCTGTGGGCCGGAGATCGGGCCGGACGCGACGAGTTCTTCTTCACCACCGTCGCGGCCACCGGGACGGTGTGGGCATGGGACTTCGAGACCGGCCTGCTGGAGATCGACGACCAGGACAACGCCCTCGTCCCGTTGTGGCCGCACCCCAGATTGGCCGTGATGGCCGCCGAGGCGATGGGGTTCGAGGATGCCGGTCCGGCGACCCCGGTCGACGTCGACGTGCTGCTTGACGAGGTGTTCGAACGCTTCCATCGGGAGGGGCACGAGATCGCCGTCCTGCCCACCGACGGCCACTTCACCACCATCCTGTCGCTGGAGCGGTTCCGGGTGAAGGTCTTCGAGGCGAGACTGGCGGCCGCAGGGCTGACCGACCAGGCCGCGCGTATCCGGCGGGAGGAGTTCCACGCGGACCGAGTCCGGCGCGCGGACCGCCGGCTCGGCCTGACGCCGGACGACCGCGACGCGCTCGTGGCGCACCTGCGGGAACGCCTGGCGAGCGCGGCGTGCGACCACCGGTTCACCTTTCCCGCGACCAGGGACTGGATCGAAGCCCGAGGGTTGTCCTGGGACCTGCTCTCCCGATCCGCGGTGAAGGTGCTGGGTTCCTGCGACTGCGAGACCCTCGACCACTTCCGGTGAAGCTCAGCCAGGCCGATGCCGGTCTGCTCGTCAAGATCAGGTGATCACTGAGGGAGTACTTCTGCTCGTCGCGAGAGCCGAGGCCGCGGCAGAGGGGACTCCTACGACGACTACCGCGGGGTGAGCGCCGGAACACCGGCGCGAAGCCGACATGGTCGACCTGCGCTCCGCGTACGCCGTGGTCGACGAGTTGCTGCCGGAGCACCGTCACGCGTTGTCGCTGGCGCCGTTCGAGCGGGACAGCCTTGCGGGCATCGTCGCTCTGCCGGCGGCACGGCGGAGTGCTCGGTCGATTCCGGCGTCGGCCGTCAAAGCGAGGTGATCCTCGACGGTCCAGCCCGGCCCTGCTCGTCGGTGTGGATGTGCGCGTCGATCACCAGTTCCGCCATGCCACGCTCCAGGACTGTCTCCGGAAGCAGGACCGTGGAGAACAGCCGTGACTCATCGGTTCGGATCGAGGACGACCGCCTCGTGGACACCGTCCCTGCCGCCGAGTTCATCGACCTCCTCTCGCGTCAGGAACCATGCCTCAGTCTGAACCGTCTTCCGTCAGGTGATCGCGCTCGGTCGCCAGTCGCTCAATCTTGGCGCGGACGAACATGAGCGTGGCCCCGGCCCGCATGGGCCGAAGCTTTCCTTGCGCGACGAGGTCCATGACGAGCGCAGGAGACGTGTGGAGCGAATCCGCCGCCTCGGCGAGTTCGAACATCGGACGAGGCGGCGACGAGGAAAACCGCTCAAGGTCCAGGTTGAACGACGACTGCTTTGGCACCAGAGGAAATATTCGTGGTGGATTCGCCTGCTGCCGGCCGCGGCCGTCTCCGCGAGAAACTCGTCAAGCAGGTCCCACAGGCCGTCGACCAGGACTTGGTCGTCCTTGTCGGCCATGGATCGATGGTCACGCCCATGCACCACGATGCGGACCAAACTCGACCAGACGAGGTTCGCGCCCACGTCCGCCTTGAGCACCAGGAACTCGCGGAAGCCGTCGAGCAGACGGCCGTTCGTCCCCAGGTCGAGTCCGGTGACGAAGGTGACCGCTTGCCGGTAATCGAGGTCGCTGCCGTCGAGCAGGTACAGGCCAGGGCGTTGTCTAACGCTGCGAAGCAACTCGCGGAATTCCTGCACGGCACGACACTAGTGCGCGCGGATTCCGGGGTAGCGCCAGCACCACCGGCGATCGGGGGTCACTCCCCTGGTTCCCGGCCTCGCCGGTCCCTAGCGTCTTTCCCATGAACGACAGCAAAAACACCGGCGGCGCACTGGTCACCGCCTCGCTCTGGCTCGTCCTCCTCGCCGGCGCCGCCACCAACTCGGTCGGCCAGTTCGCGGGGTTGGACTTCACCCTCCGGATGGTCGCGGGCGGCGTCTCGGTCGTCTGCATCGTCCTTCTGGTGATCCGTCACCTAGCGCGGCGCAAGGCATGAACCCTGGCCCGCCCGGAAGGAAACGTCCGGGCGGGCCAAGGACTTTAAGAGACCTTCGGCGTCGCGCGCACGCCGTAGTGCAGGTACGGCTCCCCCGTCGACAACGTGTAGAACGTGACCGGCATCCAGGTCTGGGCACCCGGCTCACGGTAGACGTAGAGCGAGTCGGTCACCGGGATCAGGTCGAATTCCAGCGTCTTCTCCGGCATCAGCTCGGCGAGCGGGCCCGTGACGGTCTGACGGAGCCGGAGTCCGTCCCCTTCGGCCAGGACCTCCATCTCCACCCCTGCCCGTTCGTAGACGCCGACATGCCTCGAACCGTCGACGGTGACCGGGGTCGTGGGCGGTTCCAGCGGCTTCGGCATCGCCACGTCGGCGAGTTCCGCGAAGATCTCCCGGTACAGCTCCTGGAACAGGTCGCGCGTGTTGCCGCCGTTGGTGAGCAGCGTGACGGCGAGCCCTTGAGCGGGCAGCAGCCGCAGGAACGCCGACTGCCCGATCGTGTTGCCGTCGTGGCCGATGACCCGCTGCCCGCTCCAGTCGTCGCGGATCCAGCCGAGCCCCCAGGAATCGCCGAGCGAGTGCTTGTCGGGGAGGTCGGCCTGTTTCGACGCCATCGCGGTCGCGGACGCCGTCGTCAGGATCCGTTCACCGGCCGGGGTGAGCCCGCCGGTCAGGTGCAGCCGGGCGAACCCGAGGACGTCCTTGGTCGTGGCGGTGATCAGGCCCGCCGGGCCCATGTTCCGGGGCAACCCCCAGATCGGCGCGGGCCGAGGCTCCTTGTCCGCGTCGGGGACGTGCCCGACGGCTGCGCGGAACATCAGCGCTTCCTCGGGCAGGGTCACGGTGTGGGTGAGCCCGAGCGGGGCGAACAGCTTCTCCCGCATCGCGGCGTCCCAGGTCTGCCCGGTGAGCTTCTCGATCACCCTGCCCATGAGCACGAAACCCGAGTTGCAGTAGGAGAAAGTCTCGCCGAGCGGGTGATTCTGCGCGGCCTGGTCGAGGATCTCGACGTAGCGCTCCAGCGTGTCGTCACCACGGCCGGTGTCGGTGAAGACGTCACCGTCGATCCCGCTGGTGTGCGTCAGCAGATGCCGCATGGTCACCTGCTTGGCGACGTCCGGATCGGCCAGCCGCAGTTCCGGGACGACGTCGGCGATCGGCGCGTCCAGGTCGAGCAGCCCTTCGTCGACCAGCTGCATCACCACGGTCGAGGTCCACACCTTGGAGATCGACCCGATCTGGAACACCGAATCCTCGGTGACCTCGACCCCGGTCGCCGTGTTGAGCACGCCGTAGGAGGCGTGCACCTCAGCGTCTTCCACGTCATCGCCGACCCGCGTGATGCCCAGCGCGGCGCCGGGGACGCCGTGCTTGCGCGCGAGTTCGGCCAGACGCCGCTGCCAGTGCGCCGCTTCGATCGGCACCCGCGACGCCTCGCCCGCCGGCACGGCGTACTGCTCGACCCAGTCGAGGATCCGCCGGTTGTAGTCGAGCCGCTGCGAGGGCGGGCCGTCGAGGATGAACAGATGCGACGCGCCCGGGTACAGCACCATCCGGGACGGGACGCCGCGCGCACGCAGGGCACCGAACCACTGCTCGGCCTGGCCGACCGGGCACCGGTCGTCGTCCGCGCCCTGGATGACCAGCGTCGGCGTCCGCACCTGGTCGACCTGGGCGAACGGCGTGAAGCGCTCGTTGGCCTCGTCCCACGACGTGCCGCCGAGTTCGGCGACGGCCAGGTAGTACCCGAGGTCGGAAGTGCCGCCCATGCTGGTCAGATCGCTGACGACGCCACCGGTGACGGCGGCGGCGAACCGGTTGTCGCGGCTGGTCAGGTAGCAGGTCATGTACCCGCCATAGCTGTAACCGGACACGGCGAGACGGTCCGCGTCGGCGATCCCTTCGGCGACCAGCTGGTCCAGCGGTTCGAGGAAGTCGGGCGAATCGGCGGTGCCCCAAGCGCCCACGGCGCCCGTGTAGAAGTCCTCGCCGTAGCCGTCGCTGCCTCGCGGGTTGAGCAGCAGCACCGCCCAGCCTCGCGCGACGAGCGCCTGGTGATAGAGATGGACCCAGTCGGCAGCGCCGTTCCAGGCGTTGTGCGGGCCGCCGTGGATGTCGAGCAGCAGCGGCGCGGCGCCGGACCGGGCCGGATCCCGCAGCAGCCAGCCGTGGACGACGGTGCCGTCGCCGATCGTGAATTCCCTTTCCTCACGAGGAAAGAGCTCGATCTCGGCGACAGCGGCGCCATGCCACGTACGCACGTCGACGTCGCCTGTCTCGGGATCGACGACCGCGATCTCCCCGAACGAGGTGTCCGTGGCCAGGGCGACCACCGCCCTGGCCCCCGTGGTGTCCATTCCGGACACCACGTTGCCGGCGCCCGCCAGGACGGCACGCGGATTCCCGCCGTCGATGTCCACTCGGTACAGGTGGGTACAGCCACGATCGCGGAGACCGAACAGCACGGAACCGCCGTCCGCGGTCAGCTTCGGAAGGGCGCCCGGGTATCCCCCGCCGCCGGCCATGACGTTGCGGTCCAGCGAAGCCGCCAGATCGACGGTGGCACCGCCGTCGATCTGGACGCTCAGCAGTCCGAAGTGGCCGACGCGGGTGTCCGCCCGGCCGACCACCAGCAGCGCCGCGCCATCGGCGGTCCAGCAGGCCGGGCCCGCCATCCCCTCACCCGAGCCGACCAGCCGCGGCTCGGAAGTCTTCGTGGTGACGTCGAGGACGTAAGCGCCGGAACGGAAGGTCAGGTCCGCGTCGGCGTCCCGTCCGGCGGAGAAGGCCAGGTGCGTGCCATCGGGCGACCACGCCGGATCGCTGGCGTGCCAGTCGCCGAAGGTGACCTGCCGGACTTCCTTCGTCGCGACGTCGAGGACGTGCAAGTGCTTGCGGATGGTCTTGATCAGTCCGGCGCCGTCGGCCTTGAAGTCCAGCCGGTCCGCCACCACCGGCGCGTTCGGCGCGGATTCGCCGCCCGCCAGGTCGATCGCGGCCGAGAACGCGATCTTGCCGCCGTCCGGGCTCCACACCGGCGCGCCCGCCCCGAGCGGCAGTTCGGTGATCTGTTCGGCCTCCCCGCCCGACGACGGCAGGAACCACACCTGCGGCGGGCCG
Source organism: Amycolatopsis sp. NPDC089917 (assembly GCF_040684635.1). Taxonomy (NCBI): domain Bacteria; kingdom Bacillati; phylum Actinomycetota; class Actinomycetes; order Pseudonocardiales; family Pseudonocardiaceae; genus Amycolatopsis; species Amycolatopsis sp. NPDC089917. The sequence continues at coordinate 9,224 of NZ_JBFBGL010000006.1, read as the reverse complement.
TCCTTGGCGCGGAGGAACGCGATCCGCGTGCCGTCCGGCGCCCAGCTCGGCGCCAGGTCGGCGGTTCCGCGCGTCAACTGCCGGGCTTCACCGTTGGTGGCGCCGACCTCCCAGAGCGTGTGCGTGTTCCGGTCCTCGTCGCGGTCCGCAGTGCGCAGGACGTAGACGATCCGTTCGCCGTCCGGCGACAGCGAAGGCTGGCTGGGGACGGCGATTCCGTACAGGTCGTCGAGACCGAGACGTCGGGTCATGGTGCGCTTGCTCCTCTGGGGATCGCGAGCTGGTGGCTCTCGTTTTCGCTGAAATGGCAGGCCGCCGAGTGACGTCGGTGTGCCGAGCCCTCGGTGGGATCCGCCTGCAGGCAGAGTCCGCGGTCGGCGCGCACGAGCGGGCCGACCGGACACCGTGTGTGGTACCGGCATCCGGCGGGCGGATGGTGCGGGTCGGCGGGTTCGGCGTCGGCGGTCGCCTCGTCCGCGCCGGTGTCGAACAAGGACGTGTGCGCGGAAGGCGCCGCGGCGAGCAGGTCGCGGGTGTAGGGATGCCGGGGATCCGTGAGCACCTGCTCGGCCGGGCCGACCTCGACGATCCGGCCGAGGTACATCACGGCGACGATGTCGCTGAGGTAGCGGATGACCGCGAGGTTGTGCGAGATGAACAGCATCGACAGGCCCAGCCGCCGTTGCACGGACCGGACGAGGTTGAGCACCGCGCCCTGCACCGAGACGTCGAGCGCAGAGGTGATCTCGTCCGCGATCAGCACCTCGGGCCGCCCGGCCAGCGCGCGGGCGAGCGCCACCCGTTGCCGCTGGCCGCCGGACAGCTGCCCCGGCAGGTGCCCGGCTCGCTCCGGGTCGAGGTTGACCAGTTCCAGCAGCCGCGCGACCTCGTCCCGGCGCGCGCGGCGGCCGGAAAGGGCGCCACGCGGGATCGCTTCGGTGATCGACTCCCCGATGCTCATCCGGGGGTCCAAAGAGGAATACGGATCCTGGAACACCATCTGCAACGGCGGGCGCCGGGGCAGCTTCCGGACGTCCAAGCCGCCGAGCAGGACCCGCCCGGCGCTGACCGGGGAAAGTCCGACCGCCGCACGCGCGAGCGTCGATTTTCCCGAGCCCGATTCGCCGACGAGACCGACGACCTGTCCGGAAGGGACGGTCAGCCCGACCCGGTCGACGGCGGTGAGACCGCGTCGTCCGCCGTACCGCACGCTCACCGTGTCGAAGACGAGATCACTCACTCCGCACCTCCGGCGGTCACGGTTTCCTTGATGGGCAAAGAAGAAGCCTCCCAGCACGCGACGCGGTGCCCGGATTCCACGCGTTCCAGCACCGGGTCTTCGAGACGGCACCGGTCGGTCACCGCGGGACACCGGTCGGCGAAGGCGCAGCCGGTGGGCACGCGATCCGGTTCCGGCGGGCGGCCCGGGATCACCGCGAGCGGCGCGTCGCGATCGGTCTCCAGGTCGAGCGTCGCGGCCAGCAACGCCTTCGTGTAGGGATGCCTCGGCGTCCCCGCCGACGGCAGGTCCTCCACCACCCTGCCCGCGTACATGACCAGCATCCGTTCGCAGGTCTGCGCAACGACCGCGATGTCGTGGCTGATCAGGATGATCGCCGTGTTCCGCTCCGACCTGGTCTGGGCCAACAGGCGCAGCAGCTGCCGCTGCACGGTGACGTCGAGCGCCGTGGTCGGTTCGTCGGCGATGATCAGCCGCGGATCGCCCATCAGCCCCATGCCGATCATCGCGCGCTGCCGCATCCCGCCGGAGAACTCGTGCGGGTACTGCTTCGCCCGCCGTTCCGCCGCCGGGATCCGCACCGCGCGCAACCGGTCCACGGCCCGGTCGAACGCCTCGGCCCGCGGCAGACCCTGGTGCTGTTCGGCGACCTCGGCCAGCTGACGGCCGATCCGCTTGGTCGGGTTGAACGACGTCATCGGGTCCTGGAACACCATCGCCAGCGACGTGCCGAGCAGGCCGCGCAACTCCCGTTCCGGAGTCGTCAGCAACGGCTTCCCGGCGAAATCGAGCCTGTCCGCGGTGACCACGGCCGGTGCTTCGACCAGCCGTGACACCGCCAGCCCGGTCAGGCTCTTCCCCGAACCCGACTCGCCGACGACGCCGATCACCTCGCCCGCGCGGACGGTGAAGCTCACCCCGCGCACCGGGACGGTCCAGCCCGCCGGACGCGGGAACGCCACCTGGAGGTTCTCGACCACCAGCACGTCGTCGTCCCGGTTTTCGGCGACGGGCACCCTGGCGGGAACGACCGGCCGCGGCGCGAGCTTGCGCAGCCCGGTGCGGACACCGATCACGCCCGCCACGGTCTCCCCCGCCAGGTTGAAGGCGAGCCCAGCCAGCACCACCGCGACACCCGGCGCGAGCGCCGCCGCCGGATTGACGTAGATCCCGTTGAGCCCCTCACCGAGCAGCCGTCCCCAGTCGTACTCCGGCGCCTGGACACCGATGCCGAGGAACGAAAGCCCGGCGAACGCCAGCAGTGAGGCGCCCGCGCCGATGGTCGCGTTCACCACCAGCGGTTCACCGATGTTGGGCAGGATGTGCCGGACCAGCAGCCGGACGCGGCCGACCCCGGAGATCCGCGCGGCGGACACGAAGTCCTGGCCCGCGAAGGAAGCCGACAACGTCTGGGCCAGGCGCGCGAACGCCGGCGCCAGCGCGAAACCGACCGCCAGCACGGCGCCGTGCGTACCGACCCCGAAGATGACCGAGAAGAACAGCACCAGCAGCAGTCCGGGGAACGCGACCGCGATGTTCACCGCCGAGGTGAGCAGGCGGGCGGCGGGCCGAGGCAACAGCGACGGCAAGGTGCCGAGGACGAGTCCGGTCGCCACCCCGATCACCGTCGCGAACACGGCCAGCAGCACCGAAAGCCGGGTCGCCACGAGGACACGGAACAGGATGTCGCGGCCGAGGTCGTCGGTGCCCAGCCAATGCGCCGCCGACGGTGCTTGCGCGATGGCTTCGGTATCGATCTCGAAAGCTTTGTCGTGCCACAGGATCGGGGCCAGCACCGCCAGAAGGAGCACCAGGACCAGCAAGCCCGCCGAGAACGCGCCGACCGGGGTGCGCAGGGCCGCGAGCCATTTCGCTCCGCGCCGATTCGCCATCTCAATTCTCCCGGATCGTCGAACGCGGATCGAGGACGGCCAGCAGCACGTCCACCGTCAGGTTCACCAGCAGCACGCCGATGCCGTAGACGAGCACGATCGCCTGCACCAGCGGATAGTCCTTCTGCAGGATCGACTGCGCGATGGTGGAGCCGAGACCGGGCCAGGCGAACACGTTCTCCACCAGCACCGTCCCGGCGACCATGCCGGTCAGCATCAGTCCGCCCATGGTCAGCGTCGCGGTCAGCGCGTTCGGGAGCGCGTGCCGCAGGTAGACCAGCCGCGCGGGCAGCCGTTTCGCCCGCGCGGTGCGGATGAAGTCGTTGCCCAGCACGGAAAGCGTCTCCACCCGGACGATGCGGGACAGCACCGAGGCCGGGCCGAGCGCCAGCGCGATCACCGGGAGCACGAACGAACTCGCGTCCGCGTTCCCGGCGACCGGGAACCAGCCGAGCTGCACCGCGAAGAACGCGACCAGCGCCACGGCGAGCAGGAACTCCGGGATGGCCGCGAGCAGCACGGTCGTCGAGGTGAAGGCCAGTTCGCCACCCCGGCGCCGTCCGCCCCGGGTCAGCACGGCGAACAGCAGCCCCAGCGGGATCGCCACCGCGATGACCACCGCGAAGGCGGGCAACGCCAGCTGGAGGGTGGCGGGCAGCCGGTCCCCGATCACCTCGGAGACCGGCTGCCCGCTCGTCATCGACGTCCCGAAGTCACCGGTGAGCAGCCCGCCGAGGTAGTGGACGTACTGCGACCACAACGGATCGTCGAGACCGAGCGCCGCCCGCCGCGCGTTCACCAGTTCCACCGGCGCGGTCAGCCCGAGCGCCGCCCGGACCGGGTCGCCGGGGATCAGCTGGATCATCAGGAACGCCATGGTGACCAGCACCCACAGCGAAACCGCGAACCGGCCGAGGCGGCGCACCGCGAACGAGAGCCAGGGGCTGCCGCGCAGTCCCGCCGGGGCGAGCGCGACCGCCATCAGCTGTACATCCGGACGCTCGACGGTTCGATGGTGCCGAAGTTGACCTTGAACCGCGCGTTGCTGCCGAAGATCGGGATCACCGAGTTGACGTACGGCACGACGTCCAGCCGCTCGATGAGCGCCGATTCCGCGGCGAGCCAGGTCGCGCAACCGGAGTCACCCGGCATTTGCGCCGCCTTCGCGGCCTCCGACGTGTACTTCTCGTTCTCGATGTGCGCGAAGTTCGTCCCGGCGGGCGGTTTCGGCCCGGACACGAACGACGTGACCTGGCTCGGCAGCAGCAGGGTCACCGGCGCGAGCGAGATGTCCCACTCGCCGGTGTTGAAGAGCACCTGACTGGTGCCCGGGCTGTCGAGGGCCTTGAGCGTGATGTCCGCGCCGGCGGACTTCCACGACTGCTGCATCAGTTCGGCGGCGGACGCCATCGTCGGCCCGAGCTGGGAGCCGTAGATCGCGGTGAGCGCGAGCCGTTTGCCGTCCTTGACCCGGACGCCGTCCGCACCCGCCTTCCAGCCTGCCGCGTCGAAGGCCGCCTTGGCCGCGGCGACGTCGAACGCGGGCAGCTTGCCTGCCACCGCGTCACCGGCGCACGCCCTGGGTTCGATGGTGACCATCCCCTGGCTGGGCGCCCCGGTGCCACTGGTGAGCACCTTGCCGATCTGGGCCAGATCAAGGGCCTGCACCAGCGCGCGGCGGACGGCCTGATCGGCACCGGCCCGGCCGGGCGCCTGGTTGAAGAACATCTCGCCCATCGGCACGACCTGCTCGCCGTGGAACAGCTTCTGCGCCCGGAGGCGCTGCTGGTCCTGCCCGGTGATCCGGGCGGCGTTGAGCTCACCCGACAACAGCAGGTTCGACGTGGTCGTCATGTTCTGGATGACCCGGAAGGTCACCTTCTCCGGCAGGCCCGGCTGCTCGCTCTTCCAATCCCCCGGCCCCCACGCGTAATCCTTCCGCCGTGTGAGGGTGTAGTGGTCGTTCGGCACGGTCTCGGTCATGGTGAACATGCCGGTGCCGTACTTCCCCTTGGCCAGCGCCTGCCGGTCGGTCACGCCCTTGCCGCATACGATCGGCATACCGCCGAGGTTGCGCAGCAGGAACGCGTCGGGCGCCCCGCTGGTGAGGGTGATCGTCCGGGCCGCGTCGTCGGCGGTCGCCTTGGTTCCCGGCGTGACGGTGAGCCCGGACATCGGCGACTTGTTGGCGGGATCGCCGACGAAGTTGATGTTCGCGGCGACGGCGCTCGCGGTCAGCGGGGTGCCGTCGTCGCAGGTGACCCCGTTCCGCAGGGTGAACGACGCCGTGGTCGTGGTCGCCTCGAACTTCTCGGCGAGCCCCGGGATCGGTTTCCCGGTCTCGTCGAGGTTGATCAGGCTGTCGTAGAGATAGCGGCCGATCTCGAGGGCGGTCGAGAGCACCGTCATCGCCGGGTCCAGCGAACCGGGGTCGGTCCCGATCGCCATGGTGAAGGTCTTGCCTTCGGTCAGTTTCTGATTCGCGGTCCGGTCCTGCCCGGATTGCGACGTCCCCCCGCACGCGCTCACGGTCAAGGCCACCACGCTCGCGATCGCGGCGGTGAGCCGGGCTTTCTTCATGCGGTTCTCCTACTGGGTGACGGTCTGCGCACGGAGGTGTTCGACGGCGAGCCGGGCGGCCTCGCCGATGGCGGAATCGACCGCGGGCAGGCGATCGGCCAGGGAGTCGGCGCGGGTGAACACCGCGACGGCGTAGCGGCGACCGTCCACAAAGGTCACCACTCCCGCTTCGTTACGGACGGCGGGAAGCGTCCCGGTCTTCGCCGCGATCGCCACCCCAGCCGGGAAACCGGACGAGATCCGGTGGGGCCAGATCTGCTGGGCCATGATCGTCCGCACGCGTTCGCAGGCGGCCGGGTCGCCCGCGCGGTCGGTCCAGATCGCGTCCAGCAGTTCGGTGATCTCCCGCGGTGTCGACGCCGTCGTGCGTTCGGGGTCGAGCACCGCGAGCTTCCACAACTGTTCCTCGGTGGCCGCGGCGAAGACGGCTTCCAGATCGTCGTCCGGCTTCGCGCCGAGATCGGCGATCACGGACGCGAAGAGGTCTTCGCAGCAGCCGATCAGCCGCGTCCTGGCCAACCCGAGGTCGGCGAGGACCTTGTCGACGGCGTCCTGCCCGATCCGGTGGTAGACGACGTCGGTCGCGGCGTTGTCGCTCATCGTCAGCATGAAATGCGCCAGGTCGCGCCAGCTCATCTCGACGTCGTCCGCGCAGCCGGCGGTGCCGATCCCGCCGATCCGGTAGCGCGAGGTGACACGGGTCCGCTCGGTGTCGTCGAGCCGTCCGGCGGCCACCTCACGGGCGAACGCGACCGCCACCGGGATCTTGAACACCGACGCCAGCACGACCGGGTCGTCCGCGCCGACGCCGACTTCGGGGCCGCCGGTGACGCCGACCTCGCGCGCGTGCACGAACCCGCGCGCCCCCGCGTTCGCGAAGACCGCCTCGATCCGTTCGGCGATCGCCGTCACCGGCTCACCCGCCGGTCGGCGCGTCCGGTGTGGACGTACAACGCGCGGCCGCTGCCGTCGTCGCCGACGAACGCGTGCGGCATGTGCAGGCCGAGCCCACCGTGCTCGGCGACCAGCGTGTCGCCCTTGTAGCCCAGCAGCCTGCTCTTCTCCGGCGCCGAGCCGAGGTCGGCGAACATACCCTTCATCGTGCGTTCCAGCCACAGGCCGCCGTCCTCGTCCTGGCTGACCACGATGTCCGCGACCTGCGACGAGTACGTGCCCACGTAACGCGACGGGTCGGCGGGCGCCTCGGCGGCGTTCGGCTCGGGCAGCGAAGGGACCTCGACTCCCGCCAGGTCGCCCAGTACCTTCCGGAAGACGTCCAGGTAGAGGTGCAGCGGCTTGCCGCCGTTGGTCAGCAGCGCCACCGCGACGTTGCTGCCCGGCACCACCCGCAGGAACGCCGACTGGCCGATGGTGCCGCCGTCGTGGCCGATCACCGGGCCACCCGTCCAGTCGAAGATCATCCAGCCGAGGCCCCACGCCCCGCCCATCAGGCCGAGGTAGGGCAGCTCGACCTGACGTTCCCACATCGCACGGGCGGTTTCGGGCCGGAGGACCTGCGTGCCGTCGTCGGCGCGGCCCTCGTCGAGGTGCATGCGCACGAAGGTGAGCAGGTCGCGCGGGCGCATCGCGAGATGCGAACCGGCGGGGACGTTCGACCGGGTGAGCGCCCAGGCCGGAGCCGGTTCCGGCTCGTCGTCCGGCTTGGCCTGGAGGTGGCCGATCGCGGCGCGGTAGCGGATCGCGTCGTACGGTCCGGTCGCGGCGTGGGTCAGCCCGAGCGGCGCGAAGAGGTGATCGCGCAGGCATTCGTCGTAGGACTTGCCGCGCAGGACCTCGACGATCCTGCCGAGCACGCAGTACCCGGCGTTGTTGTAGGAGAACATCTCGCCCGGCTCGAACAGCTGGGGCACGTCGGCGAGCGTGGCCACGAGCTTCGCGACGCAGTCGTCGCCCTGCCCGGTGTCGGTGAAGATGTCGCCCTCGAAGCCGGAGGTGTGACAGGTCAGCTGCCGTACGGTGATGCGCCCCGCGGCGGCGTCGTCGGAGAGGGCGAACTCGGGAAGGTAGTCGCGGACGGGCTTGTCGAGGTCCAGCCAGCCTTCGTCGACGAGCTGCATCGCCAGGGTCGTCGTCCACACCTTGGTGATCGACCCGATCTGGAAGACGGAGTCCACTGTGGACTCCACGCCGGTGTTCCTGTTCAGGACGCCGGCCGCGTGGTCGATCACCTCGCCGTTCGCGAAGACCGCGACGGCCGCGCCGGGCACCTGATGCTTCGCCAGGAGCGAGGAAAGGTTCTCCGCGAGCCAGGTATCGATTTCGGAAAGTTTCGACATGGGCATCCTTGTCCGTGAAGAGAGTGGACCGGCAGTTCCCGGAATGCTAGGACGGTGACGGGCGTCACCGGTTCGTGCGGAACGACGAGAGCGGCCGGAAAATTCATCCGGGCGGACGAATCATTCGCCCCCGGCCTCGGGAAGCCTGAGCCATTCGACGGCCTGTGCCGCGGCGAAGCCGATAAACGCGTCCCGCTCCGGCACCCGCGACCGCCCGTCGACGGCGTCGGTGAAAATCCCCACCGCGTAACGGCCGCCATCCGGGTACTCGACCACGCCGACCTCGTTGCGCACCGACGGCAGCGTCCCGGTCTTGCCGCCGACGCGTATCCCGTCGTCCGGGAATCCCGACCGCAGCCGGTGCGGCCACACCTGGAGTCCCAGCCAGCGCCGGATGTCCGCGCACGCCGTCGACGACGCGGCCTCGTCACGCCAGATCAGCCCGAGCAGCCGGGTGATCTCCTCGGCGGTCGTGGCGCAGGTGTGCTCCGGTCGCAGCGCGCGCAACGCGGCGATCCGCTCCATCGGGAGCTCCGTCAGCGCCTTTTCGTCGTCCTCGTAGGAGATCCCGAGGTCCTCGCCGATGCTGTCGAGCACCTCTCCGCAGTCCTGCGGGACGGTGGTGTGCTCGAAACCGAGCCGCCGCAGCGTTTTCGCCGTCTGCTCCTTGCCGACGCGGGCGAGGATCAGGTCGGTGGCGACGTTGTCGCTGATCCCGATCATCAGGATCGCGAGGTCGTACCAGGACATCGTGATCTCGTGCCGGAAGGTCGCCAGGCCGTACGGGCTCGGCGTGGGATGTCCCGGTGGGACGGTGACCGGTTCGCTGAGGTCGAGCTCGCCGTCGGCGCCCTGCCTCGCCAGCTCCAGCGCGACCGGGACCTTGAAGACCGACGCCGTGACGACGGGTGTGGTCTCGTCGATCCCGATCCGGCGGGTACCGTCGATTTCCGCCGCGTGCAGCCGGACACGGACACCGGCCTCCTTCGCGCGGGCGTTGATCGTTTCGATGACTTCGGACGCGGTGGGCATGGAACTCCTGTCTACTGAGGACTGGTCTTGGGGCAGGTTCACGTGCCGGGTGAGCGTCGGGTCGAGGTGGTCGTGAGTGGCGTTTCGGGTTCTAACCCGCGTCGACAAAGAGACCGGGATCGTCGACATCGAGGAGATCGAGCGCCTCGCCAAGGAGCACAAGCCGAAGCTGATCATCGCCGG